>JAGVTS010000161.1 GCA_019136685.1 Bacillota bacterium | reverse complement strand
ATGGTGTCCACCTTCATGGCGCATACTTTCCTGGTGAGATTGGGATTCTCGTATATTCCCGCAGCGCTCGGCGCACTAATATTCGCCTTCATATTCGGGATGGCTGTGGAGCGAATCTTCCTCCGGCCGATCCAGGGCGGCCCTCTGATCAGCCTGATGATCATGACACTCGGTCTGTTCATGGTGCTAAACGGCGCGGCCGGATGGGTATGGGGCTTTGACCCCGTGAGCTTCCCCAGAGCGGTGCAGGGCCGCCCAATCTGGATCGGGGATTTGATCATCACGCGCGACAGCATCCTGGTGCTCGCCGTGACCATCGCCATGGCGCTCGCTCTCTACCTGGTGCTGAGATTCACCATGGCGGGGATCGCGATTAGGGCCACTTCTCAGAACTCGCGCGCTGCCCGGCTCATGGGAGTGCCGGTACCGAAGGTGTACGCGCTTACCTGGGGTATCAGCGCAGTGCTGGGCGCTGTCGCGGGCATACTTATAGCTCCCACGACCTTCCTCAGCCCCAGCATGATGGCTGAGGTGCAGATCAAAGCCTTTACCGCGGCGGTTCTGGGCGGCTTTTCGAGCCTGCCGGGAGCTGTGGTGGGAGGATTGCTGCTCGGGGTGTTGGAGAACCTGGTGGCGGGCTACATCTCCACTGAGCTTAAGAGCACATTCGCTTTCGCGCTCATCGTAGTGGTGCTATTTATCAGGCCAAGTGGGCTACTCGGGACGCCCCCCAAAAGGAAGGTGTGACGCAGTACGATGGAACGCGGGATCAATAACGAGCGTAACGGTAACCAAGGATTGCTGCGGCGCATCGCCGGCACTGGGCTGAGCGCTAGGCTTCTGCTGGGGGCGGCGCTTATCGTGCTCCCCATTGTCACGGCGGCACTGGGACGATCGTACGTGGTGTACCTCTACAGCCTGGTGATGGTGTATGTCATCGTAACCCTGGGTCTGAACATTCTGACAGGCTATACCGGTCAGATCTCCATAGGGCACGCCGGCTTCATGGCCGTAGCCGCCTACACGTCGGCCATTCTTACCGGAAGGTTTGGAGTGCCGTTCTCGCTGGCCCTGATCGTCGCCTCGCTGCTGGCTGCGGCGCTCGGGCTGGGCCTGGGAGTGCCGGCGCTGAGGCTGCAAGGCCACTACCTGGCCATCGCGACACTGGGGTTTGGCGTGGCGGTGGGCCAGCTGTCGGCGTCATGGGACAAGCTGACAGGGGGCTACCAGGGGATGAAGGCTCCGGTCGCAGCTATCCTGGGGTTTCGGTTCGACACGGACCTGAAGTATTACTACCTTGTCCTTGTGCTGACATGGCTTTCCGTGGAGGCGGCGCAGAACATGCTGTGTAGCAGGCCCGGAAGGGCGCTCATGGCGGTACGCGATAGCGAGGTGGCAGCACAGGCAATGGGCATAAACCTGGCCAAGTACAAGGTGACCGCGTTTGCGGTTAGCGCATTCTACGCCGGGATAGCAGGAGTTCTGCACGCCCATCTCACGAGGTACGTCAGTCCGTACGACTTCAATATGGGCGTGTCGATGACATTGCTCTCAGCGATCGTCGTGGGTGGATTGGGCAGTGTGCCCGGCTCGATTTTGGGGGCGGTGTTCATGACCATTCTGCCTCATGTGTTCAGCCGGGTGAAGAATCTGCCGCTGATCCTGGCTGGTCTGTCGCTGATCCTGGTCGTGCTGTTCCTGCCTTATGGGCTGGTGAGCCTGCCGCTAAAGATCAAGAGCGCTGCCTTGCGAGCGCGGGCGAGGAGGGCGACCAAGAGTGGCAATGCTTGAGCTTCAGGGAGTTACGGTCAGATTCGGCGGGCTGGTGGCGGTGAACTCGCTCAGCTTCGATGTGCAGGAGGGCACGATTCATGGCCTTATCGGGCCCAACGGGGCCGGCAAGAGCACGGTGTTCAACGTCGTGTCGCGTTTCATCAGGCAGGACGCAGGCGAGATTCGTTTCCGGGGGCAGGCTCTCGACTGCGAACCTCACGAGGTCGTCATGCGGGGGATCGGGCGCACGTTCCAGAACGTGGAGCTCTTCCGGGGGCAGACAGTGCTGGACAATGTCATGATCGGGCTGCACACCGCGGGCAAGACCGATGTTTTAGGCGGGGCGCTGCAGACACGGCGCGTCAGGGAGGAAGAAGCGGCCACCGCGAAGCGCGCGCATGAGACCCTCCGGTTCCTGGGGATTGCCGAGTACGCCGGCAGGAGAGCGTATGGCCTGCCGTACGGAGTACAGAAGCTGATTGAGTTGGCGAGGGCATTGGCGCTTCGGCCCAGCCTGATCTTGCTGGACGAACCTGTCGCGGGCATGAACCCGACTGAGCGCATGGAGCTTGCCGGGGTGATCAGGCAGATCCGGTCCGAGTTCGGCATGACTGTGCTTCTGGTGGAGCACGACATGTCCTTCGTCATGAACCTGTGCGACAGGATCACGGTGATGAACTTCGGCAGTAAAATTTCGGAGGGCACTCCGCCTGAGGTACAGCAAGACCCGCAAGTCATCCACGCCTATCTGGGAGAGGAGGAGCAGGATGCTGCAGCTAGATAGCATTGACGTCTCCTACGGCCCAGTGCGCGCGTTGAGCGGAGTCTCCATGGAGGTTCCAGAGGGCGACATCGTGGCGCTCTTGGGCTCGAATGGAGCGGGCAAGTCAACCACGCTTCGCGCGATCTCCGGGATTGTGCGCCCGACAAGAGGGACGATAGTCTTCGCGGGCCAGCGTATCGACGCGCTGTCACCGGAGCGCATAGTCTCCATGGGCGTAGTGCAGGCGCCTGAGGGGCGCCAGGTATTCCCGGAGTTGTCGGTAAAGGAGAACCTGCTCATTGGCACGTATTCGCGCCGTGATCGAAGGCGAGTGCCGGAAGACTTCAGCCGGGTTTACACGCATTTTCCGATTCTCAAAGAACGACAGGCGCAGGCCGCGGGCACTCTCAGCGGAGGTGAGCAGCAGATGCTGGCCATCGGGCGCGCGTTGATGGCTAGTCCCAAGCTGTTGCTGCTAGACGAGCCGTCGCTGGGCCTAGCGCCGCTCATCACGAAACAGATATTTGAGATCATCAGGGCTCTCAACAAAGAAGGCACGACCATTCTACTGGTGGAGCAGAACGCCCGCCTTGCCTTGGCGGTGTCGAAGTACGCATACATACTCGAAACCGGCAGTGTGACGCTGGCGGGGAGGAGCGAGGACCTGCTCGCGACTGAGGAGGTGAAGCGCTCGTATCTGGGGGCCGGCCACTCGGCTAGATAGGCAGGTGCATCGGCGACAATCGGCGGAATATGCGGGCGACTTGGGTTTGCTGGTTTCGCGACTAACAATAGAGCAGGAGGCTAGAGCATGAAGAGGTTCTTGGCATTGCTTTGTGTGGCCATACTGGCGGTTACGATGGCAGTCGGTGTGACTCAGGCCGCAGTCCCGGGCATCACCGACAATCAAGTTACAATTGGGGCATTCCAAGATCAGTCCGGCGCGGCGGCGGTGGTGGGCATCAACATGCGCAAAGGCATGGAGGCCTACTTCAACTGGGTGAACGCGCGGGGCGGCGTGAATGGACGTAAGATCAAGTTCATCGTCGAGGACGACGGTTTCCAGGCGGCCCGCGCCATAGCAGCCACCAAGAAGCTAGTTGAGCAGGACAAGGTGTTCGCGCTCGTCGGCACGCTGGGCACACCCGGTGTGGCGGCCACAATCGATTACATAATGGAGAAGCAGATTCCTTCCATTTACCAGGGCACAGGCATCAGTGCGCTTGCCTACCCGCCCAAGAAGTACTTCTTCCCGGTTCAGCCCAACTACATCAGCGAGGGCCGCATCGTGGCCACGTATGTGGTGGACAACCTCAAGATGAAGAGGATCGCGGTTGCATGTGAGCAGACCGATATCGGCACTGAAGGACTCCGCGGCGTGCGCGAACAGCTGGCCATCTACAAGATGGAGCCGGTGGAGGTCGTCAACTTCGGGGCAGCCGACGTCGACTTCAGTTCACAGATTCTCAAGCTCATGCGGGCCAAGCCGGAAGCCGTGATAATCTACTCCACGATCAAGCCTGCGGCCGGGTTCCTGAAGCAGGCTAAGGTCATGGGGCTCGAGGCGCAGTTCCTGACGACGTATGTCAATGCAGACCCCATCCAGATGCCGGGACTCGCCGGCGATGCATGCGTCGGCCTGATCGCGCCCGGATGGGTGCCTGTGCTCGGCAATGACGCGGATTCAACGAAGTATCTCGAGATCTACCAGGCCACCTACCCGAAGGAGATGCCCAGCGCATTTGCGGCTGCAGGGTTCATCGCCGGCGAGGTGTTCTGCGAGGGCCTGAAGCGTGCCGGCAAGAATCCTACGCGCGAGGGCCTGATAGCTGCGATGGAGAGCCTTCGCGACTGGGACGGCACTATGGCCAAGGGTATCACCTATACTCCGGAATTCCGGTCGGGCAAGGCGTCCATGTACTTCATGAGATTCGCGAAGCCCAAGTTCGAGGAAGGGTCGGTAGAAGTAGTATCCGACTGGATCAAGCTGAAGATATGAGGCTCAGCTGAAAACGCGAGATCAGAGCAGGGCCGGGCGGGAATGCCCGGCCCTCAACGTCGGCGCGCCCGAGTTAGGGTTGTCGTCCGGCCCGGCTCCCGGGCTTGACGGCGGGGAGCTTGCCCTCGCGGCACAGCGGGCATACGTCTGCATCCCATGAAGGGATCTCCATGCTGAGCACCGCTGTCTGCTTGACGCCGAAGTCTATGGCGCCATTGGTCCTGTCTACCAGAACACCTACTCCTGCTACATGGCCTTGGCGCTCCCGGACGACTTCCATCACTTCGCGAACTGACCCGCCTGTGGTGACTACGTCCTCCACCACCAGCACACGCTGGCCGGGCGTAATGGCAAAACCGCGGCGTAGTGTCATCCTATCGTTTTCGCGTTCGGCGAACAGCGCGATTGCGCCCAGCTGCCGGGCGACTTCATAGGCCACGACAATGCCGCCCATCGCGGGGCCGATGACTATGTCGATCGCGTCGCTTCTGAAGTGGAATGCCAGATGCTTCGCCAGTGTTCCGGTGTACTCGGGATGCTTCAGTACCTGAGCGCACTGCATGTAGGTGTCGCCATGTCGCCCCGATGTGAAGACAAAATGCCCGCGCAGCAATGCGCCGGAGGATGTGAAGATGCGCAGCGCTTGGTCGGTTGTGAGCAAGGCGTCAGGCTTGGCAATGGGCATGTGCGAGACCTCCTCGTGTCAGCTAATAGGCGGTGTCCTCGATTTCCTCCGCGATGCGAACGGCTGCTGATGGAGGATGGGGAGCGCGCGTAATGGGCCGCCCGATGACGATATAGTCGGCGCCCAGCTTCACCGCATCTGCGGGGGTTGTGATCCGCTTCTGGTCATTGGAACCATGCCATACAGGGCGTATGCCGGGGGTCACTATCCTGAAGTCAGGCCCGCACGCGGTGCGCACGGCTGCGATCTCGTGCGGGGAGCAGATTACGCCGCCGGCGCCGGCGGTTTGCGCCATTTTCGCCAGACGTACGGTAACGTCGCGGATGGGCATCCCTGTTATCAGCAACTCCTGCTCCAGTTGGCGCTGGTCGATGCTGGTGAGCACAGTGACAGCGAGCATGATCGGGGTCTGGGCGCGCCCTTCCAGCCCGGTTGATTCACCCGACTCATGCTGCAAGTCGCGTACGGCGTCTGCTGCCGCCCGGATCATGGCGCTGCCGCCGGCTGCGTGGACTGTATACATGAAGCAGCCTAGCCGCGCAATGACGCGGGCTGCGCCGGCCACGGTGTTGGGGATGTCGTGTAGCTTAAGGTCGACGAACACGCGGCCGCCCAAATCCTGTACCTGCCGGACGATATCCGGACCGACGCTGTTGAAAAGCTGCATGCCCACTTTGAACGCTCCCACGTGTGCGGCAAGCTGCCGCACCAGCGACATGGCCTCTTCGGTTTCGTCCACATCGAGGGCGAGTATGATTCGGTCCTTTGCATGCATATTGTGCGCTCCTTTCATCGTCGCGGTGTCGGGTAAGCTTCAACTGGCCCCGAAGGCCGTGTTGTGCTAGACAATTGCTGCGCCTACTACATGGCTCACACTGGTCAAGTTGTGACCTGCGAGATAGCTCCGGATGCCGTCGATTACATCAATGGCCAGCATTGGGTTGACGAATGTGCCTGTGCCTATGGATACAGCTGTAGCGCCGGCCATCATGAACTCAATGGCATCGCGCGCGCACATGATCCCGCCGCCGCCCAGAATCGGCAGGTCGACTGCCTTTGCGACTTGGTAGACCATGCGCAAAGCGACAGGCTTTATCGCCGGGCCCGACAGCCCTCCGAATACGTTGCCCAGCACGGGACGCCTGGCCTCAATGTCGATCGCCATGCCGAGCAGGGTGTTTATCATGGATATGGCGTCTGCGCCCGCCTCCTGCGCAGCTTCGGCCATGGCGACGATATCGGTCACATTCGGAGACAGTTTTGGCATCACAGGCAGCGACGTCACCTGCTTGACGGTGCGTATGATGCTATGGACAGATGTTGGGTCGACGCCGAAGTGCATTCCTCCGCGGGCGATGTTGGGGCAGGATACGTTGAGTTCGATACCGGCGATGCCGGGTGCGGTTTCGAGCATCTTCGCCATCCGCACATACTCCTCGATGGTATCGCCGGCGATGTTGGCGATGACCGTTGCGCCGCGCTCGCGCAACCGAGGCAGGTGCTCGCGGATGAACACTTCAATGCCGGGATTTTCGAGCCCGATGGAGTTGAGCATGCCGCAGGGGGTCTCGGCGATGCGGGGCGGCGGGTTGCCCGCGCGGGGTAGCAGCGTGGTCCCTTTGACGCATACAGCCCCAACTGCCTCCGGCTCGACAAGGCCTTCGTACTCGAACCCGTATCCGAACGTGCCCGATGCCATCACGACCGGGTTGGCAAGCTCGATTCCGCCCAAGTCTACTCGGAGATCGACCATTGCGTCAGCATCGTCGTTTGCGGCGGCGCCTATGTCAACTCGACCTGCATACATCTGAACTACTCCTCTCCACAGGGGACTAGGTTCAGTTCCACTTGCCCGAATGAGAAGACCGGACCATCTTTGCATACCCTGGCATATGCGGGACTTGCTCCGGGCTCGGCCCTGAGACGGCGCGCGCATCCCAGGCACGCTCCCGTGCCACAGGCCAGAGCGGCTTCGAGCGACATCTCTCCGGGGATGCGGCGCGCTGCCGCGAACTGCTCCACAGCGGCCATCATCGGCTCAGGACCGCAGGTGTAGATGTAGTCGACGTCGC
>JAGVTS010000143.1:65781-87202 GCA_019136685.1 Bacillota bacterium | reverse complement strand
ACAACCACGTGCTTCTTGGGATCACCCAGTGCTTCCCATACCTTGCGTGTTGAATCCACCTCGCTCAGCGCCCCGGTGGGGCACACAAGTATGCACTGGCCGCACAATGTGCACGCTGCGTCGTTCAGCGGGAGCTCGCCGGCCGGGCTCACTACCGAGTCGAACCCTCGGCCGGAAACGTTGATCGCAGAGACGCCCTGTACCTGTTCGCACACTGCCACGCATCGCCGACAGAGGATGCACTTGTCCGGATCGCGAACGATCGACGGCGTCGAATCGTCCACAGGATGGTGCGCCTTTGCGCCCTCAAACCGGACTTCCCGGATCCCAAGCGACTCCGCCAGAGCCTGCAGTTCGCACGACCCGCTGCGTACGCACGTCAGACACTCGAACGGATGGTTGGATATGATCAGTTCCAACACCGCGCGCCGCGCATCCCGAACCTGCCTGGTGTTGGTGTGAACGACCATCCCCTGTGCAGCGGGGGTAACGCAGGATGCTGCAAGCGTTTTAGCGCCTTCGATCTCCACTACGCACAGCCGGCATGATCCTATCTCGTTCAGCCCCTCGAGGTAGCAGAGGGTGGGTATCTTCACGCCCGCCTGCGTTGCGGCCCCGAGAACGCTCGTGCCTGCTGGGACGGTTACTTGCCGACCGTCTATGGTGAGAGTGACGTCACCCATTCGTATCACACTCCATTCTCGTGGTCTTACGGCTCGCAGACGTCGCACTGGAAGCAGCGGGCAGCTTCCGCCACAGCCATGTCCTCAGTCAGACCGAGTTCGACCTCTTTGAAATTCCTAGCGCGTTCGGGAACTGGCATCTCGGGCATTACGCACCTCTTGCACTGCTCTTCGATGGGCGTGCCCACCAGTACTCTCTCGATATCGGCGTCAGCATGCTGCCATGCGGCGCCTCCCACGAACTTGTCTATCTCCATCGCGACCTGCCGCCCTGCGCCGATAGCGCCGATCACAGTCGCCGGGCCGGTGACGCAGTCGCCTCCGGCGAAGACGCCCGGCACATTGGTCTCCATCGTATCAGGATCTGTGATGACCAACCCCGATTTGGTCATGAGCAGTGCTTCCTCCCCGTCAGCAGGCTTGCTCGCGAAGGAGGTATCGACGGACTGGCCTATGGCCGGGATGACTGTGTCAACGTCCACTATCGTGCGCGAAGCGTCCACCGGTACCGGGCGCCTGCGGCCCGACCTGTCGAAATCGCCCAACCTCATGCGCACGCACTCCATCTGTGCGAGCTTGCCGTTCGCGCCGATCAACCTGGTCGGGGCAGTCAAGTAATGCACCTGAATGCCTTCTTCGATGGCGGCCTCAATCTCCGCCGGATCAGCCGGCATATCCGACCGGAGCCTGCGGTAGACGATGTGGACCTCTTTGGCTCCCAATCGCAGAGCGGTGCGAGCAGCATCAATTGCGGCGTTGCCTCCACCTACGACGGCTACATTCTGCCCAACCTTCACTGGGCGACCCAAGGCCACGTCACGCAGGAACTCCACCGCCGGGAGGACCCCATCGAGATCCTCGCCCGGCACGCCCATCGTTGCGCTGCTCTGTGCCCCCACGGACACGAACACCGCATCATACTCCGACCTCAGCCGGTCCAGCGTTACGTCCACGCCCACACGCGTGTTGAGGCGGATGTCTACGCCGGCCTTCTTGATTGCTTCGATCTCGAACTCCATGATGTCGCGAGGCAGCCGGTACTCTGGGATTCCCACGGTAAGCATTCCGCCTGCCACAGGAAGCGCCTCAAACACGGTGACCTTGTGGCCGAACAGGGCCAGGTAGTACGCAGCGGATAGGCCGGCCGGCCCCGCTCCCACAATGGCCACGCGCTTGCCTGAGGGCGGCGAGAATTCCGCCTTATAGTGGTGATCATTCTTGATTTCCCAATCGGCTGCGAATCGCTTCAGCGATTTGATCGCCACAGGTTCGTCGAACGTTCCACGCCTGCACTTAGACTCGCACGGGTGGTCGCACACGCGTCCGCATATCGCCGGGAAGGGGTTCGTCGCCCGGATAAGATCTACCGCTTCGTCGAACCTACGCTGCTTGATCAGGGCGATGTACCGAGGCACGTCCACCCCGGCCGGGCAGGAGTTCTGACACGGCGAGTTGAACAGAGCCGCGCACGACGAAGCCGGACACTTCTTCTTGCGTATGTGAGCCTCATATTCATCTCTGAAGTACCGGATTGTGGATAGAACCGGGTTGGGCGCACTCTGGCCCAGGCCGCACATGGCGGTAGTCCGAATGTGTTCACCCAGTTCGATTAGGAGCTCGATATCGCCCTCTCGGCCCCGGCCTTTAGTGATGCGGTCCAGTATCTCCAGCATGCGCTTGGTGCCGATGCGACACGGAGCGCACTTGCCGCATGACTCGTCCTGGATAAACTGCATGAAGAACTTCGCCAAGTCCACCATGCAGGTATCTTCGTCCATGACAATGAGGCCGCCCGATCCCATCATGGTGCCCAGTTCCTTGAGCGACTCGTAGTCAATCGCTGTGTTCAAGTACTGCGCCGGAATGCAGCCGCCGGAAGGTCCGCCGGTCTGCGCCGCCTTAAACTTCTTGCCGCCGGGTATGCCTCCGCCTATATCGAAGATTATGTCGCCAAGGGCGGTGCCCATGGGCACTTCCACGAGACCAGTGTTGTTGATCTTCCCAGCCAGCGCAAACACTTTGGTGCCCTTACTCTTCTCGGTACCGATGGAGGAGAACCACTCTGCGCCGCGCAGGATAATCGGCGCAATGTTGGCATAAGTCTCAACGTTGTTTATCAGAGTAGGTTGACCCCACAGGCCTGACGCTGCCGGATATGGCGGCCTGGGCCTGGGCTCTCCGCGGCGGCTCTCCACCGACGCAAGAAGCGCGGTCTCCTCGCCGCACACAAAAGCGCCGGCGCCCACACGAAGGTCGATATCGAAATCGAATCCGGCGCCGAAGATGTTCGTCCCCAGCAGGCCGTATTCCCTCGCCTGCTTTATCGCATGCTCCAGATGCGCCACCGCCAGCGGGTACTCAGCCCGCACGTAGATGTAGCCCTGGTTAGCGCCTACTGTGTACCCGGCTATGGCCATCGCCTCGAGCAGCGTGTGAGGATCGCCTTCCAAGACGGAGCGGTCCATGAAAGCTCCGGGGTCGCCTTCGTCGGCGTTGCACACCACATACTTGGGCAGCCCCTCAGCCTTGCGGGTGAGATCCCACTTTATCCCTGTGGGGAACCCCGCCCCTCCGCGACCCCTGAGCCCGGCACGCTTCAACGTATCGACTATCTCTTCCGGCTTCATCTCCGTAAGCGCCTTGCCCAGCGCCGCGTAGCCGTCGCGGGCTATATACTCATCGATGTTGAGAGGGTCGATAACGCCCGTGTTGCGTAAGGCGATTCTCTCCTGCCGGCTGAAAAACGTCATAGCCTCTTGCGTCTCTACGACCTCGGCAGTACCGGGTTCCTCGTAGAGAAGCCGCCTTACTATGCGCCCTTTCACCAAGTGTTCGTGGACAATCTCCCTGGCATCGTCGGGAGTGAGCTTCCTGTAAAGAACGCCTTCGGGGTACACGACGATGATCGGCCCTAGGTCGCACGGACCCATGCACCCTGTGACAACCACCTTTATTTCGCGCTCAATGCCGTTTGCGGCTATCTCAGCCTCCAGCGCCTCCCGCACCGCCTTACAACCGGAGGAGACACAGGCAGCGCCGCCGCACACAAGCACGTGCGCTCGAACCAGATCCATTCGTATTCCTCCCTCACTACGCCTGATGGCCGTGGCACTATATCAAGAATACTTCTTGAGGACTTCGGGCACGCGGTCAGGCTTTATCCGCGCGTAAATGTCGTCGTCCACCGTCATGACCGGGCCCAGCCCGCAGGCGCCGATGCACCTCATCACCTGGATAGAAAAGAGCCTGTCGGGAGTGGTGTCACCCGCCTTGATGCCAAGCGCCTCTTCCACTTTCTGCAGGACCTTGTCGCCGCCCCTCACGTAACAGGCGGTACCCAGGCACACACCTACCTTGTGCTTGCCCTTTGGCTTGGTAGTGAACAGCGCGTAGAAAGTAAGGACGCTGTACACATCTGCCACCGGGATGTCAAGCCCCGCCGCCACGCGCTCCTGAACCTCCATGGGAAGATAGCCTACTATCTGCTGGACCTCGTGGAGGCACGGGATGAGCACTCCGCGCTGGCTCCTGTACTTGGCGATGATCTCATCCACCTTCGCCCACTGCTCAGGTGTGATATCGGTGACATCGCCCGCGCACTTGGTCTCACAGCAACCCATAGACCTTTCAACCTCCTCTGCCGGCCATTGCAGCCACAGCCTATCCATGCATGATTCGTGCCACATTCCAAAGTCGCGTTTAGCTGGTGGTTACCGCGGCGCACTCTGGGCGCCCGATGCATTTGCGCATCGCTAGTGAACGGTTTCACATTGCCCTCGACGACTGCAGGAAGCGTGCCCAAGGCGGCATGTCGCTCATAGCAGCAGTCGGGCCGCTCCGGCCATGCCTCCAGAACGCATAATGCGGAATCGCATCGCACGATGCGACCCTGCATTACTCCCCACGATTATTCGCGAGTCTTTGGAGCTTTCTTACTATTGTGGATTGGTTGACGCCCAGGACACGGGCTATCGCATAGGTACTGGGGCATGTCTCGGACGCGCGCTCTATGAGCTGCCGTTCCACCTCTTCCACCGCCTCGCGTAACGGCATGATGCCCGATATGCAGACCTTCGCTGCGTCCTTCGCCCCTGCGCTCTTGATGTGAGTCGGGATATGCTCGATGCCGATGACAGGCGCGTCCACGGTTACCACAAGGAATTCCAGCACGTTTTCGAGTTCCCTCACATTCCCCGGCCAGCTGTACCTCTCCAACGCTTCCCGAGCCTCGCGAGATATCCGGCGTGTCCTGCCGTACCTGGCGCCCCATTTCTCGAGGAAATGGTAAGTCAGCGGCGCAATGTCGCCGGCCCTCTCCACCAGAGCCGGCACGCGAATAGGAATCACGTTCAGCCGGTAGTACAGGTCATTCCGGAAGCGCCCTTCCTTCACTGCCCGTTCGATGTCGCGGTTAGTCGCGGCGATCACTCGGGCATCCACCATGATCTGCCTTGTGCCTCCCACACGAACCAAGCACTTCTCCTGCAGCACCTGGAGCAGTTTGGCCTGGAGCCCCATGGGCATCTCGGTGATCTCGTCTAGGAACAGCGTACCTCCTGAAGCCAGCTCAATCAGCCCGGGCTTCCCACTCCGACGTGCCCCTGTGAAGGCCCCTTCCTCATACCCGAACAGCTCGGATTCGAGCAGAGTCTCAGGTATGGCTGCGCAGTTGATCTTGACAAAGGGTTCGGCGCTTCGATTTCCAGTTCGGTGAATGTACCTGGCTACTACCTCTTTACCCACGCCCGAATCGCCCGTGATCAGTACAGTCGATGATACACTCGATACCTTCTGCATCAGGGTGATAACGCTTTCCATGGCAGGGCTATACGCAACCATGTCTACCGGTTCGCGATCCGCTGCAAAACTCTGGGACGCCGAACGGATGGGCCTGTCCCGCTCGCCTCTGCCCGGCCGGCCGGCGCCGGGGTTGCCGGAGCGGCGACGTGCGGCCCTCGGCTCGCAAGAACGATCCGGCGTCGCGTCCAGTGAAGAGTTTGGAACGAATGCGCGCGAAAGGTCGATCTCATCAACACCTGATCGAGCCAACTGCTCAAGTATGGATGCGCCGCCTACGCCCTCCATGACAGCAGAATATGCGAGCACGGCCTGACGGCGCCTCCAGGCGCCGGAGCCCTGCGGGTACGCGGGGCCGTCCGCGCATCCCCTGCAAAGCGAGATCTCCACAAGAGAAGCGACGATTTCACGGGAAGAGAGTGCGTCCAAGATTTCCAGGCACTCGCAGAGGCCTGTGGCGCTCACGGCTCCCTGACGAAATGCGCCGCCTGAAGCGGCCAGGCTGTGAAGCAACCCAGCCGGCAACGGCAGCATCCGCCCAGGCCCTTCTGCCGTTACGTCCGGCGCCGATGGAAGACACTGATCGATGCGCAATCCCGACGAATCAATCAGTTTGCGCAATTCACTGAGTGTGAGCACCACATCGGGTCCGCCCTCCACGCTCCCGGAATCCGGGGTCACCCTCCCGCGGCCTGCGGTACTGCCTTCCAGCCTGAACGCCGCACAGGGAGCAATGCAAACGACTCGCGAGCGCCCCAAAGCCCGGGCCGCTCGCGACGCGGCCGTCTCCGGCGACACAAGTGGGGCCAGGTTCTGCACCAGATCGGGTCTGTACGCCTCGATGAGCCGGACTGCCGCCGGACATGCCGAGGTTATAACGGTCTGCCCCGAAGGCGCAGCCAAGGCAGCCTGGTAGCTCGGCGCCAGCATCTCTGCCCCTGCCGCCGCTTCCCACACCGCGGCAAAACCCAGAGCTCGCAACGCCCCTATGACTCGCAGCGGATCATCGTCGGGAAAAGCCCCGGCAAAGCCGGGAGCAATCACTGCAACAGCATCGCCCTGCGCCAGCAAGTCCAGCGCCAGTCGGGTATGGTCTGCGAAATCGATCGCGCCGTGAGCGCACTCTTGCACGCAACTGCCGCACCCTATGCACATTCGGCTGTCTGCGCGCACAGCGCCGTCCGCCACGTGCATCGCCTCTACAGGGCAGGCGCGAACACATGCGTAACACCTCGTGCATAGGTCATCGCGCATCTCAATCAGTTCCATGTCAGGCGCCCCCAATCATGATGCGGAATCGCATCGGCAACACAGAGCCATTATATCACTGCCCATCAGGCTGTGCACCTGACCGCTTCGGCTCAGCCGCAGGATGTAGTATAATCCAGATAACCAGTAGCCCGGGATTGGGAGGCGTGTGTAGATGCAGAGAACCCGCGTGGCAGTGGTTGGATTGGGCAATGTTGGGCGAGGGGCTGCCGAAGCGCTTGCGGCATCGCCGGATTTTGAGCTTGCAGGGGTTGTCAGGAGAAGGGCTGAGCCGGGAGAACGCGTCGCGGGCCCGAATTGGGAGGCTCCTGCAGTGACCCGAATAGATGAGCTGGACGAGGTTCATGCCGCTCTGATGTGCGGGCCGACGCGAGAACTGGAACCCATGGAACACACCCTTTTGCGGTCGGGGATAAGTGTGGTGGACACGTTTGACATGCACGGCGAACCGCTCTGGAACCACAAGCAGTCGCTGGCTGCTTCAGCCCTCGAAGGCCATTCTTCTGCGGTCATAGCTGCCGGCTGGGATCCGGGCGCCGATTCCGTGATCAGGGCGCTGCTGGAGATCATCGCCCCTACCGGAATCACCTACACCAACTTCGGGCCAGGCATGAGCATGGGCCATTCTGTGGCTGTACGAGCCATCCCGGGAGTGGCGGACGCCGTGTCCATCACCCTCCCCGCCGGCTACGGCAGGCACAGGCGAGCCGTCTATGTTGAGCTTGATGGGTCACGGCCTTTCGCCGATGTCAAATCCGACATCCGTCGCGACCCTTACTTCGTTCGCGATGAGACCGATGTGTTCGAAGTGGACTGCGTAAGCCAGGCAGCCGATCCGGGGCACGGCGTCGTAATCGACAGGAAAGGCGCTTCCGGCCGCACTGGCAATCAGTTGCTCAGGTGGGAAATGAGGATAACCAACCCGTCCGTTACCGGCCAGATCATGGTAGGAGCGCTCAGAGCAGGGCTCAAGAAGGCGCCGGGTGCATACACGTTGATCGAGTTGGCGGTAGCTGATATGTTGCCGGAGGCCCTCGAAGACCTGGTGAAGAGGATAGTCTGAACGCCCTCAGGCCTGCGCGTGACCGCAGTCTTCCATGACTCTGTTCTTGCCCTGGCGCTTGGCCTCGTACATGGCCGCATCCGCAGCTCTCACAAGGGCATCGACGGATCGCCCGGATTCGGGCATAGAGGCCACGCCCAGGCTTATGGTAGCCGTCACCGCGGTGCCCTCCACCATGAGCGGCGAGCGCTCCATCTCAGCCCGGAGCCGCTCCGCAAGCACCAATCCGTCGGCTCTGGTCGTATTGGGCAGAATTACCATGAATTCGTCTCCAGCATATCTCGCAAGTATGTCGGACTTTCGGGAGACCGCTCTCATGGTATCAGCCAGGCGGATGAGGTGCATATCGCCGATGGCGTGCCCGTGCTTGTCGTTGATGTGCTTTAGGCAATCGGAATCGAGCATGATGAGCGTAAGGGGCGTACTGTGCCGGATGGCTCTCTCGATCTCCTTGTCGAGAAGATCGCAGAAGTACCTGTAGTTGCCCAGTCCGGTGAGGTCATCAGTGAGCGACAGCTCGCGGGCTGACTGGTACAACCTTGCGTTCTCCAGGGCTATGGCAGCACTGGACGCGATCGTCATCAGGAGATCCTTCTCCTCCTCTCCGTAGGCGTTGACAGTGTAGCTCTGTGCAGAAATCGCGCCCACCACATGGGCGCCCACGCGCATGGGTACGATTATCACTGAGGCTGTAACCTCATCTATGCTACCGAACCTGCGCTCCCCGTCCATCATCTCGTCTTCCTGGCGGTTGAAAAGAATCGGCTGGCCGCTGGTGATCACCTTTGCGGTAGGGCCCGATTCCATGGAAAACCGCGTCGAAGGAGAACGAACTCCCTGGTCCATGAGAAACGCCATCTCCATCTCGCGTTTTCCCGCGTGGTATATAGCTACGAAAAACGCGTCAACGGGGATGATACGGCAGACCTCGCGGTATATCTTCTCGAAGAGCGCATCGCGTTCAAGAACCGACGCAAGGCTCATGGATATCTCATTGAGAGTAGACAGATAGTCGGCCCTTCGCTGGACCTCATCCAGCAGGTGGGCATTTCCCACAACCACGCTCAGCTGTTTCCCCAGCATCTCGAGGAACTCGCAATCCTCCGGGGTATACGCCACACCGAACCGCTTATCGCCGAAGGTGAGCGCACCAATGCAGTCAGGACCGGATATGAGAGGAGTGGCAACAACCGCGCGCAGCCCGTGTGCGACGAGTTCCGGAATAGCCCCTGCGAATGAGGGATAGCTGGATACCCGGACCGTCTGTCGATGCACAATAGCCGCATTGACCAGCCCCTCATCCTTCCTGAACACTCGGCCTAGGAGCCCGGGAGGTGAGTTCCTGCAGGCAGACACAACCAGTCGCCCATGTCGGCCCTTGAGAACGACCATGCCGAAGTCGCCGCCAAGCACCTCCAGGCCGCCATCGAGAATCAGCTCCAGAGTCGACCTTAGCCCGATACCGGAGTTGATCTTGCGGGTGATGCGCGCCAGAACCTGGTCCCAGTGGGCTCGCCTGTCGAGCTTCTCGCGGGCTGACGCCAGCCGCGCGGCACAGTCCTTCAACGCTTGCGATACGAGGCCGATTGCCCCCCCAGCGAACAGAATGACGCCGCATCTGTACGGGAGTGTCCATCCGGGTATGGCCGGCTGACTCGGCCATGGGAAAGTAGCCGCGGCATAGAGCGTAGCGGACACGATACCGCCGAGAGAGCTGGAAATCGCGCTCTCCTGCAGGGCCATGATAGCGAGCGCCATGAAGTATAGCGCGTATGCCTCGCTCGTAAGCCCTCCGCTGAAATGCACGCAGATGGATACTAGCCCCATGTCAAGGACTGACGCTACAGTATTGACGGTGCGCAAGTCAAGCCGGCCGCCCACCATCCAGACGGCGATCGAGAGTGCCGCCGCAGGTATGACTGTGGTAGTGAATCCCGGACGTATCGCGAGCTTGTGAAGGCCAAACATGATGCATGCAGCTACGATGACTGAACGAAGTAAGATGATGGCAATGCCAGCCAGACGCGCATGTTTGCCGTCCATGCCCGGAGATTGCAGCTCAGACAGAGGAGGCGAAACCCTCCCACCGCTTGTCAATGCTGACATTTATACCACCAACCATTATCTTCTTGCCAGCCTCACGCCTCAGCTGGCGCTGGATCGCCCTCGTGCACCTCGCCCGCGCTTTTCAGACACGTCGCGAGCAAAGGTGGTCCTATTGCCTCAAACAGCAGAATCCCGGGCACCACAATTGATGCGAGCATGGAACGGTGATCCGGTAAGGCAACTCCCGCCGCGACGGTAAGCCCCGCAGCCAGGCCCGCCTGGGGCAGCAGCGACAAACCGATACGGCGACGCACCACCGAGCTTGTCTGGGCCGCCCCCGCAGCGAAGAATGACCCCACTACCTTCCCGGCGACCCTAGCCACAAGATACAGGCCAAAGAATGAGATCCAAGTGGCGAGCGACTTGAAGTTGCACCCCACTCCCGCAAGAGCAAACAGGAGCACGTACACCGGAGGCGAGAACCGGTCTATGGTCGCAAATAGCTTCCTGCTGCCCATCACCAAGTTCGAAAGGGTCGTGCCTAGAACCAGGCAGCTTATGATCGGCGACACATGCATCCTGGACCCCAGCCCGGCAGCAAGCAGCACCGAACCGAGGACTATCACTACCAGTTCGTCGCCTCCCCTTGCATACTTGACGAAGTACCCCAGTGCAATGCCGATCACTACGCCCACCGTGACGGAGCCCGCCAGTTCCCATAGAAACACGCCCGCTACACCCGCGACTGACTGCGACGCGCCCGCGACAGGTAAGGCGCGCGCTACGGACACCGCAACGGCGTAGAGCATGATGCATACGGCATCATCCACAGCCACTACAGACAGAAGCATCCGGGTCAGCGGCCCGTCGGCCTTGTGCCTTCTGATTATCATGATCGTAGTAGACGGGGCCGTGGCTGCGGCAATCGCCCCCAACGCGAGCCCAAGAGCGGGAGGCTTGCCGGCTACGGCTGCCGCGCCCAGGACTGCCGCCATGCACAGGATCGCTTGCGCGAACGCAATGCTCACGGCGCCTCTGGGCAGTGAGCGAATCCTCCGGGCCTCTAGTTCGCCTCCGACGACGAAGGCTATCAGCGACAGACCCATCTCAGCGGCAAATGCCGCGCCCGCCGGTGTAATGGCGTCACCGATGCCGGGCCAGGCGTGGCCCAGCGTGACCCCTGCGAGGAGGTATCCCACCACAGATGAAACGCCAAAGCTCGCCGCGACGCGCCCGAGAGCGACACTGCTCAACATGATAAGACCCGCCGCAAGAATGCTGCTCATGCAAAACCTCTCCGCAAACACGCGAGGTTACTGACCGAGGTCGTCCAGGTCGGAGTGGCGTTTGGGGAACCCCGCAATTTTGCCTACCGGAACTGTGAAGAGCAACCCCGAGCCCGGAAGGCTCAAGTCGCCAACGACGCTCTCAACAGCCGCTATGGCCTCATCAACCTTTTCATCTGGAAGCAGTGCGAACACCGTTCTGTTGTAAGGTCTGCTTTCGTTCAGATGATGTCGCAGCGCTGCAAAGATCGGTATAGAGGAGCTATCGATTTCAGACAGGGCTCGCCCCATCCCCATACTCTCTATACAAGTCGCCCCGGTTATCCCTGCCCGAAGAAAGGACGAGAACAGGTCATCGAGGAGCGCCGTGTCGTTTAGCACCACAAATAGGACTTGCACACGAATTCCCTCCAGAAGAGGCAAGTGTTGCGTTGTTACTAGTTACTACTATACCTAACTGGTCAGTTCACTGCAAGACGCCAACCCCCGCGCGACGCGGGACCGTAGCAGGATAATGACTGACGTCCGATGAAAGTATAGGCCTGGGATGGTGATGCAGATGCGCACCATAGTCATAGACATTACTCGCCCTGTGTACAACGGGATGCCGGTATGGCCGGGAGATCCGGAGGTGCGATTTGCGCCGGTGCTCACGATTCCACGTGACAGCGCAAACGTAACATCGCTCAGCATGGGGACGCACTCGGGCACACACATTGATGCTCCTTCGCACTGTCTGGCAGGGGCCCAAACAGTGGAGGCAGTCCCGCTGGAATCGCTGGTCGGCCCCTGCCTCGTCGTTGAGTTCGCCGCCAGAGGACGCATCGGACGCGATTCTCTCTCAGAATCCCTCAGGACACCTCACCCATCCCGAGTTCTGATGAAGACCGGCCCGGAGACGTACCTCGATGCCGGCGGCGCCGCCTACCTGGTTGAACAGGGCATAGTACTGATAGGAACCGAGGAGATGTCCATCGAAAGCCCGGCCGGAGACGGCAGCGTTCACACCTGCCTTCTCGAGTCAGGTGTGGTAATCTTGGAAGGCGCCGATCTTAGTCGCGTCCCGCCAGGCCAGTACTGCCTAGCCGCATTGCCGTTGCGTCTCGTCGGGCTTGATGGCGCACCGTGCCGAGCAGTTCTGACTGCTCTTTGATTGTATTATGCCAGTAGTTACCATTTAAGGGCGCACCAACTCTCCCTCGGTTGACTGCGCCTGCAGCTCTTCACATGCATGCAGCGTCACCTGTCTTTTCTCCGCCCGGTCCAGTTTTCCTTCGCATCACATGGAGATTCCTTGGGTGACTCAAAGTTCTAGTATATGCCCACATACAGCGGTCAGACTACGAATGCAACCGCGACACCTGCAAGAAAGGAGGAAGCATCGTATGCCGAGAAGGAGCAACAGGATCCTGAACCCTCAGGCGCGTCAGGCGCTCAATCAGATGAAGTATGAGATTGCAAGCCAGGTGGGCGTAGACTATAACACCTATGGCGGATACCTTGGCGACATCCCCGCGCGCGAGGCGGGCAGAATCGGCGGCCAGATGGTGAAGCAGATGATAGCCGCGGCCGAGCAGAGCCTGATAAGCCAGACAGTCGCCGGAACCCAGGCCAGTTTCGCACAGGCCCTCAGGCCTCAGGGGTTTACTTCTGAAACCGCCTCCGGTTTCAATGTCCCGACCAACCTCAACGTTCCTAAGTCGTAGCTTACCGAAACAGGGCACGCAGGACGCGATAGCCCGCGGCGCCCGGTCGCACCTAGACCGGGCGCTGCCGTGATTATCTTCCCGTGACCCCCCGCGCTTCCGACATGTGGCGCACGTATGCCCACCAGTACATAGTCCCCACGAGCAAGCCTCCGCCGACCACATTGCCGAAAGTCACCGGCAACAAGTTCCGGGCCAGACTGGCGACGCATTCGGCGACAGGAGTGGACGACACCATGAAGCCGGCGGGAATGTAAAACATATTGGCCACTGAGTTCTCGGCGCCGCACATCACGAAAGCCGACACTGCCATTGCAGATGGTACGAGCCTGCCAACAACATCATCGGCGGAATACGACATCCATACGCCCATGCACACAAGCCAGTTGCAGAGAACGCCGCGAAAGAAGGCCGGCCAGAAACCGAGGGACGATTTCCGGACAGCGATCGCCATGAGGGACTCCGCGCATGTCCCGTCCGCAGACTCCCATAGCCCGGTCCTGTAATACAGCCAGGCCACGAAGATTGCACCAGCCATGTTTGCGAAATACACGATAATCCAATTTCGAGTGAGGGCTCCGAAGGGGATTCGCTTGTCAATGAGAGCCATTACCATGAGGGAGTTGCCTGTGAAGAGTTCACCGCCTCCCACTATTACCATGACTATCCCAAGGCTGAACGGCAAGCCGGAGATTATTCTCACAACGCTGGGGCCTGCCCAAGGCCCAAGCGAGTACGAGATCGTATGCGACAATACGGCGGAGATAGCTATGAAGCTCCCCGCAAGGAAGCCCAGCACGGTAAGGGCGCCAGAGCTAGCACGGGATTTCGCCACACCCATACCAACGGCTGTCGCGGCAACCTCGGAAGGCGTCTTGAAGGCCATTCGATGCACCATCCTTTCTCACGTCGTTCGGTATACTCCAACTATCTCAGGGCCTTGAAGCACTGTCAAGCATCGGCCTCGGTGGTGTTCTTCCACCACTTCCCACAGGGAATTCCACATGTCGTTGTAGAATAGACCGGCACAGAGGGGGCCCACACTTCCGCGCAGGCTTAGCAGAGAAAGGAGTTGCAGTTATTGAGCCCTAGACTACACAGAAAGAGTTGCAAGGCCGTGGTAGCATTCGCAGCGGCAGCCTTGATCGTAACAATCGCCGCATGCGCAGCATCGGCCGCCACTGTATACACCGTCAGGACAGGCGACACGCTCTTCCTCATCGCCCGCCGTTTCGGCGTAACGGTGGATGCATTGCGCGCCGCGAACAAATTGTCGCATGACTGGATTTACCCTGGAGATACGCTGACCATCCCCACATCACAAACAGGCCAGAAGCCGTCAGGTTCTACCTACACGGTCAGGTCAGGCGACTCTTTGTTCCTTATCGCGAACCGCTTCGGCACTACAGTCAGCGCGCTGCGCTCCGCAAACGGGTTGTCACATGACTGGATCTATCCAGGTGAGGTCCTTCGTATCCCAAGCGGCACGGCGGCGCGCCCTTCGCAGCCGCCGTCGCGATCCAGCTTCGGATCCTGGAGCCAGTCCGACCTGTCGCTTCTCGCGAGACTCGTGACCGCCGAGGCCGGCGGCGAGCCATACGAGGGTCAGGTCGCAGTGGCGGCCACCGTGCTGAACAGGGTGCAAAGCGGAGCGTATCCCACTACCATCCCCGGCGTAATCTACCAGGTGGTGGACGGCAAATACTATCAGTTTAGCCCCGTTCTCGACGGCAGGATAAATACCACGCCCTCATCATCGGCACTTAGGGCTGCGCAGGCTGCGATGAACGGATGGGATCCTTCCTATGGGGCATTGGGGTTCTACAACCCCGCCAAGACCTCCAACTACTGGGTCCAGCTCCGCCCTGTCACCAGAGTGATCGGGGGTCACGTCTTCTTCAAGTAGCGCAAACCCACCGCAGCCCCGGAAGATAGGTCAGGGCATCCTCCGTCGGCCCCAGGGCCGATCCGAAGTACTCCCCCGAGGCGCTCGCCTCGGGGGTTCCGCTTACCCCAGCAGTCAAGTCTAGCCGTCGGTCTAGCCGTCGGTCTATTGAGTTAAGCGCCAGATGGTTGTAGAATTGACCGAGGGAGGGACTAGCAGTGCCAATCTATGAGTATAACTGCGACAATTGCGGCAAATTCGAGTTTCTACACGGGCCAGGCGAAGGCACGCTCACACGCTGCCCCAAGTGCGGTTCTCCTGTCCGGCGCCTTTTCAGCTCCAGGATGGGTGTGATATTCCACGGGTCTGGCTACTATGTGACTGATCACAGGTCGGAGGAGTACAAGAAGGCAGCGCGCGCTGAGAGCACCGGCGCCAGCTCGTGTTCGTCAGAGAGCTGCGCGAAGTAGGCTCGGCGTCTGCCAACAAGAGTCGAGGAGCGTGAGGCGGGTAATTCCCGCCTCACGCTCGTACAAGAAGGTATCCTGCCCTCGGAAGTAGAACAACTGCGCCAGGCCAGCAAACAGGGCTCGGAAAGCCCCGGAGGCGATAGAGCGTCCAGATTAACCGTGCATAGGCGTGTTCCGCCTGTGGGCATCAGGGATTGCAGCCTTTTGGGCGATGCTGGTGCATGAAGCAGAAGTCCTTCAAGGTACATATTTGACCATGAAAGGAGAACGGCGCGCACATGTTTGTAAGAGATGTGATGTCCGCAAACCCCATAACAGTGACCCCGGATGTGTCGGTCATGGAAGCTCTGGAAATGATGAAGCGCAGCAAGGTCCGACGTTTACCTGTAGTGCAAGGCGGAAAACTTGTGGGCATAGTCACTGACCGGGACCTGTTGCAGGTATCGCCATCGCCCGCAACCTCGCTGTCGGTATTCGAAATCAACTACCTCATCTCGAAGATGACAGTGAAAGAGGCCATGGCCACTAGGGTGATCACTGTGTCACCCGACGACACCATCGAAAAGGCCGCCGTCGTGATGCGTGAGAATAGCATCGGCGCAGTGCCGGTCATCGATGGCAAGGCAGTTGCGGGCATAATCACCGAGACCGACATCTTCGATGCGTTCCTCGAGATGCTGGGCGCTACCAGGGCCGGCGTCAGGCTCACTGTCGACCTGCCCGACCGCAAAGGCATACTGGCCACTGTGGCCGGCGCCATCAGCGAAGCGGGCGCAAACATCATCAGCGTGGCCACGTTCGAACTATCACCGGGCACTGTTAGGATCGTTATTCGCCTAGAGCCCGAGAACGCCGACAAAGCCGCTGAGGCTGTATCAGCCTGCGGTTTCGACGTAGTGCACCAGGTGAGGTCATACGTCCAGTAGCTAGTAGCGTACGCCTTGGGGGGCGAGGGTTGACTCGTTTCTCGCCCCTTGCGTGCCGCGCCCGCGTTCCTAGATCGGCGATGGACCCCAGTCCGGCAGAACGCAGTTCGCCTGCTCGGTCAGCCGATGCATGCCTCCCGCGGGGTCAACCGCGTGTACCGCATACCGGCCTGATCCGTCCATCCGAGCCGCTATAGCCACAGCCGCTGAATCCGGGCTCCACGCTAGCCCGGCACAGCGCGGGTCCGTCACCACAGTTGCTACCGTGTCCGGTTCACATCCCTCGCCCGCGCCGATGCCGCGCACATCCAGCATACAGACGGACACCCGCTGGCCGCCTCGCTCCTCTGTGCCTCCGATGCAATAGGCGAGCGTCCTGCCGTCGGGCGACCAGGCGAGCGACCAAGGCCATATCCCTCGAGAGGCCCGAGTCTCCCATGTCTCCTTGGTAAAGACGTCCACCACCCGAAGCAACGCTCCATTGTCGTCTGACGCTACATACGTCGCATGGACACCGTCCAGGCTGGCCGCCACCCCCCATATCTTCTCAGGACCCTCCGCAAGCTGAACCGTCTCCCCGGTCCACGTATCCCTGGCATGGAGTGCGCTATCGGCAACATACGCAATCTGACTCCCGTCACCCATCCACACCGCCATCGCCGCGACGAAACTCGACTGTCCGCGAGTCTCATTCAAGCTGACGACATACGTGGTTGCGTCCAGTTCGTACATGACTGAGCTGCCGCCCGGCGACCACCTCGGCGTAATCAGCCCTGGAATGGGCTCACCCATCGACTCTGTCTGGTCGGCCACAACGTTCACTATCTTTAGCCGTCCATCGGCACCCTGCAGCGCCACGCGATCGCCGCCCGGCGCAACTGCCGGCACCGATCTCCACGAGCAGCCCGTGCTGGTGAGCACCGTCGACGAACCGCTCGCCACATCCAGCACCATCAACCCGGGCTGGCCGGCCTGGTCAGTAATGCAGACGATCATCCCACGCAACCCGTGGCCCTGCGGGACGACGTTCAACTCCCCCCCGGACACAGACTACACCCCGCTTCCCGAAGTCCCTAGCGAAACGCCCGTAAGTAGCGCCCGGTAAAATATATGCTGCAGGCACTCTGAGAGTGCCTGCAGCCCTTGGTAACCTACGCAGGTGTCGTCCCCCGTGTGGGCCTGTGCCTAGCCGCGGGCCTTCTTAGCCCTGTGACACGCCGCTTGATGCGTCCCCTCATACAGTAGGAACTCAGGTTCGGCCTCCCTGCATATGTCCATGGTGTACGGGCATCGAGGATGCAGGTGGCATCCTGAAGGCGGATTCACGGGGCTCGGGATCTCGCCCTTCAGGACTTCGGAAATACCCCTGTGAGTGGGGTCCGGAACAAACACCGCTCCGATCAGAGCCGTGGTATATGGGTGGAGCGGATTCCGGATTACCTCCTCAGCCGTGCCCATCTCCACGATCTTGCCCAGATACATGACGGCTATCCTATCGCAGATGTGCCTGGCAGTGGCAAGGTCGTGCGTGATGTAGACGAAGGTGACCCCCTTCTCCCGCGATAGATTGAGCATGAGGTTGAGGACTTCGCCTCGGATCGATACGTCCAGCATCGACACGGGCTCATCCGCCACGATGAAGTCCGGGTCAAGAGCCAGAGCGCGGGCGACGGCTACTCTCTGCCGCTGGCCGCCCGACAGCTCATGCGGATACCTGGACATGTACTCCTCCGGCGGGATCATCTCCACGTCCGCCAGGACGGAGCTTACCACGTCGCGCGCCTCATGCACAGTCCTGGCAAGCCCCTGAATCCGCAGCGGTTCGGAGATGATCGTCTGTACGTCCATTCTGGGGTTCATCGATTCGTACGGGTCCTGGAAAATCACCTGCATCTTGCGGCGCAGGTTCTTCATCTCCAAGGGATTAAGCTTCATGATGTCGACATCTTCGAGCGCCACCGCTCCGGAGGTAGCATCCGTTAGCCTAAGGATCGTACGGGCCAACGTGGTCTTTCCGCAGCCCGATTCGCCCACTATGCCAAGGACCTCGCCTTTGTAGACATCGAAACTCACGTCGTCGACAGCCTTCAGCACGGGCGGGTCGTCGGTCCTCAGCGATTGGATGAAGCTGAGCCGGACAGGGAAGTACTTGGTCAGGTTCCGTACCTCCATTATCACGTCGCCATGCTGGAACTGCTTCTTCTCAAGCTTAGCCGCTACCGCTCCCATATGCCCACCCCCTGCTGAACAATCTCCGCCTTATGACATGCCGCCATGTGGCCAGGTTTAGCAACTTCGCGCAAAACGGGCTCCTCCGTCATGCACTCTTCGTCCGCAAGCGGACACCGAGGATGGAATCTGCATCCGGGAGGAGGCGCCAGCAAGTTCGGAGGGAAGCCCGGAAGAGACCTGACGGCGGATCTTTCGGCATGTATGTTGGGGAATGACTCCACCAGGCCCATTGCGTACGGATGAACAGGGTTGCCGTACACATCGTACACGCTTCCGTACTCGACTATCTTGCCGGCGTACATCACCGCTATGCTATCGCAGGTCTGCGCAATGACCGACAGGTCGTGA
The DNA here is from genome assembly GCA_019136685.1 of Bacillota bacterium. Lineage (GTDB taxonomy): Bacteria > Bacillota > DTU025 > DTU025 > DTU025 > UBA5389. The sequence goes on along the minus strand of JAGVTS010000143.1, from coordinate 68,491 downwards.
GTGATGAGCATCATCGATAGGGCAAGCTCGGCCCTGAGCTCAGCCATGGCTTTCAGGATCTGCGCCTGCACCATAACGTCGAGCGCGGTGGTAGGCTCGTCCGCGATTATCAGGCTGGGATGGCATGCCAATGACATGGCGATGACCGCCCTCTGCTTCATGCCCCCGCTGAACTCGTGAGGATACTCGCCGAACCGCTTGGGGTTGATGCCGACCAGATCCAGCAGGCCTTCAGCCCGCTCCACAGCCTTCTCCCTGGGGATCTCCTCATGCTGAAGGATAGCTTCGACAATCTGCTCGCCCACGCGGTGGACAGGGTTGAGAGCATTCATCGCGCCCTGAAACACCATTGACATCTTGCTCCACCGGACATTCTGCCGGAACTTCTCCTCCGGCATATGCAGAACATCCTCGCCATCCATCACTATCGTTCCACCGTGATACTCACCGTTAGCCGGCAGCAGCCTGAGGACGGCCGCTGCCATGCTAGACTTCCCGCACCCCGACTCTCCGGCGATTCCCAGAGCCTTTCCACGTTCGATATCGAAGCTTACAGAATCGACCGCCCTGACATGGCCCCGAAGGGTACGGTAGTACATTTTCAGATCTCTCACTTCAAGCAGGGCCATGGCTACGATCTCTCCCTATAGCGTGGATTTAGAATCTCGTTCACCGAGTTTCCGATGAACACGAAGGCCAGGCTCATGAAGGTCAGCGCAAGCCCGGGCGGAATCAACCACCACCAAGCCATTATCGTAAATGCCCCAAACTGCCTGGCGTTTTGCAGTATCCTGCCCCATGTGGCGACACGCGGATCACCCAATCCCAGGAAGCTCAGAGACGCCTCTGTCAAAATGGCGCCAGGTATTCTAAGAACCAGGTTGGCAAAGATCAAAGGCATAACGTTGGGCAGAATGTGGTGAAGCATTACATACTGGCTGGATGCCCCGGACGCTCGGGCTGCTTCCACGAACGTGCGCTCCTTAAGCGATAGCGTTTGCGAGCGCACAAGCCTGGCAATGCCCATCCACGATAGCAACGCCAGCAAGATCACTATGTTGGCTACGCTCTTGCCGAACAAAGCCCCGAGAATGATCAGGATGGGAAGCGACGGTATCGCAAGTAGAACATCCACTACGCGCATGAGGAACTCATCCACTGCCCCACCCACGTAGCCCGCGACAATCCCCACTGTGGTGCCGATAGCCACCGCAATGAACGCTGTTGACAGGCCAATGGCCAGCGCTATGCGCGTTCCGTAGATGAGTTGCGACCAGAGGTCGGACCCCATGTGGTCCACCCCAAGGACGCCGTGCACCATGCCGAGGACCTCAAAGGCCACCGGCCCAATTTTCACCTTCACGGGCCCGTCGGGCGATACGGCCGATACACTCAGCCTGATAGTGTAGTCGCCTTTCTCCCCGAAGAGAACCTGGCTCGGCTCATCGAAGAACGACAGCCCCAGCCTGAGTTTGAGATCAAGGTCGCGTGCGTCCACAATCGCATTGGCGTAATCGACGCTGCCCGTCGCGGTGGCGTCCCACAAGTCGCGAGCCTTCCCGCTAGGAGTCACGAGCTCAAGCATGATGGAGGTTTCCGCGCTCTCCGGCGCCTCCACCGCGTACTCGAACCTGGCAGAGAAGGTGTTCGGCGTCTTGTACCGGTACGACGTGGCATGGCTCAGCACGACGCCTTCCCTCGGCGATTCGCCTTCCTCGGCCTCATCCGAAGTGATATCATCACCTTCCTCGTCTGAGACCTCGGACCCCCAAGGATTCCACTCGATGTTCCGCACCCACGAAAAGCCCGTCTCTTCCTCGGCCGGCTCTGCGGCCTCTGTCGCGGGCAGATCGAACTGGATTCCTGGGCCGTCTTCATGCTCGAACGACGATAGGGTGGCGCCGCCCAGCTCANNTCACGGTACTTCGCGCTCAGTTTGGCCAGCCACGCAGGCGCTGCCAGCATGTCCGCCAGGTAGAGGTCGTCCATAGGATCATACGGCGCCAGAAGTGGAGCGAACACAGCCACCAGAACGTAAGCCAGCACAATTGCGAGGCCCACCATTCCTTGGGGTTTCCTGCGGTACTGCTCCCAGAATGTAAGCGGCCTGGCAACTGCAGCGGCCGCGGCCTTGGCAACATCGGCCCTCTGAGCTGCCTTAGCATCCTGCCTCACTTGGTACCACCTGCCCCCACGCGGATCCTCGGGTCAACCAGGCCGTACGCGATATCCGCCAAGAGATTAGAAATGATAACGGCCAGCGCAATCAGGTAGAACGCGCCTTGCGCCGCTGGATAGTCCAATTGCAGAGTGGCATCGAGCAGGTATCTGCCCACTCCGTGCCAGGAGAAGATGCTCTCTGTGATAACTGCCCCCGATACTGCCCCAGGCAGCGACATGAAAATCAGTGTCACGATGGGAGGCAGCACGCTGCGCAAAGCGTGGTGGTACAGGATGTCGCGCTTGGGAAGGCCCTTGGCCCTCGCAGTAATTATATAGTCTTGCCCCAAAGCCTCGAGCATAGTGTTCCTGGTGTACAGCGCCCACGACCCGAAACCCATGATCAGATTGGATCCGGCGGGAAGGATTATGTGCCAGGCACGGTCGAGGAACTGGGCAAAGGCGCCGTCAGGAGGGGGAGCGCTCATGGTGCCATGGATCGGCAGTATCGGCCAGTAGTAGCCGAACATGAGCAGAAGCAAGAGCTGGA
>JAGVTS010000143.1:62972-65729 GCA_019136685.1 Bacillota bacterium | reverse complement strand
ACGGCGTGGGCGAACAGACCCGCGCCAACCACGAATTTCTCAGTGAAACGCCCTCTGTTGGCCGCCGAGTAGACCCCGATAGAAATGCCTACGGCAGCAGTAGAGATGAATGTCACCAGAAACAGGGTAATGGTATTGGGCAACCTCTCTTTCAGCTCGGACCACACAGGGCGCCGGGTGTTGAAAGAGAGGCCCATGTCGAACCTGAGCAGTGCAGACATGTAGTTCTTGTACTGCGTCAGAGGGGGATCGTCCAGGCCGTATTGCCTCCTCAGCTCAGCCTTGGCATCTTGCGTGAAGTTGGGGTCGATGATCATCTTCTCAGGGTCTCCCGGCATCACGCGGAAGAGCACGAAGTTGAAGGTAAGGATGACGAATAGGACTATCACAGCGTATACGAGCCGCCTCAGAAGGTATGAGCGAAAACCCAAGTGTTTCTCACCTCGTTCTGCCTCATCACCGGGAACCGCCGCCCGCGACGCAAAGCCCGGGCGGCGGTCCGTGCAGCATATCAGTTGAGTGTAGCTGTTACCGTGCAGGCTTCATCCGCCAGTAGTTGGGGTTCTTAACCAGCCTGACGAACTCGCCCGGGCGGTACTCCTTGACCATGAAAGGACCGGTGCCGACGAGCTTGGTGTAGCCCTTGATCGTCGGGTGCGGCTCCAGCCAGGGCTGGAACGTCTTCCAATCCTCTACGCCCTCCCAGATGTGCTTCGGCAGGTAGTCAAGGCCCGCGTTGTAGATATGCCAGTAACTCACTGTGTCGAAGTAGACTTTCACGGTGTACTTGTCGATCAACTCTACCTTGTTGATCTCGGCAGTGGAGGACAGATAGCGAGGGATCTTCTTCTCCTTGAAGTAGTCGAGGGTGAACTTGATGTCCTCGGCGGTGTATGGCATACCGTCGGACCACTTGATACCCTTCCTGACATACCAGGTAATCGTGGTGCCCTTCTTGCCGGGCTCGGGCTCCCAGGTACCTACATCCAACTTCTCAGCCATCCATGGAATGTCTTCCAGGGTGTCGGGATGCGAGACCATCAAGCCGTCATATATCTTGTTGAGCACTTCCCACTCATAGGCGCTGCTTGCCACTGCGGGGTTGAGGTTCTTGGGCTCCTCAGCGAGCTGCCATCTGATGGTGCCGCCCTCAATCGGCTTGCCGAACCGGTCGACCCTGCGGATGTTCAGCAACGTCCAGGGGTTATTGTAGCTTGCAGCCCCAAAGCCGTTCATATCCACATAGCCCGTGACCATGTCTTTGCGGAACGCATCGATGTACGGCCTGGAGTACAGCGGAACGTAGGGCATCTCGCGAGCCAAGATCAGCTGGGCCTTATCGGCGCCCGACTGTACCGTCTTCAGGTCGCCCGCGTACCACAGCTCCTCGAGAACCTTGTCAAGCTCGGGGTTGCGGATTCCGGGCCTATTGTAGCCGGCTTCCACGTCCATGGAGGAATGGAAGAAGTTGTAGAGGTGCGTCGGGTTCTTGGAGAGCGACCATGCCAGGCAGTACATGTCGAACTCGCCGATGTCGATCTTGTCAAGCATGACGTTGAAGTCCATGGGCTCGGGCTTGACAGGCAGGCCGACCTTCTGGCAGGAGTCGGCTATCATCTTCCCGATCTCGGCCGAAGTAGGCGCCACTTCATACGTGGGCGTGAAGATCTTCATATCGGGAAGAGGCTTGCCGGTCTTGGGGTCGATCCGGTTCTTGCCCGTTGCGTCCAGCTTGTAGCCGGCGGCGTCGAGAACCTTGGCTGCCGCCTTCAGATCGAACGCGTAAACAGGCACATCCTTCTTGTAGAACGGCGAAACCTGCGGCACAAAGCTGGTCATTGGAATCATGTAGCCCTTGAACAGGGTGCGGATGATGTTATCGCGGTCAATGGCGTGCGCAATGGCCTGGCGGAGCGGTTGGGCATCCAGGGGGCCTGTGCGCATGTTGAAGCAGAGATAGAACATGTGGAATCCCAAAGTCATCCTCATGTCGGCATATGGTAGAGTCTTGGCGTGGTCGATGTCGGTTGCCTGAGTCAGCCCTCCCCAGACCACGCTCTCGCCGCGCTCAAATGCGATCCTTCGAGCCTGCTGGTCCTTAATGATCGGCATGATGATCTCGTCCACGTGAGGACCCCAGTCCTCATACTTCACGGCAGCAGCGCCCGGAATTCCGGCCGCGCCTATGGCCAGGGCCACCGTGAGCGCCAGAGCAAGAATCAAGCGATACTTCCTCGGCATTACACGTATACCTCCTTGTTCATCTGTTTTTCGTCTAGCGATATCGCGGCAGGACCAAGAGAATCATGAGTACTCCTCGCACTCCCTCCTCCCAATCTGCCGCGTTGCGACGCGGAATAGATAGTAAGGACACTAGGACACATGCGAGTTAGTTCAACAGACCCACGCAGAATTCCTTCCGATGCTGGCATCGGAGACTCGATTTGGGCCGTTCCCGAAATCCTGCCGCTTACTCACTATTCTAGAAACCGCCACGAAATCCTCCTGCGGACCTGCCGATCATCTTGCCCAATTAGGCGGCTTCGCTTTGTCCAAGAATGCCCGGATAGCTCCTCCGATGGACGCTGAGACAAGTGCCAGAGGGATCATGATGCAGATTGTGGCGGCTATCGACTGGCGAAGTGCGGTAAGCACCACTATGGATGCCTCAGACGGACTGGCCGGGAGAAGCACGAGTCCCGTTGCGAGCAGAGGCGAAAGCGCAACTGACAGGGCCAGCGAACCAAGTAGTGAGTG
>JAGVTS010000143.1:0-62939 GCA_019136685.1 Bacillota bacterium | reverse complement strand
CGGCAAGCCCCATGGATGCCCAGGCAAGAAAGGGCGGGACGAACGGAATCCAGAGTGGGCAGGGCACATGGTCGCGAAGCACCAAACACGCAAGAGCAACAGCAGCCGGAGGCAGCGCTGCCGCTCCTCTTGCGATCGATTCCAGCACCACTGCTCTCGAATTGCCTCTCATCTTGGAACCCCCCACGCTGTAGCCAGGCTGCCTTCCAGCGCGACCCGAACAATCTGTCGCCTGTGAGGAAGGCTCACGCGCACAATGACGTCTCCCGATAGCCTGGCAGGCGAACCCAGAAGTAGACCGCCTACGTTTTCGCTGGCGATCGGAGCGTAAAGAGAAAGGGCGGCATGGGCGCCCTCACCGCGCGGCGCGACAACAAAACCGGGCGGCACGGCCATGTTGTAGAAGCCGTAGTGGGTGTTTCCGCGCCACACGTTGAACTGAACTGACTCGATCTCCACACCGAATCGTACAGGCGGAGCAGTGAAAAGAACTTCCACTGATATCTCCGACCCATCCGGCATCCACAGCGCGGAGGCCGCGACTACCTCCGCCCGGACGCCATGCGTCCACTCGACATAGTCGGAGTACGACGCCCAAGCCATCGCCATCAGGGCAACGGAAGCTACAAGAGCCAGGATCAGTACCGCATGTGATACCGCACGAACACGCGCGTCCAGTCGCGACATGGGCATGAACCTCACCTCGCTAGAGAAGGTGACACGCCGCGAAGTGGTTTCCTTCCACCTCCCGAAGCTCAGGATGGTCGCTGTCCTGGCACACCTTCTGGGCTACAGGGCATCGCTCGTAGAATCTGCACCTCGGGTGGGGATTGATCGGCTTGCTCACCCCGCCGCGTACGTTGGGCACAGGCCTCGCTATGGCCGGGTCGGGCACCGGCACTGCAGATATAAGCGCCCTGGCGTACGGGTGGAGCGGGTTTCGGATCACCTCTTCAGAGCCTGCTATCTCCACGATCTTGCCCAGATACATGACGGCGATCCGGTCACACAAATAGCGTGCCACCGCCAGGTCATGCGTGATGTAAAGGTAGCTGATCCCGAAGTCCTCGCGAAGCTCAGTGAGGAGCTTCATGACCCCCGTGCGTATCGACACATCCAACATTGACGTGGGTTCATCGGCCACCACAAACGTCGGGTTCACAACCAGCGCCCGGGCAATCGCTACACGCTGGCGCTGCCCTCCGGAAAGCTCATGCGGAAACCGAAACATGAAAGTAGCCGGGGGCGCCAGCCCCACGCGTGTCAGCATTTCGGCGACACGTTCCTCACGCTGCTCCAAGTTGCCGATGTGGTTGACGTTCAGGGGTTCCGACACAATGTCGAAGATCGTCATTCTCGGGTCCAGCGACTCATATGGATCCTGGAATATCATCTGGACCTTCTGCCTGAACGGGCCCATGTCTGCGCCCGATATGGATGATACGTCTGTTTGGTCAACGATTATGCTACCGGAGGTCGGATTGGTCAGGCGAACCAGCATCCTGCCGGTGGTGGTCTTGCCGCAACCCGACTCGCCCACAAGGCCAAGCACCTCGCCTCGGGCGACCTCGAAGCTTATGTCGTCCACTGCATGCAGGAGAGCGTGCTGCCGACGGAACAAGCCCCGTCCCACGGGGTAGTACTTCTTCAGGTTCTTGACGCTCACAATCGTATCGCCTGTATCTCTATCCAATCGGCTATCTGGCAGCGCCAACTCGCTCACCTCCGGACGACGGCGTCCAAACCGGGTTGTGGCACGCAATACGGTGCTCCGGCCCTGCCTTTATCAGCTTAGGTTCCACGGCCCTGCATTCGTCGGTGGCACGGTCACACCTAGGGTTGAACCGGCAGCCCGCAGGAGGCGCCATCAAGTTCGGGGGCTCCCCCGGGATAGTCGCCAGATCTCGCTTTGCGCCAAGGATGCTGGGATAGGCGTGCATCAGACCGTAGGTGTACGGGTGGCGTGGGCGCTTGAACACGTCGTCGGCCTCGCCGATCTCCATTAGCTTGCCGGCGTACATTACGCCGACTATATCGCTGACCTCCGCGATGACGGATATGTCGTGCGAGATGTATATCATGCTCATGTTGATTCTGCGCCGTATCTCCTCCATTTCGCGGAGGATCTTGTCCTGCACGATGACATCCAGCGCCGTTGTGGGTTCGTCAGCTATTATAAGGCTTGGGTTGCACGCCAAGGCCATGGCGATGACCGCCCGCTGTTTCATCCCGCCGCTGTACTCGTGTGGGTAATGATCTGCCCGGTCCGCCGGAATTCCGACTAAGTCGAACAGCTCGGCGACGCGCCTGCGCGCCTGCTCTTCGGTGGTTTCGGGTTCATGCTCGACAATGGCTTCGACTATCTGGCTTCCAACTGTGTACACAGGGTTCAGAGCGTTCATCGCGGCCTGGAAGATCATCGAGATCTCTTTCCACCTGACCTGCCTGAATTCCTCCGAGGCCATAGCGTACACATCGCGCCCGCCCAGGGTGATCCTGCCGTGCTTGATCTCTGCGTTGTACGGCAGCAACCTCATGATCGACATTGCTACTGATGTTTTGCCACAGCCGGATTCGCCCACCAGGCCAAGGGCCTGGCCGCGCTTGAGGGCGAAACTGACGCCGTCAACCGCCTGCACCCAACCGGCCTTGGTGCGGTAGTGCATTGTGAAATCCTCGACACTTAAGAGGGCATCCATAACGCGCTCACCTCTTTCTCAGGCGCGGGTTCACGACTTCGTCGAGCCCTCTGCCGACCATGTAGAATGCGGCGCAGAACAGGGTTATGAAGAAGCCCGACGGCGCCCAGAGCCACCAGAATTTGCCGAAATCAAATAGGTACCCTGCGGTTTCGGCCGTGTGTATCATCATGCCCCAGCTCATATCGATATTCAGAATACCGAAGAATGAGAGCGTGGCCTCGCTCACGATGGCGGCGGTCACGTTGAACATCATGTAGAGGAACGAAAGCGGCAGCACGTTAGGTATGATGTGAGCACGGATGATGTGCAGGTCGCTTCCGCCTGCGACCCGAGCCGCGTCAATGTAAGGCCGCACCTTCACCTGCAGCGCCTGGGCCTTGAGTATCACTGTAATGCCTCCGAAGGCTTCAAGGAACCCTAGGATGATAGCGAAGGGGAATATGCTCAACCTTATCATCGACCCTATGACCACCAGAAGCGGCACGAACGGGAAGAGCATCACGATGTCGGCCACTCGCATGAAAATCGTGTCCGTGAATCCGCCGTAGTACGCCGCCATCGCTCCAATGAACGTGCCCACCACCACGCTGATCACCGCCGACAGCATGCCCAGCAAGAACTCGCGCCCTGTGCTGAACATGAGCTGCGCCAGAATATCGCGTCCGATGGGATCGGTGCCCAGCAAATGGCCTGCCACGGGCGGTGACGGGTGCATCAGCATTGGATCGAAACCTACAACCGGGTGGTAGATGAGCGGATCCCACACGAAGTTGATCATGATGGGCCACAAAAGTCCAAAGGCCCCGAACGCGATGATGATAATCAGCCCGGACATGCCCACCCGGCTCTCCTTGAATATCTCCCAGTTCTGAGCGAGCGAGCGCATGTTCATCTTCCATCGGATTTTCCAGATGGGTTCGGTTATCCCCGGATCAAACCGAGGCAGTTGCTTCTCGGGGCCTCTCCCCATGTCAGGGCTGGTAGCCAATTCTGTCATGCATACTCACCTACCCTTCCGCCGCCGGCTGCCCGGTGTAGGATATTCTGGGATCGAGGAAGGCGTAGAGCACGTCAGCTACGAAGTGTGCTACCAGCAAGAACACGCCGGTGAAAACGAGCGCGCCGGTGGCCAGCGGATAGTCATTCCCGATCGCCGCACGGAAGAGCACCTGCCCTATCCCCGGCCAGGAGAACATGGTCTCCGTAACCAGGCCTCCGCTCATGGATGAAGCCAGACTCAGCACCAGGCTCGTAACAGTAGGAAGGAGGGCGTTGCGCGCCGCGTAGCGGTCGCGCACTACATTGTCGGGCAGGCCTTTAGCTCTGGCGGCCATCACGTAGTCCTCCTGAACCGTTTCGAGCATGGAGTCGCGCATCAGCAGCATCGTTCCCGCGAAGTTGATCAGCGTCAGCGTACATACAGGCAGTATCATGTGTCGGATGATATCCCATATGTAGATGAGCGTGCCTGTCGCGTGCGCGATCCAGATCGCCAAGCCGATCACTCCGGCCGTCATCGCCCATGCCATCGCGGCGCTTCTGCGCGTTCTGCGCAGCCCGCGCCGGAAAACCCAGAATATAAGGAACACTGCGAGAGCGATCACCGAAGCGCCCAGCACCATGTAGCCAAATACCGTATTGGACGTAAACGGCGCTTTGATCCAGAGGGCGGGCTCAATAAACTGGTTCAGAGGCAGCCGATTCAGAGTGAAGGCGAACAGCCAGATCAGAATCAGCGACAGCAACGGGTAGAAGGCCGTCCAGAATGTTATGCCCACTACGGTCGCCATGCGGTCCACCGTCGCGCCCCGCTGCCATGCAATGATTCGACCCAACACAAACCCAACGTAAAACGATAGACAGTTAGCAGTGACGAACAGAACGATGGTGCGCGGAAGGCGCTCAACGAGGATGTCCCACACAGGCCTGGGGTAATGACTGAAGGATACTCCCAGGTTGCCCGTGAAGAAGTTCTTGATGTAACTGAGGTATTGGAAGAACGGCGGTCGATCCAGGCCCAGCTGCTTCTTGAGTTCCAGCCGCGCAGCCTGCGGGATCCTGGGGTTTGCCAGGTACACTTGAGATATGTCGCCCGGCATCGCCTGCATGAGGAAGTACACCATGGTCATGTATATGAGCAAGGTCAGTACCAACTGGCCCACACGGCCCAGCATGTATCTTCGCATTGTTATCACCCGAGCTTTCAGCTGTTCTCTTCCGAAACGGGGCGCGGGCCGAAGGGCCCCGGATGGGCCGCCGGCCCGCGCGTGGCCGGGAATCATCCAGCGAACGCTCTTAGTTCTTCAGGTTGACTGTGCTGGTCATGCCGCCGAAGTACTGAATGCCGCTCAGAACCTTGGTGAATGGGTATTCCAAACGATCGCTCCTGTAGGCTTCGATCAGAGGAGTATCGAACAGCACAATGTACGGCAGATCTTCCGCCAGCATCTCCTGCATCCGGAAGGCCTTCTCCCGAGCCTTAATCAGGTCCGGCTCGGCAAGGAACGACTCTGATAGCTTGTCGAACTCCGGATTGACGTACTGAGTCGCGTTGAATCCGCCGGCAGGCGCCTGGCTGCTGTGGAAGAACCAGTGCATGTGGTCAGGATACAGGCCCAGGCTCCATCCCAGTAGGAAGGCGTCGTAGTCGCGCTCGTCGGTCCTGGTGAGGACCACGTTGAAGTCGGTCGGAACCACCTCGCAAGGTATGCCGATCTCCTGCATCCACGTGCCGATGTTCAGGCCGAACGTGTAGCGCAGCGGATCGTAGCCGGCCGTCATCACCATGAACTCGAACGACGGCATCTTCTTGCCATCCGGCATGATCAGGCCCTTGCCGCGCTTCAGTACCTTGTCTTTCTCCAAGTCTACCTGCGGCTCGATCTCCCACGAGAACCCGGCGCTCTTAAGCAGCTTGACAGCTTCGGCAATCCGCTGGCTGCGGGTCATATCCTTGCCCCACATCTTGACATCGGAGTTGAACCAGTAGGCGTTGCCCGGAGGGACTACGGAGTACTGGGCAAACGCCACGCCCTGCAGCACTCTTTGAGTAATATACTCGCGGTCGATAAGCGTGGCTACAGCCTGACGGAACTCCTTGATCCCGAATGGGTAACGCGCAAGGTTGAATCCCATGTACCTAAAGCCGTTCACGCTGTTCTCGACGGTGGCGATGTTAGGCGTCTTCTTGAGCTGTTCCTGGAATCCGCGCTGCAGACCCAGGGAGTTGAGGACGAAGTCGACTTCGCCCTTCATGAGCGAGAGTACTGCGGCGTTCTGGTTCTGAAGAATGCGGAATCTCAGCTGATCGACGTAGGGGCCCTCGACTACCTGAAGCTTGATGTCACCCTTAGCGTCTCCGGTGGTCCACTTGATGCCGGTCTTCTTGTTCTCGAGCACAAAAGCGCCGTTCGCGTAGAAGGTGCTGGTGTCGCCCTTCAAGCCGTAGTGTTTGTTGGGCAAATGCGTGACGAACGCGCCCTTCTCCCAGCGCTCGACCACCCACGGCCCTGCGACCGGCTCGCCGGCAGGATCATGGGCAAGGAGCTCCTTCACAGGGTCGGCCGCCTTTAGGGCCTTATCCACTATCGGGCCCCAGTAGGCTTTGGGCAGAATGAACGCCTGCAGCATCCCGTACTGCCACTGCGCGAGCCCCGGCAGTTCCGTGAGAAGGAACTTCACCGAATAGTCGTCGATCTTCTCCACCCGGTTCAGGATATCCGGGTCGATGTTGCCGGGCCAGTTACCGCCCAGCTTGTTGGGATCGAGCGCCAGCGGCGCCATGTAGCTGAATGCGACATCATCCGCGGTGATTGGCTTGCCGTCGCTCCACTTGAGGTCCCTGCGGATACGCACCGTGGAGGTGTAGAATGTCTTGCCGTCGATTTTCTCTTCCTTAAAGGGCGTCGGCATGCCGCATGCCCAGCGCCGCCGACGGGCTGAACACGAAGTCCGGCGCAGCATTGCCGTAGAGCCCGATGTAGGACTGCTGGTAACCGACGAATGCGTTCCAGACCGAGGCATCGGGTCCGAGCTGTGCCCAGATGTTCAGAGTGGTGGGGTCCTCGAAAATCGCCATCTCATAGACTTTAGCCGCCGCCTGGCCCATCACGCTCATGCCCGCGATAACGGCCACGAACAGCAGGACGGCCAGACCAAACCTTAGGTTCTTCATAGCCCCCATGTACCTCCTTTGTGGTTAAGTGGAGTCACGGGGTTATGATTCTTCCTAGAGAACCAAAGTCCTCCCTATGCATATGGGCAAATGTACTCGATCTTCCATTCATATCATAGCAATGACTCTATTTTCCTATACACCTCATCCTCCGCGCGCTTATCCCAGCCCTCTTTCACATAGGAAATTAACCCCGATTTGTCGATTACATACACAACAGGCACACCGCGCACGCGGTACGCAGCGGCAGCCGAAGGGCCGGCAGGCCCGCCCACAACGGCGAACGTTACTCCCAGCCCGGAAACGAACTGGCTGACAGCTCGTCCATCCTCGCCGAGATCGTCTATGCCCACGCAGGCCAACCCGCGGGCGCGGTATCGGTCATGCACACGTTGAATGGCCCCCAGAGCGTCAGCCGACAGCCGATACCTCGTGTTCCAGAACACAACCAACGTAACCCTGCCTCGGGCCGGTATGACAACCTCGCCTCCATTGAGCGAGGTCGCTCTTACCGCAGGCGCAGATCCTCCAAGCAGACTGGCCGGTTGTGCCAGAGCCTCGCCTGTACCAAGCACCAGCCCCGCCATGAAAGCAGCCAACGCAAGCAGGGTAGCGGCCAGAAGACGCCTTTGTCTGATCATTCACGTTCACCGTCCTCAATTGCAGAGCGCCTTCGCGAATGTTGCGCGCTCCTCGTACGTACATATGACGCCCACCAAGCGCCGAGGTTTCACGCCCGACCCACTCGCTACGTACCCACTGTCGAGCAAAAAGCTCCCCCTTTCGGGGGAGCACTGCATCATCACTGTCTATTCTCGAAACTCAGATCTAGGCGGCATCCACACTGTCCTGCCCACCAGTTCGGAGTATCGATATTCCCCTTCGCCCGACGCTAATGACTCCCGAATCGTCCTCTCGAACTTGTTGACCTGCGCATCCATATTGTCGGCATGGTGGAGAATGCACGCTTCAATGGTCGCCGGCTGCACAGGAGAACCCCATTCGAGGGTGCCGTGGTGACTCGCCACAAGATGGGCGACTTCGAGCGTGAGCCCAGACGTCCAGCACGGTGAAGCGCATGAGCTCCTGTCGGGGCAATCGGACACTAGTTCGGCGATGCGCCTCGCGACCAACTCCATTCCGAGCACTATGTGGTCAACCGCCACGCCGCCTAACGACATCGCCGCTGCCGCCCGCGCCCGATCGTAATCATAGCTCTGGACCTTCCCGATGTCGTGGAGAAGCGCTCCTGCACAGAGAACATCCCAGTCGACCGAATCGTACTGCTGAGCCGCTTGACGACATATCAGTAGGACGTTGAACGTGTGCTCCAGAAGGCCGCCGGAGTACGCATGATGGTGCCTAATGGCGGCCGGCCACTCTCGAAACCTGGCCATGAAGTGGGGATCGCCAAAGAATGACTGAAGAAGGCAACGGATAGGCTTATTCGACACGCCCGATACAGCGGCCAGAACCTCTCGGGTCATCTCGTCAACATCTCGCGGAGTCGCAGGAACAAAGTCAGCCAGATCACACTGTGAGACATCACACAGTGTGATAGAGCGACCGAAACTCGACGTATCCTGCGACAGCTGCAGGGCCCCACCGTACTCCTCCACCTGCACGTTGTTCACGCGCACGCAAGCGCCTGGTTCGAGCCCCAAAGTCGCGTCAGGCGAATACCTCCAGAGCTTCAGGCTGATATCGCCGGTTCTGTCCACCAGCCTCACGTCGGCGAAATAGGAGCCGTTCCTGGTCATCCTGGATTTGACATCTGCGCAAAGGAAGACTGTGTCCGCCGTCATCCCCGGTTTCAGATCAGCTACGAACTGCGTTTTGACTATCCGGTGCTCCATTGCATAACCCCATTTCCCTGTCACTCCACTCCCGAGCCGAAAAACCGTTCTATCTCCCGAGAAGCTGCCTCCCGGCTGTCGGCCGCGTGCGCCAGATTGCACGTAACGGAAGTCGCAAGACTGCCGCGCACGGTTCCAGGCGCCGCCTTCATGGGGTCAGTGGCGCCCAGTACCTGCCGAGCGGCCTCCACTGCGTTCGGCGCTTCCATGACCATGGCAAGCACGGGGCCGGACATCATGTAGGCCTTGATCTCGTCAAAGAACGGCTGCTGGGATAAGTGATGGTAGTGTTCGCGCACCAACCCTTCGGACATCTCCAGGGTGCGCGCCTGTACCACCCTGAACCCGCGGGCTTCAAACATCGATATGATTCTTCCCGCAATTCCACGCATCAGCCCGTCGGGCTTAATCATCACGAATGTGCGCTCCATGGCGCGCCTCCCGCCTCTATGGAATCAGCCCTTGGTCGCCGTCAACGGCCCTTGCCAGATTGACCAGGTCCTTCAGAGCCGAGCCGGCCGCTGCCGACGGCCCGCCGGCGCCGCCCACGATTGTGAGCTCGCCAAAGATGTCAGTCGTGAATCTCACACCCTTGCCATCGCCCGTGACCTGGGCCAGGAAATCCCTGTATGGAACGGGTGTAGGCTTCACCTCAATGCTGACATCGTCCGCAGTGCGCACAGCCCTCCCTATCAGACGTAACGTACGGCCCTGCACCGCCCAATAGGCTATTTGCCTTGAGGTCACTTCGCTGATCCCCGTGACCTTCACATCGCTGAGGCGCTTCCGGGCGCCCATGGCTGCGTTGGCTAGAACCAGTATCTTGCCGGCAGTGTCCATGCCGCTGACGTCGCGTTCAGGATCGCTTTCAGCAAGGCCCAAAGCCCTGCTCCTGCGCAAGGCCTCTTCGAAAGAAAGAGCATTGTCGGACATGGCCGTGAGAATGTAGTTGGTGGTCGAGTTCAGTACACCCTCTATCGAACGGACTTCGGCACCTGCAAGGCTCACTCTCACAGTATCAATCGTGGGCAGGCCGGCGGCGGTGGCGCCGCTGAACTTCAAGCGCACGCCCGCCTCCCTAGCCACCTGCACCATGCCATCGAAGTCGGCGACAAGAGGAGCTTTGTTGAGGGTTACCAGATGGCAACCGCGACGGGCAGCTTCCCTCAGCCTCGAAAGGCCAGGCTCCCCTGTGCTCAGATCAGACCAAGTTGCATCGACCAGCACCCGGACCTGCCCCGAATCCTCCGGAGGAAGCCACCTGTCCAGATCATCGGGTGCGCCGCCGACGAAGCCCTCCTGCTCGCATAGTGTGCCCGCATTGGCCAGACTAACCAGAACCGGCCAATCGATGCCGGATTCTGCCCGGATTCCACCTCTTCGGGTAACTACTGAGATCACCCGCGGCTCAATGCCATGGCGCGACTTCAGGTACGACATCTTCCTATTGAGCAGCCTAACAAACTCGCGTCCGACATTGCCGAAACCATAGAGACTTATCGCGATCTGCAAAATGATACCCCCTAGACCTGCGGTTCTCCCCTTTTCACCCCAACCATGAACACGAGAGCGATGAGCGCGCACAGTACCGCGAACGGGAACAGCGCCCTCATGCCGAAAAGATCCCTAAGAAAGCCAAAGACGGGCGGCCCGGTGATGGCCGCAAGCGACGAGAACAGGTAGTAGAGGCCTGTATAGGCGCCGGTTTTGGACTTTGCGGCCATATCCACCACCATCGGATATGAGTTGATGTTGATCGCTGCCCAGAACATGCCTGCGAGCGCCAGAACGGCCGGGACTATCACAGATGCCCGGGCGAGCATCACGCCTACGATGGCGAGCTGACCATCGGCCTCAACTGACCCTGCGCAGAATAGCCTATTGAGAAGGACCAGCACAGGCCGGCCAAGAGCATCGCTGCCCACCAGACCTATGATAGACAGGCAGACTGCCAGCCCCACGATGCCGATCTTGATGGTGCGCGCTCGGCCGATGGCCGTGGCTAAAAAACCAGCCGGTATGGCAAACGCCACGAGAGCAAGCGAGAAGAACCCCAGGTACAACGCACCGCTGGCCTCGGATATTCCCCACACGTCCTTGCCGTACAACGTGAAAAAAGCCTCGATTCCGTTCCACGCAATGAACCAGAAGAAGATGGCAAGAAGCATGCACCTGGCGCTGCGGTCGGAATCACGCCTTACTTCACCCAAGGCCTCAAGGATTCCCACCGTTTCGCCGCCTTCGCCGGCGCCTTCGACAACCTCCGGCTCGCGAATTCGAAACCGGAGCACCAGGGTGATGAGGATCATCAGGATGCCTGCGAACACGAAAGGAAGCGCAGGGTTCACACTGTACAGCCGCGAACCCACGAAAAAGGCGAGGAGCGCCCCCAGTCCTCCCATCAGGTTGATGACGCCATTTGCCTTGCTTCGCAGCGCAGGCGGCGTGATGTCGGGCATCAGAGCCACAGTGGGAGCGCGGAAAATCGCCATGGACAGGTTCATTGCTATCAGGACCGTCATCATGGGAACCAGTGAGGACCGGAACAACGGAATGAGAGCGAAGAAGAGCGCTCCAAGGGGCATGCCCACCAGTATGTACGGCATACGCCGCCCGTATCTGTTCCACGTCCTGTCGCTGGCCGCCCCGAAGTAGGGCTGCAAAGTGACCGCAGCGATATTGTCGAACGTCATGATGAAACCGATCAACGTGCCTTTGAGCGCAGTGTCGGCCAGAACGTTATCGAGAAAGACGGGCACAAACGCGTTGTACAACGCCCAGCTCAGGCTGATCGCGAAGAACCCGAGCCCAAGAGTGAACGTGCGAGGATAGTCGAGCTTCCCGGTCATGACTGCTTCGATTCCTCCTCCCGCATCCTCACGGCCAACGACACATCGTTGGTTATGATCGCATCGACGCCGGATGCCAGCATGCGGCGGATGTCGGCGGGGCCATCGCAAGTCCACGCGTTCACCTGCACTCCCGCTGCGTGGGCGCCTGCCACGAATTCCGGGAACACAGTGAAGTGAATGGGATGCAGGGCCCGAGCGCCCAGCCGCACTGCATAGTGCCATGGATCGACAAGCGCGCCCATGTACAGAAGACCGATGGCCATCTCGGGCGCCAACCGCTTTAGCTCAACCAGGCTGTAATGGTTGAAAGAGGAGAAGATCACTCGCTTGGCCAGATCGCGCCTTCGCACAAGCTCTACCAGCTTCTCCTCGATTCCCGGGTACAGTACCACGCCGCTCTTGATCTCGATATTGATCAGGCGACACGCATCTCCTACGGCATCAAACACCTGATCAAGAGTGGGTATCCTCTGAACCTCGGCGCCGCCTGCGAATTTGGCCGCTGCGTCGAGCTCTGCGAGTTCGGCAAAGCTCTTCTCCGCAACCAGCCCGGTTCCGTCAGTCGTACGTTCCAGACGCTCATCATGGATGACCACGATCTGGCCGTCGCGCGACAGATGCACGTCCAGCTCGATGCCGTCCGATCCCATCTCAATCGCCTTGCGGAATCCGGCCAATGTGTTCTCTGGGGCAATAACCGGCGCGCCCCGGTGCCCCAGAATCAGGGGCATCCTGTTCAACATGGATCACACCTTCCCACATGATTCAGGCGAATGTCGCGCTACTGACGCGGTATTTGACATCGGCCTCGGAAATCCTCTGTGAGAAGGTGATCATCTATTGGGACTTCCAGACGAACACCCCCAGCCTGGCGAGGAAAGCGATGCCGTCGACCTCGGCAGCTCGGCGCGCGTCGGCCTGCGCCGCTCCTAGGTCGCCCAAGTCCGTCAGCGCGGAAAACCCAGCCCAAACCGACCGCAACTGGCCGAGGGCCCGGGTGAACCGGGCGGTGCTGCGGGCCCTTAGGGCATCGGCGCGGCGCTGAAGCAGAACCGTGTGCTCATGAGCATCGGCGGGCCGGCTGGATTTGCCCACCATGTTCGTTCCCACTGCAACAGCCGCCCCTACCTGCCACCGAGGACCGCTTGATGATTGATCCCACTCAAAGCCGGCGGACAAGGTGATTGCGTCAAGTAGGCTGCCGGCGCTGCCGGCCTCCGCCAGGCAAGCCTCGGCCTCTATCAAATCGGGATCGCGGGCCAACCATTCATGGAGCAGGAGTGTGGGATCAGCGTCAAGCGCGCGCCCAATCAGTTCAGCGATAAGCGTCGGACCTTCGCCGGTTACCACCACCGGCCTAATCTCGTGGGAAGGCAGCCCAATTAGCAGAGAGAGCTCACCGTACGCCTGTATCGCGCCGGCCGCATCGCCCTGCATCGCAAGAGCCTCCGCCTTCCTCAGCATGTCGATTGCTCGAGCCGCGGCCCGGGCTTCTTCCTGGGCGACTCTGAGTTCGGCGGCTCTCAGCTTGGCCTCCACCGAGCCGGCAATATTGGGCTGAATGACCCGCGAGATGCATGATAGCGGCGCCTCAATCACTCCTCTCCACATCGCCATCGCCTGGTTCTCACTGGAGCCAGGGTCGCCGGATTCGTAGGCGAAACGACAAAGCACCCCATGCAGCCCCTCTGCCGCCGCCCACACCTCAAGTGTTGATGGTGATGCCCGAAAACCCACAACAGGGCGCCAGGACGACGCCCCGCTCGCTGTTCCGAATTTCGCAGCGAGACGCTCGCTCGCCGCCGCGCAGTACGGATCGAGGCGAATTGCGGCATTTAGGAACTCACGCATACTCATGTGAACCGGTTCCACTTGAGGGAAGATGCGGGATGCCGTCGCCGAGGCCACCGCCGGTGGCCAATGACCGAACAGAGTTACTACTGCCAGGCCCACAAGGCATGCGAGCGCGGCTCGCCCATGAAAACCGCGCCCGGCCAACTCACATATCACAAAATCACTCCCCCCGAATCACCGTCCCAAAAACATACTAGAACGGCAGGGGCGGCTTGCCCATCGCCCAACCGGGTGATTTTCAACTCTGCTTGAGCACAGCATAGCGATCTTCGAGAGCCAACCAGTTTTGCGGGTAGTCGTACACAACATTCCAGTAACTGGCACCGCGCAGCCCCAATGCCTCAATGAGTGCGTGCGCGGCCACCGATGAACGCACGTCTTCAAACCATACCTCATGCTGTGCGCCTGCCTCGTCCACGTACCGAAACCAGGGCGCCTGGGCGGTCTGATCGAAACTGATATTCACGCCGTAGCGTGCTGCCAGCTCGACGGCTTGCGGGGGAGTCACGGTTCTGGTGAATGCGCCCGGCGGCGCCGGCACGGTCCAGTCGTAGCCATACAGGGGTATGCCCATAAGGATCTTGCCCGGGGATATTCTGGTCACTGCGTATTCCAATACCCGCCTGACCAGGTTCACGGGGGCTATGGCCATTGGCGGACCTCCAGACCATCCCCATTCGTACGTCATCAGCATGGTGAAGTCGAGATGAGGGGCTAGCGCTGCGTAGTCGAACGCGCCAACCCAAGGCAGATCGGGCCAGTCGGCCCATTTGGGGGCCATGGCGTTCGAAAGGGTTAGCCGCCGCGCGTGGGCAGCGCGCGAAAGCGCCGCAATGAATGAAGTGTATAGCTGCCTGTCTTCTGGATGCATGTTCTCAAAGTCAACGTTTATGCCCCGGAAGCCCTCGGACGTAGCGAACTCGACTATGCTGGCGACGGTTAGGTCGCCCGTCGGCCCCGACATAGCGTGTCGCGCAAGCTCAGGGCTGAAATTCGAGCCGTCGAAGTTGGATATCACGGCAAGCGGGACGATGCCGAGCGAGCGAGCCACCCTCACGGCTGGTCCGGCCGCTCCCGGGGTATACACTACTCCGCCCTGCCCATCCACGGGGAAGCTGAAAACACTCGCGTATGTGAGATCCTGTGAGATTCCCGAGAGTATGCGCCGTATGGAGCTCTCAGACAGGGGGAATAGATAACCGTTCGTCTCCGCCGGCACTTTCGGCACAACCGGAGCTGATCTTGCCGGAATGATCAGCGACTGCCCCACACTGATCAAATTCGGGTCGGTCAGGTGGTTCACGGCAGCCAAAAGGGCCACCGTGGCGGAAAATCTTGAGGCTAGCCGCGACAGGGTATCGCCGGCGGTCACAGCATACAGCTGGTAGGTCCATCCGGGAATGACGAGTTGCTGCCCCACGTAGATCAGGTTAATGTTGGCGATGGCGTTGGCCGCGGCGATCGCCTGCACTGTCGTAGCGAACAGGCCGGCTATGCTATACAACGTGTCCCCGGGCCTCACGGTGTAAACCAGCGGCCCTGTGGGCGCGCGCATGAGGGGGATGGCCAGCGCCTGCCCCACTACCAGGACATCAGGGTTGGAAATGGCATTGGCCGTGGCAATCGAGTGAACAGACACTCCGTATCTTCGAGCGATTGTGTACAGAGTGTCGCCAGGTACGACAGTATGGATAGCCACGCTCATCACTCCTGCAGGAAACTGCCTATGACATCATACTTAGCTCTCCTGCAGAAGGTGTGCCGTCGGTGTCTACAGCACAGCTCCGTATTCCCGCGCTCCCAGCAGCTGATCGCAGGTGCTCCCATCGGTTGGGTACGAAACAACGTACCACTCCAGGTCTGGCCCCTGCATCCTGACGCCGTTCTTCGTGACCGGAATCCCCGCCGCGATCCTGCTGATCCTGTTGGCGACGATCTGAGCCCGCGGCTTGTCCGCGCCGGGGAGCAGCACCGCGAATTCGTCGTCGCCGAACCTGGCCGCTACGTCGCTGCCGCGGAAGCTGCGCCTTAGCGCGCCGGCTACAGCCTCAATCACTGCGTCGCCCATGCCGTACCCGAACGCAGCGTTGATCTCACGCATGCCCACGATATCCAGGAACACCAGCGCGAAGATTCCTCCGTATCGCTCAGCCCGCGAAATCTCCTCATGGAGCCGTTTCACCAAGTGCTTCCGGTTGTACAAGCCGGTAACTGGGTCCCGATCCAGCGCCTGCGCCAGGTTTGCGTTGGCCATGTGGGCTTCGATGATGACCGCCAGGCAGTCACATAGCTTGGCATGTATCCTGAGATCATCGGCGGCAAATGCGCCCGTGCCATGTCCATAGCCGATCAGGGTACCTATGGAGCGGCCTATACCCGCAAGTGGAGCCGACATCCATGACCCGTCTGGCGCACATGCAGGAGCCTGGCTACATGTCCTTTCGTCTTGGCCGTCCGCCGCCTCGCCGAAGACCGTGAACCTGAGCAGACCCTCACTATCGATAATACCGAGGGCGACGGCACGATAGCCCATGCACTCCGCCGTGTGGCGCGCAACCGTGCGCCGGACGGCGGCGGCATCCTGCTCCATCCAAGCTTCCCGCACTATCCGTGAAACCGCATCAAGAGCACGAGCAGCGCCATTCTCCGGACCAATCATGCCCACCCCTCCCAGTCACATCAAGTAGGGGGGCGGTTCGTCCGCCCTCCCTCGCAGTCAGAGCTTACATCAGAACCACGGCCGGCCAAATCCCCATGGCCCGAATCCCCACGGTCGGCCGAATCCCCATGGGCCGAATCCGAATCCCCACGGTCGGCCAAATCCCCACGGGCCGAATCCCCAGCCCGGAAAGCCAAAGCCCGGGAAACCCCAGAATGGCCGGAACCACGGGAAGAACTGCGCCGCATTCACCCCTGACTGGGCGTCAGGAGCAGTTATAGCGCCTACCGCGTACGCAGGGTCGTCCATCATGGCCTGCGGATAGAGCACGTGCGCCACCTCCGTCTGAAGTCTTGGACCACGCACGACAGCATATTCGCCGGCGTGCGCAGGCGGACTGCTCGGATTGGCACATGCGAACCGGACCTGCCCGGCCGATACCTGCTACCTGACTATCGTAAACCGGCCGGCGCTGTAGATGCCTATCTGGTATCCCTTGACGGTGAATATAACCCGCATGCTCTGAGGCGAAACCCCAGGGAAGAACCGCGTAAGCCACTCCGTTGCCACGGCGCCGGCCTCTGCGTAGGCCGCTGCCACCTCAGCGTCGCTCACGCTGAAGCTGGCCGCCCCCAGGTGCGTGTCCCACCCCGGCTGAGTGCGTGTGTCAACGAACAGATCGATTGACGCAGAACCAAGGAAGCAGCGCGCACTCTGCCTTACCAGCCTTGTAGTGAGATTGCCTGGGCAGTTGTAGTAGGCCGTGACACGTATGGCGGCCAGCTCTGCCACGGATATCTTTGCCTCCTGGTTGAGCGCTTCGGAAAGGTACGGAAGCGACGCCGCCTCCGCCGATCCGGCGCCTCCGCCGAGATCAGGCACGACTACGCCGGCGACCAACGCGGCTGTAAGTAGGCATGCCAGCGAAAACAGCGTCAACATGGAACCGGCCTTCTGCCTCAACACGCTTCGCCTCCTCGCGGGCCGGTCACGTGAACCGCCTCACGCTCCGATCGCCGCGAGAGAGCTGCAAATGCAAGGCTTCCC
The DNA here is from genome assembly GCA_019136685.1 of Bacillota bacterium. Lineage (GTDB taxonomy): Bacteria > Bacillota > DTU025 > DTU025 > DTU025 > UBA5389. Next base: position 45,795 of record JAGVTS010000143.1, on the reverse strand, counting down.
GCTGCTCGGAACGCGCCGGCCATGACCAGCGCCCAGCGTATATTGAGTGAATCCACCAATGCCCTGCCAATCAAGGGCCCTATGAAAGACGTCAGGTTAACGGCGGCGTTGTGGTACGCGATAAACTCCGTCCTATTCTCGGCAGGCGACACCTCCAATAGAGTGTTCAGCATCAGCAACGTCGTTCCTGAAGTGAAGAATCCCATCGACACGCTGAAGGCGGCAACCATCCACGGCCAGGGCGACACAGCAACCATGACGGGCGTGAGAGCCATGCCTGCCGCGGCAGCGGCCAGAGCGCCAACATTCCCTTTTCTGGCTGCATACCGGCTCCACATGGGAAACGACAAATACTGCGCCATACTACTAACAATTGCGAAGACGGCTACCCAGAGATTGCCGCAGTCAAGGACTCTCACGTAGTAGATGGTGAACAACGGTTGTGCCATCATCCATCCGAAGTAGAAAAGCATCGCTCTAGGTGTGAAACCAGCTCTCGCTACCTGTCCAAGCAGAGCCCGGCGGCCGATGGTTCCTCCCCGGGTCGAGTCCGAAGCCCTCGGAACATAGCCTACATCGCGACAGGGCTCGTGTGTTTTCGCCAGCGCCCGAACTTCCATGACCGAGGCCGCAAACGCAACTACGAACACGACCTGGTATCCTATGGGAAATGACAAAGCGTCAAGCAGATACCCGCCTACCAGGGTAGGAAGAAAGCCTACGGCCGTCACTATTCTGCTGCGTACAGCAAACGCGTCTCCACGCAGTTCAGACGGTATCGCGTCTGCCATCAGAGCCTGCCATGCGATATTACCGATGGCGCCGGGCACGTTCATCAGCGCAATCAGGAGCACAAGAGCGCTCGCGCGCGAGTCCTCCGAGAATAATGGGAGCGCTGCGATGCCCAACAGAAAGAGCCTGTTGGCAAAGGCAAACGCGCAGGCCGCTCCCTTTTTTCGGTCGAACCGGCGTAATACTTGCGCGCCTAGGATACTGGCGACACACGACACCGCCGCCGGCAATGCTGATATGAGCGCTACCTGCAGATTGCTTGCGCCCAGCTTGATCGCCAGGACGCCCAGGAATGGACTGTACAGGTTAGCCGCGAGGCTCTGCCATGCTCCGTGTTCGGCGTTAACCCGGATATTGTGTCGATGCTCACACGCACTGCGCCGCGCCGCACACAGGTTCAACTGGCCAAATCCCCCAGACGTTCCATGAGCGCGGCCCGCTGCTCATCGCCGGCAAAGGCGCATCTGGCGGCGCGAACGTTCATGAGAGCAAGATCCGCACGGGATAGCCCGAACGTCTCATGCACTAGCTCATACTCACCGGTGAGCGTTATGTCGGATATTCCAGGATCGTCGGTGTTCAGGCAGACCGGCACGCCGCGCTCGATCAGCCTGGGCAGAGGATGCTCCCGGATGGACGGCGCCGCCTGCGTGTGGACGTTGCTGGTGGGACAGATTTCGAGTAGCGTGCCCCGATCCACCAGCATTTCGATGACACGATCGTCCTCTATGGACCTCACGCCATGGCCTATCCTGGTGGCGCCCAGCTGCTCCACGGCTACTCTCACGGACAGCGGTCCCTCAGCCTCGCCGGCATGAACCGTCACGCCAAGCCCATTCGCGCGTGCCCAGGCCATTGGGCGTACATATTCCTCAAGGCCCAGCGCCCGGGTGTCGTCAGCGATATCCACGCCAGTTACTCCATTCGACAAGTAATCAGCGGCCAGCCTGACCGTGTCCCAAGCCACGCGCTCTCCCTCGGGCTGCGGCACGATGAGGGTGAAATTCACGGGGATAGCCGGCCCGGCGCCTCGCGCTCCCTCCAGCACCGCTTCCACCGCCTCCGAATACGATAGGCCGGTAAGTCGCCTGATGAAAGCAGGCGAGAACCTGAGCTCCGCATACACAATCCCGTCGGAGACGCAATCCTCTATAGCTTCGGCAGTGATTCGCGATATGTCGGATGCCGTGCGTATGCATGGCATGAAGAACTCGAACTTGGCCAGAAAATCCGCGAGCGACCTTTCGGACCCCGTTATCTGAATACGAGGCAGGATCTCCGGAAGCTGAGTGCCCAAGTACTCCCCACGGTTCGTCCTGAACAGATCCAGGATGGTCGCAGGCCGGATGGCGCCCTCCAGGTGCCTGTGGAGTTCAACTTTGGGAAGGCTCCGCATGTCTATGTCGATACGCTCGCCCACCAACATCCCCCCAAGACGTGCGCAGAGCGGCGGCGCAACGAGCCTGCCGCCGCCTGTGCAACAGACTTGCTAACGATAGCGCCCTATGCCGAGGTACTTCCCGATATTGGCCGTGTCGTCCAACACAGGCTCTATGATGGGCGACGCGCATGTCATGATAGTGGCTACGCCGGGCCCGTGGCCCGCCAGAAGGCAGTCGGAGTGCACAACAACGCCGATGCTCACGGCTCCGCGCCTGTAGCTCCTGCCGTAGAGGTTATCGCAATCAGCCAAAGCCACGATATCGCCGAACCGCAGCTTGTCCAGGCCTAGGCGCGCTATCTCCGCCCGATCGGTGGTGGTGATATCGTAGTCGCCCGAAGCCACGTCCGATGAGCCTATTCCCGATCCCATTAGCACCGCCGGAACCACCGCTGCCACCTTAACACGCAGCCGACCATCGGCCTCTTCAGGATCCATCAGTTCGAGGAGAGCCGGGTCCAGGTTGAAAAGCTTCACGTCAGGGTAGTCCAGCAACCGGAGGCCCTGACCGTATGACCGGATGAGTATCTTGTCTTCGATGCAGAGCTTCTCCAGAGCCTCATCGTCAAAATCGATAAGTACGTGTTCGATCCCGCCATGATGCCCAGTTACCACGCCGCGGGCGCCCTTTGCGTCCCCACTCACCACGCGGGCCTCATTTCCGATGCATGACAGAATATTGTAGGCCCGATTCAGATCGTCACCGCGCTTCTCAAACTTCGCCGCCGTCGACACTCCTGGCTCAACATGGTCGCCTGCCCAGCCAAATGCTGAGTCGCCCACGCGCACGTTGTAGGTTATGCCGCCCACTCCCGGCAGCGCGAACGGCGCCCCTTCAGCGTCGATGCGAAACGCCTGCCTCCTTACGTGCGGCGCCACGGCGCCCTGAACAGATATCATGACGAGCTTGTCGTTGTTCGTCCTCAAAATGACGGCCACCTTCCTTCAGCTGATGCGTACGAGTTTTGTTATTCACCTCCCGAGCCGTGATTCCTGCCTCGGGCAGGCGCAAATGTGCTGACTGCCCGCCGCAGGCTGGACGTGCCCGAATATGATGGACTGGATCAACACAGCGTCAAGGGAGGAAAGCATATGGACTATCATCACCCAATTGGCCCTGGGCGCATGGAACTGGCTCGGGCATTCGTGTGCCCGCAGCCTGCATATGCACAGAGGTTCAATCCGGTCGAAGGCCTGAAACACGGTACCATCTTCCCCGAGCTGGTGAGGGTGTACGTTCCCGATCGGGAGCGCCCGGGATGCCCCAGGGAGGTGGGCCAGTGATGACGGCCATGAATTGCGATGAGCTCATGCTGCGAATACAGGCCCTCGAGTTCACTGCCGTGGACCTCAACCTGTACCTCGACACCCATCCGTGCGACGCTCGCGCCCTTGCCGACTACAACCAGGTGGTCGCAGCACTGGCGCAGACGGTCGCCGCGTACGAGCAGGCCTACGGGCCGCTCATGAACTTCGGGCAGTCCCAGTCATGCGCACGATGGGCATGGGTTGAACAGCCCTGGCCGTGGGAAACGCAAGGGTGAAGATGATTAGCGGAAAGGAGGCTACCACGAGTGTGGGTGTATGAGAAGAAGCTTGAGTACCCGGTGAAGGTTTCCGGGCCTAATCCAAGACTGGCCAAAACCGTGATTACACAATATGGAGGTCCCGATGGAGAGCTGGCCGCCTCGTTGCGCTACCTTACGCAGCGATATTCCATGCCCACTTCCCAGGCCAAGGGTGTACTCACCGACATTGGCACTGAGGAACTGGCACACATGGAGATAGTGGCGGCGATCGTCTACAACCTGCTCAAGAATGCCCCGCTTGAGCAGATCAAGGCGGCCGGAATGGAGGGCTACTATGCAGACCACGATAGATCGCTTTTCTTCGTCAATGGCGATGGCGTTCCATGGATCGCAGCCTACATCCAATCGAAAGGAGACCCCATCACCGACCTGCACGAGGACATGGCAGCGGAAGAGAAGGCCCGGTCGACGTATGAACACCTGATAAACCTGTCGGATGATCCGGACGTCACCGACGTGTTGCGTTTCCTGCGCGAACGGGAAGTCGTCCACTTCCAGCGTTTCGGCGAGACGCTCAACATCGTTCAGGAGCACCTGTCTTCCCGCAAGGTGTGGTAGTCGACCTCGGCAGGTTTGGGTAAAGCGGCGCGCAGGGAGCGACGCGACGTGGTCTGCCGGGCGCGCAATAGACCGCGGCCGGAGGCCTGATCCCCCGGCCGCACGTTCGTCTACGCCTCCTGTTTGCGTCCCGATCCCTGGCTAAAGAGACTGAGGTAACGAGCGACATGCGCGGTGGAGAGGAACCGGCGCCTCACGGTCTCCCTGGCCTCGTGCCCCAAGGCCTGGCCCAGGCCGGGGTCGGAGAGAATCTGCACTATTCTGGCCGCGCACTCTTCGGTGGATCCTATTAGGTAACCGCTACGCCCATCTTCGATCTGCAGACGGCATCCGGTCGCCTGCCCAGCCACCACCGGACGCGCTTTCCACATGCCCTCAGTTATCGTGAGCCCGAACCCTTCGCGGACGGACTTTTGGATGACGACGTCCGCCTCCTGTTGGAAGGCCGCTACCTCAGCAGCATGCACCCCATCCTGATTCGAAAGCACATGCGCGTCGGGGTTGCCTCCTGCAGCCTGCTTTAGGTCGTCGAGCAGCCTCACTCCCTCGGGATCGTCAAGAGCTATTGATCCCACCAGAGCAAGCTGGACAACTGGGTAGTCGGCCTTTACAATCCGGAATGCGTCTATCACCCCGAACGGGTCTTTCCATGGATCGAACCTGGACACCTGGACAAGCAGTGGTCGATCGGGGTCTACGCCGAACTCCGATAGGACCGCTCTGGCCCTCCCGCGATCGAGCGGAAGGTTCTTGGGGCTAGTAGGATCGATGGACGGTGTTATCTGGGCGATCGGAATTGCGATCTCCTCTCTCGCATACTCACAGCTGGTAACGATAGCGCCGTCGTACTGGTTCACCAATGGGTGCAGGCGCTGCCATGTTGACTCGAGCGGTGTGGACAGGTCGATGTGGCAACGCCAGAACCACCTGGCGCCCTCGGCCTCTCCGCCTGCTGCAGCCGAGCCGCGCGCCATGGCGCCCGCAAGTAGAGGCTGAGGGTCGTGTATCACCACGAAGTCCCATGGGCCTTCAGGGAAGACCGCAGCCAGGCTTCGGTTTACGTCGCCGTAGAGCGTCCACTCCTCTGGGGTGAGAGCATCCTCCATGCCCTGAAGGGTGTTGTGAATCCTCTTGGTAACCTCAAAGAACTCAAGGGGCGCCCCATCCAGTACGAACCACTGCGCATCCAGCCCCGCGTCACGCATGAGCGGAACGATGGTGTGCAGAAGCTCCGCCACTCCTCCACCGTACGGTGTGGAGCTGACGTGCAGTACCCGTGCCCCCAGAAGCGCCTGCGCCAACCGCCTCACATCAGCGACAGCGGCCTCGCCTGCATACGGCAGATGATCGTCCAGCCGCTTCTGCGCCGTATCTACCTGTGTGAAAACCATCTTCCAAACCTCCGAAAACCTCATGAGCTACTTCGAAGTCCAGCCCACCATGCCTCTTATGTAGTATCGTTGCATGAGCGCGAACACCATGATGGGCACTGCCATGACGATGATGCTGCCGGCGGAGAGAACGCCCCAGTCAACGTGGTAGACGCCACGGAGCAGAGGCACGCGCTGTGTGGCCAGGAGTTTGTCGGGAGAGTACAGTAATATCAGGGCCAGGAAGAAGTCGCTCCAGACCCACATGAACTGCAGAACAGCTGCTGAAGCCACGGCAGGCAGCGACATGGGCATGACAATCTGCAAGAAGACCCGCAGGTCGGAAGCGCCGTCCACCTTGGCCGCCTCCTCCACTTCGATAGGCACTGTGGTGAAATAGTTACGCATGAAATACATGATCCAGGGCAACCCCCAGGCCGCATGGACCAGTACTAGCCCAGTGTAGGAGTCCACCGCGCCCAGGCCCCGCATGATGCGGTATATCGGAACCGCGATCATCTGCTGCGGCAGCGTCATAAGCGCGACAACGGTCATGAAGAGCAAGTCGCGAAGACGGAAGCGGAAGCGCGCAAACCCATATGCCGCAATCGACGCAATGGCAAGAGGCAAAACGGTAGCGGGAACTGCCACGCGCAATGAGTTTAGCATGCCCTTCCCCAGCGGCGCCGCAGGGTGATTCCATGCGCCCGCGTAGTTGCGCAAAGTCGGGTTAAACTGCTCGAACTTCCACCATCCACGGCTAATCTCAGACAGCGGCCGTATAGATGCCATGAATACGCCCATGAAGGGAATGAGCCAGATCAGAGCCGCAAGCCCTGCAGCAACGTATAGAGCTACAGTCGACGACTTCCTACGCGCAAATACGGATGTGCTTCTCATTGCTGCTCACCCCTGACCGATCTGAATGTCGGTATGGATACGGCCAGGGCCACCAGCATCAATAGCGTGGCTACCACAGCGGCTGAGTTGGCGTTGAACTCGCGGAACGCGTACATGTACATCTGCAGAGCGAGCACGTTTGACGCGCCCCCCGGGCCGCCCATTGTAGCCACGTACACGATATCGAATATCTTCAGAACCCATAGAAAGGTCATGGTGATCACAACACCGGTAACCGGCCTGAGCATCGGTACAGTGATGGCGAAGAACGCCCGGATCGCCGACGCGCCGTCGATCACGGCAGCCTCGTACACATAGTCCGGTATGGTCTCCAGTCCTGCCGAATACAGGATCATGCTGAAAGGCGTCCAAAGCCAGAGCGACCCTATGATCAGGGAAAACAGCGCCGTGTCGGGATAGGCGGTGAGAGTACGTCTGGGCAGCCCGACAAGCGACAGCAGAGATGGCAGGATGCCCACATTCCCGTCAAATAGGAATCTCAGTATGACTCCGCCCACAACCATGGGCGTAACCATCCCGAGGAATATTATGGACTTCACAATAGCTCCGCCCCTGATCTCACGCAGGATCACCGCCAGCGCCAAACCGAGGCCCGCGGTGAGCGGCAGATGTATGACGATCCACATCACGTTGTGGACGAGAGCCCCATAGGGAAACCCTCTTGCGAAGCCGCGCGAATCGAACATCTCCGGCTGCGACAAGACCTCGGCATAGTTCCCAAGCAGCGCAAACTTGCCTTCGCTCGTGAAGAAGCTAAGCCATACCGTGTTGACGACAGGGTACACCACAAACACTGCCAGAAGCGCGAGGGCCGGTACGAAGAAAAGCGCCCTGCCGCGCAGCGTGTGCATGTTCTCGCCTCCTTCGGGGTGCTCCGCCAAGGCCCGGCCGACCGCCGCCTTCCGGCGGCGACCGGCCGGAGTCGCCTGTCGATCTACTTACCCGCCTTGCGCTGGAGGGTCTCCAGTACCTCCCCTACCCTGGCCGGGCTCACCCACAGCAGCTTGAGCTGATCCCAGAACGCCGGCTGCCACTCGCCGCCAATCGTGTCGTCTAGGTCCGGCAAGGCCTCAACACCTTTGAGTAGAGCGGCAATCTCGCGGTCCACCGGAGGATACGCATCGAGAGGCGCGCCGGTATATGTAGCGATGTGGCCCCCCGCAGCAACCTGCAACGTCTGGCCGCGGGTAGCGAGGAACGCCAGCAGCTTCCTGGCCTCGGCAGGATACTTGGTGTACGCCGGAACGAAGGCATAGTCGGTGGCGAACACCAGTCCCCGGGCCCCGGGCAGGGTGAACACTCCAAGGTCGGTAGGGTCTTTTACCATTCCAGTGATCCAGCTTCCCATGAAGTACAGAGCATAGTCGCCGGCCCACCACAGGTCGGCCGCCATGGTCCACTCGATGGGCTCGCTGAAGTAACCCGCCTTGAGCAGTGGCACTAGCCGGCTCTCGAAGATAGCCCGGACCTGTGCGTCGGTCCACGACATCTTCCCGGCGATGAGATCGTGCGTCATGGCCGGTCCGCCGAACGTGGCAATGAAGTGCTCCGCTACGTCCGATAGCGGCCAGCCTACACCGTTGCCGCTGGCGATCGGGGCGCGTACGCCGGGTATCTTCTTGATGCGCGCGCATAGATCCACGAACTCGTCCCAGGTGGTGGGAACAGCCAGGCCATGCTGCTTGAAGAAGGATTTCCGGTACCAGAATCCGGGCTTGATTTTGCCGGTGTACGGGCCGCCCCACAGCTTGCCGCCTGACTTCACGGCGTCTAGAATGCCCGGCACGAAGTCAGACTCATTCAGCAGGCCGGTCATCTCCAGGACATGACCGCTTTGAGCTTGCTTGTTGACAAACCATGCCCACATGAAGATCACATCTGCCGGAGCAGTCTTCGAATCGAATTGAGCTGGAAGCAGGACCGCGAGGTCCTCAGCGCGGTATATCTGGTAATCCACGCGAATCCCAGTCTCCTTCTCGAACTCCCGGAGCACCGGCATGAATGCGTCCATCTCCTGTCCAGACCATCCGCTTATCACGGTGAGTTTCTTCTCAGCAGCTAACCCGGTCAGACTGAACAGGGCAAGAACAATGAGGAGCAAGACCATTACCTTTCGCCGCATCATAATCCCTCCGTTCTAGTGGTCTGCATGGGTCCGCGGACGTACTGACACCCTTCTGACACAAGCTAGGACGTGTATCTTGTACCACATCACCCCCTACCGGTCGCGCTTGCCCCGATCCGCGGCGGCCCCACCGAATCACGAGGTTGGAACTCGACGGGCAGTACACAATGGGCGGGGCCGCCTTCACCGCTCATTCGCCCGATAAGAATCTGTACTGCCGTTCTCCCGAGCTCCTGGATGGGCTGCTTCACCGTGGCGAGCGGTGGGTCTACGTATTCCGCCATGGATATCCCATCGAAACCGACGACAGACACGTCAGCGGGAACCGCGAGACCCGCCTCGCGCAGAGCGCGCATCGCGCCGAGGGCCATCACGTCGTTACACGCAAACACCGCAGACGGTACCCACCCCGAGTCGATGATGGCACGCATCGCAGAGTGCCCCCCCGACTGCGTGAAGTCGCCGGCCGCCATGATGTTCCTATCTATGGGCAGGCCCGCGCTGCACATGGCTAACCGGTAACCCTCGAACCTGGCGTCCGACGCAGTCTGATCGGGCGGTCCTGTTATGCACGCTATCCTGGCATGGCCCAGGCTTATCAGATAATCAACTGCGTCGCGGGCTCCGGCCGTATTGTCACCAGTGATGTACGAAACCTCAGGATCGGACGCCACTCCGAGAACAACGAAAGGCAGCTCAACACGGCGTAGAAACGAGATCCGCTCGTCGTTCGCCCTAGGCTCGGTTAGGATCATCCCATCGATCCGGCGCGGATCTGCCAGTTCTGAGTGAGCCCGCACCGCACCGGGCCCGTCACCGTCAGGCGTCGAAAGGAACAGGCTGTATCCGTTGCGCATGGCCTCGTCGCCTGCCGCTCCCAGAAACTCCAGGTAAAAAGGATCAGACAACGACCTTGGCGCCCACGGCACGGCGAGCCCGATCGTGTTCGTTCGCCTAGTGGCGAGGGCACGGGCAGTGGGATTGGGAGTGTAGCCCATGTGGCCGGCCAGCGACGCCACCCTCGCCCGTGTGCCTTCGGCGACCCTCGGGTCGCCGGAAAGCGCCCTCGATACCGTGGATTTGGATAGTTTGAGCATGTCGGCGATGTCTTGAAGAGTAGGACTACTCACGTTATCACTCCTGCCGTGTCACAGTGTTGTCAAACGGTTGTATTACGAGTTTCATCGGGTTTGCCTGGTGTTCCGTCGGCACCATGTTTGCATCCGTGCAACCGGTTGTATTGTTCGACACGGAATCCCCAGTTCCTTCTTAGGGTGGACAGCCTACCGCCAAATCCCGTCGCAGAGCCCGTCGATGTCCTTGGCGTCGAGCGAAACGCGCAGATAGGAAAACTCCAGCCAAAATGCATGGTGTGGACCGGTTGGCACCGGCCTCGGCGTTGGCGGGTGCAAGAGCCGGCGGAACCGGCTCCACGATGGGTGGGTATGGCAGGCTATCCCGGTTGCGACTCAAACATGAGCCCTTCTTCAAAGCTATGCCCGCGGTGGAAAGCCCATAGCGCGGCTTCGAGCGAATCGACTACGTAGCCTGTTCCCCGTATCTTTGGGGAATCCTTCGTCACGAATGAGCCATCCGCGACTTCTCGGATGGCGTAGGCCAGCGGCGCGCGCTCCCACAAGCCCGGCGCCGGCAGGCAACCCAAAGACTCCCCCGCCCACCATGTCGGCGACGGGCTCGAACTCGCCGGGACGCATGAACTCCCCCTGCCCCTGCACCTGCCCGCAGTTGGCTTGCTAGCCTGCCGGCCTACACCAATCCCAGCTCCCGATGTTTCGCGGCGATCTGGTCTGCCAAGCGCTCTATCGCCTGCAGGTCCTGGCTGCGCGGGAGCCCTTTGCACACCACAGGCTCGAGCACTTCGGCCCGGAGGTTGCCGATCAACCCCGAGATCTGCTCCACTGCCCGACCGCCCCAGCCGTAGGAGCATAGAACCGATACGAACTTGGTGCGCGGCCGCAGCGCGTTGGCCAGCAGAGCGATGTGGGCCGCAGCCGGATGTGCGCCGCCGAGCACTGTTGGAGCGCCGATGACTACGGTGGCAGCGTCCACCAGTGACATGGCCACGTTCCCAAGATCCGACCCGGTGAGCTCAAACCGCTCCACCGCCACGCCGCGGCTGACCAGAGCCGAAACCAGCGCGTCGACCATCAAACGTGTGCTGCCGTGCATGCTTACGTAGGGCAGGCAAACCTTGTTGCGCATGGGGCCGGCGCTCCATTCTCTGTAGCAATCGGTGATGTAGCCTGGATCAGACACTACGGGGCCGTGGCTGGGCGCAACGACATCTACGTCGAGCCCTTCGATCCTGTCGAGGTTCTTTACGATGAGGTTGCTGAAGGGCATCATGATTTCGGCAAAGTACCGCTTGGCCGCTTCTCGCTCTCGCGGTCGCCCGGTCGAGAAAAGCTCGCTAGTTGCCAGGTGACTCCCGAGGAAATCGCAAGTGAACAGAATCTTGTCTTCAGGTACATAGGTCAGCATCGTCTCCGGCCAGTGCACCCATGGAGCGTGCACGAACTTGAGAGTCCGCCCTCCTAAGTCGATGGCGTCGCCATCGTCAACCGTAATGATGCGCTCCTCCGCTACATTAAGCAAGTCGATGAGCATGGGTTTGCACTTGGGAGAGCATACGGCTGAGGCCTTGGGGTACTTGGCCAGGACGGCGGGTATGGAGCCTGAGTGGTCCTGCTCCGCATGGTGAGCAACTACGTAATCGAGGCGTTCCATCGAGGCCAGCTGAGCCTCGAGTTGATGATACATGGATGGGTCGATCGTATCGAGCAGAGCGGTCTTGCTGCTGCCCTTGACAAGATACGCGTTGTAGCTTGTTCCGTCAGGAAGGGGAATCAGCGAATCGAAAAGCCTGCGGTCCCAGTCCACAGCGCCCATCCAGAATATGCCTTCACGAATCTGCCTGGCTTCCATTGTATACAGTCTACCTCCAATCGATTCCAAAACCACATGTGATCGCCGGGGATATCACCTTTCTGTTCCGATGTGTTCCGACGGGCACGCCGCGGTCAGCGCCTCTGTCATCCTCCGCCGCCGCGCCGAAAGAAAAGGAGCAGGCCGGCTATGATGAGCAACGCGGGCCACCACGCAGCAACCCATTCCAGCACAGCAGGGGCCACGCTCGACAGGATCAGCGGAACGCCCACAGCAGTCATGATCACCGCCGGAACCAGCGCCCAACGTTGAGGATTCCCCGCGAACTTGTCAGACAGCAGCCATATCATGAACCATCCGCCTGCCATGCCGAGCACGATCACACCGGCATTAGCAGGGCCCGTAAGGCGCCAGAACACCTCGTTGGCCAGGAAAGACCCCGCGCCGCTGCCAAATACGACTCCGCCGACGACGATGAGCCCCACGCTCTTCGTGGTCGCTCCCCAGAGCAGAAGGAGCGCCCCGATCCCCGGCGCCGCCAGCATCCCCATGATCCTACCTGAAACAAACTGCGACGCCAGCAGGTAGCAGCCGACAATGATGAGCGTGATGCCTGCCCAGTGCCTCCTCTGGTTTTGCGAGGAACCGTTTTCTTCAGCCATCTTGCATGCCTCCTGTCGCCCGTGCGCTGGGGCAGTATCTATATACCCAGTGATTCGGTAGTCCGGAAATGCAGTTTGGCACACTCTGCCAAAGCCTCGCGCCCGCCCTTCGATGCTATCTCCGACGCAACGGCCACTATCCTAGGGTCCGACGCCCCCTTGGGGAGCTCGATCCCCGCCTGCTGCGACAGAGCCAAAAGCCTACGCACGAACTCGTCCCGCGCCAGAATGGAGGCGGCGGCCACGGCCACGTCCGCTTCAGCTCGGGGATGCTGTTCAAGCTTAATCTGTCGACCCCTCTCCATGAGGGCCTGCCTTAGGTACGACTCGTCGCCAAACTGATCGGAAATGGCAAGGCCGCACTCCACTCGCGCCAACACGTTCTCAAGGCACCTCGCATGGGCCCAGGCGAGCATCACGTTTACATTGCTCATACTCGCATAGAGCTGATTGTAGCGGGCCGGGCCGATGGCGACCACAGAATGCGGGCACTCGCTCCTGATTACCGCCGCGAGCTTCGCGATGCGCGCGTCCGACAAACGTTTGCTGTCGACTACGCCCATCTTGACCAGGACAAGCTCCGACCCCCGGTCGACGTATGCGCCGGCAGCTACCATCGGTCCGAAGTAGTCGCCCTTCCCGGATTCGTCTATCCCTATCCTGGGAATCCCGCGCGCATGCGCTGGATTCGGGGAGGGCGCACCTTCAGGCGCTCCCGTTCGGGAGACTCGTCCCCGGAGATTCGTGGAACACCATGCGGCGAGCTCATCCTTAAGGCTGGAGGAGCGACCCTGAACCAGCGCCTTCCCTGTGGAGTAGACTGCCACGGCGGCCTGGTTCTGCCCGTCGCTTATCTTCATCTGCCGACCGTGCTGAATCGCGCGCTCCTGACACACTTCCCAACCACGCGCGGCCACAAACCGGGCCAACCGCGACATATCGTCGACAAGGAGATCCTTCTTGCTCAGCTCAAACCACCTTCGCTTCAAGCCTGTACCATTCTGTTTTCTGCAGCAACAGCGTGATTCCTCTTGTTCAGCAGAAGGCAAGCCCGGCTAACTTCCGACTGGTCCGTTCCACTACAAGCTTCCCATCCACCAATCTGGATTCCAGAGTGCTTAGCGCCTCACGAAATCTCTCATCTTCCTTTGCCCTATCGTAGAATGACAAGACATACACATAGGGAAAGATGTTATGGTTGCCGAAAGGGTATTCGACCTGCATGAACAGAGTACCCATTCCATAATGACAGGGGCCGAGAGGCTTGCGGGTTGTCCAGTGGTCGAGCAGAAAACCCACGGCCCTATCAAGGACCCGTTCCTTGTTGAGGAAATCCGTGAATCGAAACGCGTCCAGAGCTATCAACGTCGGCCCGGGATTCGAGAAATCTGTTTCCGGGCCTCTCCCGAAACTGAACTTATTGCACCGCCAGCCGCCGTCGCTGTGCTGTATGTCAAGAAGATGACCGAGGGTATGTCGAAGCCTGCTATCCGCATTGGCGGCGTTGATAGTATGACACGGGTATATTGTGCCTTGTGTAGACAATCTGATTGAGCGCATCCACGCCGGTATTTCCTGAAGACGATTTTACTTGATAAGCAGCCCCTCCGCTACCATCTTTGCCAGAGACGCTCCTGTTCCACCTACCCTTTCGGCAATGGCTCTTCCGGTGGGCGGACTTCGCCTCGAGAAAGCGGAAAAGCCCAGCGTTACTGGGCTTTCTGGTCGACCAACATTGTACAAACACCGACGTGTCAATTTGGTGGAGGCGCCGGGAGTCGAACCCGGGTCCGGAAAGACCACTTAGCGCGCTTCTACGAGCGTAGCCCGCGTACTTGCTTTCACCCAACGTACCGCGCACGAGCGCGCTGCACGAGGGCTATCTCGATAATCTTGGCGCACGCCTCCGAGAATTGGCGCACGTGCATCCCGGCTTAAATGACGCCCTTGCCAGGCTCCCGGAATAAGCCCGGGTCGGACGGCAACCTAGGTTACTAGGCTGCGTATGCTAGTGAGTTATCGGCACTTATCGTGCTTCCACCGATTAACGAGTAGGTGGGATCTCGGCTCGCCACGCCCCTCACGGCACTCCCCGTCGAAACCGTAACGCCCCCTATCACTGCTTAGATTATCATACCACGCGATCGCCAAACGATGCAATGGCCGATTTTCGCGCAAGACTACTCCCGCTCACGGCGAGACGCCTTCGTCATGCGCTCTATCTCTCTCTGCGCGTCGCGGTTTGCGATGTCTTCGCGCTTATCCCACATCTTCTTGCCGCGTGCCAAGCCGATTTCGAGCTTGGCCAGACCCCCCCGAAGGTACATCTTGAGCGGCACTATTGTATACCCGCGCTCCCGAACTCGCGAATCGAGGCGCCTGATCTCTGACTTGTGCAGCAGCAACTTTCGGGGACGCCTGGGGTTGTGGTTAAGCCTGTTCCCGTAGTCGTACTCCGCTATGTGCGAGTTGATCAGGAATACCTCGCAATTCCTAACTTCGGCGTACGCGTCGCCTAGGCTGACTCGGCCCTGCCTAACACTCTGGATCTCGGTGCCGGTCAGAGCTATGCCCGCCTCGTATGTTTCCTCGATGAAATACTCGTGCCTGGCCTTTCGGTTGCTGGCTATGAGCTTCTCTGAAGCCTTGTCGGTCGGCACCTATTGCACCCCCATACCCCGCGCAGACCGCGCGGCTGCCCGGGTATTCGCATCACAGGCCCAGCTCCGCGGCGTGCTTTTGCATGGCTTTGAGACACACGCCCACGAAATCGGACAGCTCCATGCCCAACTCCGAACAGAGAGCGATCTGTTCCCTCTTGGCGCCTCTAGCGAACCCCTTCTCATGATACCGATTGATGACGAAGCCGACATCAATCGCCGCGAGCTTCTTGGACGGATGTATGAGCGCGGAAGCGACGATAAGCCCCGTCAGCGGGTCGACGGCATGGAGCGCCTTGTCCATAGCCGAGATCCTGGGCAACCCGTGGCATTCATTGTGCACCCGAACGGCGTAAACCACGTCAGGATCCACACCTATCTTCTCCAGCATCTCGGCGCCCACCAGCGAATGGCGCGCCGGATCCGCGCCGGCGCTGTCATAGTCTATGTCGTGCAGCAGCCCGGCAAGCCCCCACTTCTGCTCATCCTCGCCCAGGCGGCGGGCAAGTGCGCGCATGCAAACCTCGGCGGCCACCATGTGCTTGATCAGGTTAGCGTTAGAAACGTAGGCCTTCACTGCATCCAGAGCTTCATCTCTGTTCATTGTTCCGTCATCTCTCCTTGCGCCCGGACAAGCTGCCTGCTGGGCTTGCCCATTTCATTCACAGGCAGCGCCTCATGGATGATCACGCAGGCCGGAGCCTTGTAGTTGGCCAGCCGACGCCTGCAAAACAGGAGAACCTCCCGCTCCGGAGTGCTTCTTGCCCCTGGCTTAAGCTGTACATGGGCGGCCACGATTTCGCCCCTCACAGGATGGGGTTGCCCTACGACAAGACAATCGTCCACGGCTGGGTGCTGCCTTATGGTCTCCTCCACCTCAGTCGGGTAGACCTTGTATCCTGACGTGTTGATGACATCGTTCTGTCTATCAAGAATCCGAAGATAGCCGTGCTCATCGATGAACCCAACGTCGCCCGTCCGCAGCCAGCCGTCGTGAAGAACCTGACTCGTGTCGCAAGAGCGGCCGTAGTACCCTAGCATCACGCCGGGGCCCGACACACACACTTCGCCTGCTCTGCCCTGGGCCGCCTCCCGGCCGAATTCGTCGACGATTCGAACATGCACGCCTGGGATGGGCGGCCCCACGGCTCCGGAGACGACGCGGTCGCCCGCCCGCGTGGCCGTGACCACCGGTGACGCTTCGGTAAGCCCGTACCCTTCGGCTATCTCGATCCCGAACCGCTCGCTAAAAGCACGGAAGACTGACCCCGGGAGCGCCGCCCCGCCTGAGATGCACATGCGCAGGCTGCCCAGGTCGGCTGGGTCGACATTCGCGCGCTCCGCCATGGCGGCGAACATGGCCGGCACTCCGGCCCACACCGTCACGCGGGCGCGCCGAATCAGCCTGGCCGTTCCGGCCGGGATGAAATGGCCTCCAAACACGATCCGTCCGCCCGTCGCAATAGGCATGTTCATCGACACTGTCGCGCCGAACGAATGGTGCAGTGGAAGGGTGCACAGGTGAGCGTCTTCCGGGCCCGAGGCCGAAACCTCCCCCATGGCCTCGGCGTTCGCCGAGAGGGCCTCCCCCGCAAGCATGACCCCTTTAGGCTCGCCGGTAGTGCCAGAAGTGTACAAGATGACCGCCGGGCCGTCTTCTACCTTCGCCGCGGCCGCCTCGAGCAGTATCATAGCCCCGCGCGCCCTGGCCGTCGCCTGTCCTGCGCCTTCATCCTCCCCCGCATCACAGGCCAGGTCGGCGGGAGTGAGCGACATACTCGGCCCGGGCACTTGTGCGCCAGGCGCCGTGATCGCAGCCAACGGCTGACAGTCGTTCAGCACGCGTTCAACATCCTCGGCGGGCAGCCGGGGGCTGACCGGAACGGCGATGGCCCCTGCCGCAATCACAGAGTAGTAAGCCTGCACGAAAACGAAGCCGTTCGGCAAGCACACGAGCACTCTGTCGCCAGGCCTGATGCCGGCGTCGCGAAGATGACCGGCTGCGATTCCCACAGCCAGCGCAAGGTGGGCGTAGCTGACCGACCGACCGGCCGAATCAGCAAGAGCAATGAGCTCGGGATCGCGCCTGGCTTGCTTCAGGAGATTGTGAACTAGGCCCATGGCGATGCTCCTCGAAGGCTACTTCGGTACAACAAGACCTCGCACCGGAAAGCAAGTGCGAGGCCTTCATCGCTCCGCGGCGGCGTCTACACAAACGCAAACAAGACGGAGACCAGCAGGAAGGCAGCGGCGACCCAGGTGGTAGCTTTCTCGAGAAAAGCTTCAAGGCCCTTATTCTTGGTGAAGAAGAGCTGCCCCCCACCGCCTATGACGCCCAAGCCCTCGCCTTTACTCTGCTGTAGAACCACCATGATTGTAAGTGCTATGGATAGCACTAACTCCAAGATTATCAGAACTGTCTCCACTGCAGGAACCCCCTATGCATCAACAACACTGCAGTTGATTCTATCACACGCCGGAGACCATGACAACTACAACCACGGACCTGATCATCGACGGAATCGAGATCGCTGCATCGCGCGATTCACCGCGAGCACTATCGGCGTCACCACGAGAGCCGACACAATCGCTTCCGGTACGCCGTGTATCAATGCGATGCCGAGCGCGCCCTCCTTGCCTGCAAGCGGAATCCACCCAAACACGACGGCCAACCCCAGCGTGCCCACGGTGTTCACGGCGCTGCCCCCCACAGCAGCCAGGGGAAGACCCCACACTGTGTTGCGGAGTGCTCTGCAGATCAAGAAGGCTATGGGACCAATCAACACCCTCGCCGGTATAAGAACCCTAGGGTCGTACGGCCAGAACTGCATCACTGTGAGGATTCCGAATATGAGGCCGACAGCGACTCCTATGGCAGGGCCTCCGAGAATGCCGGCCATGATCACAGGAAGATGCATTATCGTGACAGCGCCGGCAAGTGTGGGTACACGGATAAAGCCGAGGGGCGTCATGCCTAGTACCAAAGTGAGTGCCGCAAGCACTCCCGCGATGGTGATCTGCCGAGTATCGAATCTCAAAGGAATAACACCTCCGTTCCAGCCCCTCTCGGGTGCCGGACGATTTTTGGCGTATGGACAGGCGCCATTGCCCGAACTGCCAAGGTTCCGCCGTCGATCTCGGTCACTTACGATCCGAGTCGCAGCGTCCCGCTTCGATGTCGCTCACTGCCGGATATCCCCCTGCTGAACTCGCCGCCTCCACAGCCCTGACCACCGCAGCTGCCAGCGCTTCGGCAGCTAGTGAGCCTATGGCAGTGATGTCGGCAGCCCTATCGCCCGACAAGGGCTTGTCAGCGGTAGAGAGGCAAAACACCGTGTCGCCGTCGTACATGGTGTGAGCCGGGATGATCGCCCGCGCCAGCCCATCTTGGGCCATCTGGGCGACCTTGTTTGCGCCTTCCTTATCTAGAATAGCATTTGTAGCCACAACCGCAATAGTGGTGTTCGTACACACTCCCGCTTGGGGCTGTCCGGCCGCCGTCGCCTCAGCCCGGCCCTTGCCGGGCCCAACAAACCGACCCGCGCCCCGGTCATACGCTCCAGCCACGACCCGCCCCGACCGGGGATCAACCACGTCCCCCAGCGCGTTGACAACCGCCAACGCGCCCACCAGCACGGGCCCGCCGTCTCCGAGCGCACAATCGCCCAGGCCGGGAAGCTCGACCGCGCAAGTTCCCAATCCGCCTTTCATGGCGTACTCCGGGCCCAGCATCTTGCCCACCGTCGCGCCGGTTCCCGCGCCGACATTCCCCTCGCGGCTCGGCCCGGAAGACGCGGCACAGCATGCCGCGTAGCCCATGGCAGCGTCCGGACGGATCTTGGGATCGCCGAGTCCCAGGTCGTAGATTACCGCCGCGCCCACAATGGGAACCACGCCGAAGGGAGTAGCGAACCCGACTCCCTGTTCCTCCAGAAACCGCATGGCTCCTGAAGCGGAATCCAGGCCGAAGGCGCTTCCTCCCGAAAGCACCACGGCCTGGACCTTCTCGACTTGGTTACAGGGACGCATGAGATCGGTCTCGCGCGTGCCGGGGGCTGAGCCCCTTACATCCACACCCGCAACCGCCCCGCCCGGAGTCAACACCACTGTACAGCCGGTTAGAGCCTCATCATTCTGAGCGTGCCCCACGAGCACGCCCCGGATTCGAGTTATGCCGTGCACGCCTCATCGCCCCCACTCGCGCATTGCTAGCGACGCGCGCGTTTGATCGAGTAGAACGCGTCCATGCCGGCATACATGCCTGCATCGCCCAGGAGATCCTCTATCCGTAGGAGTTGATTGTACTTGGCCACTCGGTCCGTACGGCACGGGGCGCCCGATTTGATCTGACCCGCATTTGTAGCCACCGCAATGTCGGCGATAGTGGTATCTTCCGTCTCGCCCGACCGGTGAGAGATTACCGCCGTGTAGCCGGCCCGCTTGGCCATTTCGATGGCGTCCAGGGTCTCGGAGAGTGTGCCGATCTGATTCACCTTTATCAACACAGAGTTGGCCACACCTTGCTGAACCGCCTTGTCAATCCGCTCCACGTTGGTGACGAGTAGATCGTCGCCCACGAGCTGAACGCGGTCGCCCAGCCTCTCGGTGGCGATGCGCCAGCCGTCCCAGTCATCCTCAGCCAGCCCGTCTTCTATGGAGATGATGGGGTACTTGCCCACCAGGTTCTCATAGTAGTCGACCAGACCCTCGGCATCAAGCTCCCTGCCTTCGCTTTCCAGCACGTACTTTCCGCCTCGCCACAGCTCGGTTGCAGCCACGTCAAGCGCCACGAACACATCCTTGCCCGGCGCAAAACCAGCCTTCTCTATGGCCTCTACCACGACGGCGATGGCTTGCTCATTGGAGTCGAGGTCAGGGGCGAATCCTCCCTCGTCGCCCACGCCTGCGGAGAGCCCGCGCTTCTTCAGCACAGCCTTGAGCGAGTGGTATATCTCAGCCCCCATTCGCAGAGCGTGCGCGAAACTATCGGCGCCGA
Source organism: Bacillota bacterium (assembly GCA_019136685.1). Classification (GTDB taxonomy): domain Bacteria; phylum Bacillota; class DTU025; order DTU025; family DTU025; genus UBA5389. The sequence goes on along the minus strand of JAGVTS010000143.1, from coordinate 25,774 downwards.
CAGGCACGATCATGAACTCCTGTATGTCCACGTTGTTGTCGGCATGCTTGCCGCCGTTAAGTATGTTCATCAGCGGCACGGGCAAGGTGCGGGCGCCTACTCCGCCCAGGTACTGATAGAGCGGCAGGCCTATGTACTCGGCCGCTGCGTGCGCCACAGCGAGCGACACTCCGAGCATAGCATTGGCCCCTAGTTTCGACTTGTTGGGCGTCCCGTCTACTTCTATCATGGTCAGATCGATCAGCGCCTGGTCTCGGGCGTCCATGCCCACAATCTCGTCGGCTATCGTGTCGTTTACATTGTCTACGGCCTTCGCAACCCCGCGGCCCAGGTAACGACCGGGGTCGCCATCGCGCAGTTCGAGTGCTTCATGCTGGCCGGTGGAGGCGCCCGAAGGCACACAGGCACTGCCAACTGTCTCATCGGATAGCGTGACTTCCACCTCGACTGTGGGGTTTCCTCTGGAGTCGAGTATCTCGCGCGCATACACATCTGTGATTATCGACATCTAGGTCGGCGGCACACGCCGCCTGTGCTCCTTTCTCACCTGCTCACTTCTTGGCGTTCACCACTCGGCCAATGATCCCGGCGAAGTCCTCTGCCGCAAGACTAGCCCCGCCCACAAGCGCACCGTCTATCTCCGGTTGCTTGGCGAACTCGGCCATGTTCGAAGGCTTAACACTGCCCCCGTACTGGATCCTCACTGCCTCGCTCACCCGATCAGAGTACAACGTCGAGAGAGTACGCCGGATAGCCCTCGCGACCTCGTTGGCGTCTTCGCCGGTCGCGGCGCGTCCCGTGCCAATGGCCCAGATAGGCTCGTACGCTACTACCATCTGGCAGGCCTTGTCGGCAGGCACGCCCACAAAGGCCCCTTCCACCTGCTTATTCACTACATCAGTAGTGATGCCCTGCTCGCGCTGGGCAAGGCTTTCGCCCACGCATACTATCGGCAGCAAACCCGCTGCCAATGCCGCTTTTGCCTTCCGATTGACCGTGTCGTCGGTCTCGCCGAACATAGCCCTTCTCTCAGAATGCCCAACGATGACCCAGCGGCATCCGGCATCGATCAGCATTTCGCAAGAGACCTCGCCTGTGTACGCGCCCTTAGCTTCCCAATACACGTCCTGTGCTCCTACTTGGATGCCCGACCCCAGGGCGCTTTCCGCCACAGCGTAAAGAGATGTGAACGGCGGACACAGCACGACCTGGCACTCGCCGAACTCGGCGGCCCGGCCCACCAGCTCACGCGAAAGCGCGCGAGCCTCAGTAATGGTCTTGTGCATCTTCCAGTTGCCTGCTACTATCGGACTCCTCAAAGACTACCACACCCCCGGTTCCTTATCGCCAAGCGCCGCAACTCCCGGCAGTATCCGTCCCTCCAGGAATTCAAGCGACGCGCCGCCGCCAGTCGACACGTGTGTCATCATGTCCGCCAGGCCAAACTTCTCGCAGGCCGCTGCAGAATCGCCGCCTCCAACGATAGTCACCCCGCCTGACGACGCCATCGCCTCAGCCAGACCGCGCGTGCCTGCGGCGAACGCTTCCATCTCAAAGACGCCCATTGGGCCGTTCCACACCACAGTACCTGCACCGCGCACTATTTCGGCGAACCTCCGAGCGGTATCCGGGCCGATGTCTAGGCCCATCCAATCAGCAGGGATAGCGTCGACCGCGACAACCCGACGCGGCGAATCGGCTTCGAACCGCTCTGCCGCAACTATATCCGTGGGAAGCTCGAACCGGACCCCCTTCTCTCTCGCGCGACTCATAGCCTCTCCGGCGTAGCCCAGCCTCTCTTCGTCTACCAGCGACTTGCCCACCTCATGCCCTTGAGCCTTCAGGAATGTGAAGGCCATGCCCCCTCCGATGAGCAACGCGTCGACGCGCGTGAGCAGGTTGTCGATGACGCCGATCTTGTCCGAGACCTTCGCCCCGCCGAGAATCGCGACGAACGGACGCGCCGGATCGGCCAGGGCTCGGCCCATGGTCTCTATCTCTTTCCGCATTAGGAATCCGGCCACGCCGGGTATGTAGTGGGCTATGCCTTCGGTTGAGGCGTGCGCCCTGTGCGCCGCGCCGAACGCGTCATTGACGAACATATCGGCCAGCAAGGCCAGACTCCGCGCGAACTCCCCGTCGTTGGCCTCCTCTTCCTTATGGAACCGCACGTTTTCGAGGAGAACCACATCCCCCGGCGACATGGCCGCTACGGCCGCTTCCACTTCCGGCCCCACACAGTCAGGGAGCTTCCGCACAGGCCGGCCCAAAAGCGCCGAAAGTCGATCAGCAACCGGATCCATGGTGGATCCGGGATGGAACTTGCCCTTGGGACGCCCCAGGTGAGAGGCGAGTATCACTCGTGCGCCACGCTGAATCAGGTATTCTATTGTCGGAACCGCCGCAGCGATTCTTCTGTCGTCGGTTATGTTTCGGTCAGCGTCCATCGGCACGTTGAAATCAACTCGCACGAATACACGCTTACCGGCTACCTCTACGTCTTCCACTGTGAGCTTGCGCAACGCCAATCAGCTCCTCTCCGCCGCGCGACTCGGCTAAAGGAACTTCGCGATGTAGCTCGCCAGATCGACCACGCGGTTGGAGTATCCCCACTCGTTGTCGTACCAGGCTATCACCTTGGCCATGTCTCCGTCGATAACTGTGGTGCACAGTCCGTCTACGATGGAAGAATGGGGATTATGGTTGAAGTCGTGCGACACGAGCTCTTCTTCCGTGTAGGCGAGGATACCCGAAAGCGGGCCCTCGGCCGCCCCGCGGAGCGCGTTGTTCACATCTTCCGCTGTCGCCTTCTTCTCCAGGTCGGCTACGAAATCTACGACCGATACGTTGGGCGTGGGCACTCTCATGGCGAACCCGTTCAGCTTGCCTTTGAGCTCGGGCAGTACAAGCGCCACCGCAGACGCTGCGCCAGTGGTGGTGGGTATCAGGGACATGCCTGCAGCCCGCGCCCGCCTGAGGTCCGAATGGGCCAGATCCAGGATTCGCTGGTCGTTGGTGTACGAGTGGACTGTAGTCATGAGCCCGCGCCGGATGCCGAACGAATCCATGAGCACCTTGGCCACAGGCGCAAGGCAGTTAGTGGTGCATGAAGCGTTTGAGATGACATGGTGGTGTGCGGGGTCGTATTTTCTCTCGTTAACACCCATGACGATTGTTATGTCCTCGTTCTTGCCCGGCGCCGTGATAATGACCTTCTTCGCGCCGCCTGCAAGGTGGGCCGATGCCTTCTCCTTGGACCGAAAAACCCCCGTCGATTCGATCACGATGTCCACACCCAGATCACCCCAGGGCAATTTGGATGGGTCCCTTTCGGCAAAGACCTTGACACGCCTGCCGCCGACCTCTATGTACCCGTCGCCCGCCTTCACGTCCCCCTCGTACGTACCGTGAATGGAATCGTACTTCAGGAGATGAGCATTGGTCTTGGCATCCACCAGGTCATTTATGGCCACTATCTGCATTCCCGGGCGCCCCTCGCCCGCCCTAAACACGAGCCTCCCGATTCTTCCAAAACCATTGATTCCTACTTTAACTGTCATTGGCTCCCGCCAGTCCTGTGGCGGAGTTCACCTCCCTGGTTCATGCTAGATCTCGCGCGCCGCTCCTTCATCCGTGACAACAATATGAGAAAACCCGTTGCGTAGCACGGCCGATAGTGCGCGGGCCTTGCTTGCCCCGCCGCCCACGCATATCACTGTGGGCACTGACGATAGATCGGCCAATCTCAGGCCAAGGCTAGACGTGGTGTACACGACCTCGCCGGTAGAGTTGAAGTAGAACCCGAACGATTCGCCCACAGCTCCTAGCTTCTGAATGTAAGCGATCTCGGCCTCAGAAAGGTTCCTCCTCCGCGCCATTTCCAAGGCCGTGCCCACGCCATGCACAACCACCCGGGCCTGCTTGATCGTGTCAAGCACCTGCTTGATCCGCGGTTCCTCGCGAACACTTGCAGCAGACTCGCGCCCAAGGTCGTCCGGGAGGTTGAGAAGCCGGTAGCACCCTCCCAACTTCTTCGCCAGAGATGCAGCAACCGTGTCGGCCTGCTTTTCAACGTCCTCTCCCAGTCCGCCTCGGGCGGGAACCACCACGAGATCTCGGACGCCGCGCATGGGAACCGCCTCCTGGGCCAGAGCTGCCATTGTAGTGCCGCCCGTCACAGCTACCACGTCGCCGTCGGAGATCACGTCCCTGAGCATGGCCGCGCCTGCCCGCGCAATCTCTCTCTTCACCGCGTCATCGTAGTCGGAGTCGCCAGACACGACTACGGCCTTCTCGAGGCCGAATCTCTCCGCCAGCATCTTCTCAAGCTCTCCTGTACCTGTGAGCAGGCGAACGTACTCTCCCAGTTCCCACAGGATATCCTCCCCATCTCTGGAGAGGCGGATGCCATCCGGGCCCACCATAATGAGCCCGACCTCCCGAAGCACGCCCTCCTCGCGCCTAACCGCGCGTTCGCTTATCCCGATACACTGGGCAAGCGCTCTCCTCCCGATAGGCTGCGAATACGATACGTGCCTCAGAATGTTGTGTCGCAGCACGATTCTCTCGGTGAGTTCCGGCGCTATCCGACACTGCACAGCGATAATATCAGCCATCTCTGCCACAGCTGTCTCCGTCGGGTGGACGTTTTGTGTCCCACCTGGCCATTTCGTGTCCCACCCATCCTAAACAATTATATTCTACGCACAATCCCGAGTTCCTCCTTTGATCCAACCTCGGCAACATACGGAGTTCAGTATCTTCTCCGCCGCGCAGATGTGGGTATCCCTAGTTCGCCCCTGTATTTTGCTACTGTCCTCCTGGAAATGCGGATGCCTTCGTTGGTCAACGCGTCAGCTATCTGTTGGTCTGATAGAGGCGATTTGGCGTCTTCGGAGGCGGTCATCTCCTTAATGTACTTCTTTACACTGGCGGCGGACGCCGCATCGCCATCGGAGGTACTCACTCCGGAACCGAAGAAGAAGCGAAGCTCGAATGTGCCACGAGGAGTCTGCGCATACTTCCCTGCAGTCGCCCGGCTGACGGTCGACTCGTGCATCTCGATGTCGGCAGCCACTTCTCTCAGTGTGAGTGGACGCAGATGCAGGATGCCCCGATCGAAGAAACCGCGTTGATGTGCGACGATGGAAGTCGCAACCTTGGTGATGGTGTCGCGACGCTGACCTAGCGCACGTATGAGCCACGCGGCCGAGTTGAGGCGTTCACGTATGAAGTCCCTGGCGGCCGGGTCAGTGCGAGCATCAGATAGCATCGCCCGGTATGCGCTGTTTATAACCAGTCGAGGCGATGCCGACTCGCACGGTAGCACAACATAATCATCCCCCACCTTCTCGATGATCACGTCGGGAACGATGTATCTCGGCTGTCCGCCCCCCGCGTAGCCCTGCCCCGGCCGGGGGGAGAGCGCACGTATCAGGTCGGCGGCCTCCTGAACCTGCGTAACATCTGCGCCCAGCTTAGAGGCGATTCGCGATATCCTGCCTTCGGCCAGGTCGTCTAGGTATTCTCGAACGATTCGCGTAGCCAGCGCGCGCAGGTCATCGGGAGCCGACTTGGCAGATATCTGCAGCTCAAGGCATTCCTGAACACTTCGCGACCCCACGCCCACTGGGTCTAGGCACTGAATTAGCTTGAGCACCTCCTCCACCTCAGATTCCTCGGCGCCCAGGGCGGCCGCCACATCAGCTACGTCTCCGCGGAAGAAACCGCTTTCGTCGATACATCCAAGAAGATACTCGCCGATCCAGAGAGCTTTGGCGGAGGTCGACGCTACTCTGAGCTCCACGTGCAAACGCTCGGCTAGCGAAGGTTCCCATCTGATGAGCCTTACCGGATCATCGTCCTTATCTGACAAGTCCGGAGGCCACCCGGGGTCGGCGCCCCCATCGCCGGCAAAGTAGCGTTCCCAGTCTATCTGGTCATCGTCAGCGCGAGACGTCTGGCTCTCATCGCCGGACCCTTCGGCCGGCAAATCAGCCTCTTCCAAAACTGGGTTTCCGAGCAGCTCGTTCTGGACGTACTGCGCCAGATCAACCGTAGGCAGCTGAAGAAGCTGGATGGCCTGGCGCAATTGGGGAGTCATGACCAGTTTCTGAACTTGCTGCTGGACCATCCCGTAGGACATTTCCACGGGGCATCACCTCTCGCGCCTGTTTGTCAGGCGAATGTCGTCAGCTATTCGGGCAATCCTACGCATGCGATGGTTGACGCCCGATTTGCTCACGGGCGGCGACAGCATGGCTCCGAGTTCGGCGAGGCTGGCTTCTGGGTTCTCAAGCCTTAGGCTCGCGGCTGCGGCAAGAGCCGGGGGAAGCCTCCTTATGCCCATCACATCGTCTATGAGCTGGATGTTGCGGATCTGATCCAAAGAAGCGTCCACAGTCTTGCCGAGATTGGCATTCTCCGCGTTGACCAAGCGGTTGACGTCACCGCGGATCGAACGCAGTATCCGCGCATTCTCAAGCTCCAAGAGAGCACTGGACGCCTGCATCACACGGAGCATCTCTACGATGTCATCGCCGTCCTTAAGATACACCACGCTGCGCCCTCGACGGGGCACTACCCTCGCGCGAATCCCGAACTCGGCTAGAAGACCGCATATGTACTGCGCGTGCTCCAGACCCAGAATCGCCATCTCCAGATGGTATCCTCTCGACGGGTCGGTCACGTAACCTGCTCCTAAGAAGATGCCGCGAATGTACGCCCGTTTGCAGCAGCGTCTGGCGACCACTCGTGGCTCCACGCCGCGAACGAGGCCGTCCTGCCTTGCGAGGCCCAGGCGGTCAAGAAGATCGACGGCTTCATCATGGTTAACCATCCGGACCACGTAGAGGTTGCCGCGGGGCGCGCCCTTCCTCTTTCGGTTTCTTACGCTCACTTCCACACCGGGGCGCTCCAGAGCCGGTCGTTCCAGATCACGAATGAGCGAAACGACCTTTCGCGCCACACCCGCGTGCGTTTCAGACACCACTATGCACACGCGTCCTTCGGATGTCCGGATGACGCCATCCGCAATGAGCAGCGCCGATAGCTCCGCCACTCGACAGCAATCGCGCTCGGGCATTGCCCGAACGAGTTCGTCTTTCATCAACGAGTAAAAGTCCACTCGACAATCACTCCCCGGGCCTAGCAGTGTTTCTATTCCCCGCCGGCATGGCAATTCCCTTCATCTGCAGGGCACAGACCGGCGCATACTTGCCCAGAGACCATGAATACGATGGAGCGGCGGCGCAAGTTTCAGCCCGCCCGGCCACTGTCTGGAGGAAAAGGCATGATGGGCATTGTCTGGGTCGCCATGTTGGCAACCGGCACGATCTGGGCAGCCGTCGTCCGTGGACCCGCAAGCGTTGCGGCGATGGCCATCTCTTCCGCAAAGGAAGCTGTACAGCTCTGCCTGGCATTGGCCGGCTCAATAGGTCTTTGGTCGGGCATGGCCAGAATAGCGCAGCAGGCCGGGCTCACAGCGGCACTGGCCTCAGGGATTCGACCACTAATCGGCCCGCTCTTCCCCGGGCTCGGGCCGAAGTCGAAGTCAATGCCGCTCATCGCCTCGAGCATGGCCGCAAACCTCCTCGGGCTGGGCATGGCCGCCACTCCCCTGGGCCTCGCGGCCATGCAGCAACTGGCAGCCGAGAATCATACGCATGCGGGGCCCACTGACGCCATGTGTACCTTCGCCATTATCACCGCCTCTAGCCTCACGCTGGTTCCCACGACCATAATCTCACTCAGAGCCGAAATGGGCTCGGCCGATCCAGCCGCCGTCGTCGGGGCCACGGTTTTCGCCACCTCCTGTTCAACCGCTGCTGCCGTGATCCTCGACTTAGCCCTCAGGAAGAGAGGTCGAAAAGACCAATGAGGCAACTCATATCCTTGCCCTATTATGTTGTGCTTCTTCTACTTGTGGGAATACCCTTGTACGGCGCCCTGAGGGGCATTGACGTGTATAGCTGCTTTATCGCCGGCGCCTCCGACGGCTTGAGGACGATAGCGCGCATTGCGCCGGCCATGATCGCCATGTTCGTCGCTGTGGGGATGTTCCGCGATTCAGGAGCCCTGGACACAACAGCGCGCGCCCTCTTGCCCGTGGCGCGCGCCCTCGGAGTACATCCTGATCTCATGATCCTCGCCGCGCTGCGACCCATATCAGGCTCGGGAGCCCTGGGATACTTGGCCAAGCTTCTGCAGGCTCACGGGCCGGACTCGGCCGAGGGGCTACTGGCGTCTGTCGTACAGGGTTCGGCAGATACGTCTCTCTACATCATCGCGCTCTACTTCGGCTCGGTTGGAATAACGCAAACGCGCCACACAGTGCCGGCGGCGCTACTCGCGAGCCTGGCGGGGTTCCTGGCCGCCGTGCTCGTCTGCAGGGTCGCTCATATGTAGCACGCTTACCTTTTCCTCGGCACAACCAGAGCCATTGCTTCCCGCGCAATCGCGCCGGGATCATGCCTTACCAACTCAGTCTGGCTTGCCACAGCCGACTCCACCACCCGAATCCCCATCGACTCAAGAACCTCTCTGTCCCATCTCACCGGCTCGGCGCCTTCATACGAGTATTTTCGCATCATTCCGTCACTTATGGGAGCATCATTGACTATGATCCAGTCAACGACATCGGGTCCGGCATGACGGAAAATGGCGGCCAGGTGATCCTGGGCAGTATACCCTTGCGTCTCGCCGGGTTCAGTCATAACATTACACACGTATATCTTGACCGCTTCGGATGCAGCGATCGCGTCCGCCACTCCATCCACGAGCAGATTGGGCATGATGCTGGTGTACAGACTGCCCGGACCCAGCACAATCGCATCGGCCTCCGCTATCGCGCGCAGCGCCTCCGGCAGGGGCCTGGGACATGGGGGGCGCAGGAACACTCGGTCGATCCGGGACGTGCTGCCGCCCACTGAGGTCTCGCCGAGGACCTCTCGGCCATCTATCAGCAACGCGCCGAGCGTGCAGTCATCCAGCGTGGCAGGGAGTACCTCGCCTCTGACCAAAAGCACTCTGCTGGATTCCTTGACGGCCAGTTCGAAGTCGCCCATGATCTCGCTCATGGCAGCTATGAACAGGTTTCCGAAGTTGTGGCCTGCAAGCGGACCTTCGCCATTGAACCTGTAGTCGAAAAGCTCCTTCATGAGGGGTTCTGCGTCAGCCAACGCCACCAGGCAGTTGCGTATGTCGCCCGGAGGGAGCACTCCCATTTCCGCTCGAATCCTCCCCGAGCTGCCGCCGTCATCGGTGACGGTGACAATCGCCGTGATGCTGGTGGTGTGGCGTTTCAGTCCCCTCAGGAGGGTGGACAGACCCGTTCCGCCGCCCAATGCAACAACTCGCGGTTCCATCACATTGCCCATGGACTTCACCTCGCCCCGATGCCTACCTGCCGATGACGAACGCCAGTTCCTGCTCGAACTGCTCAGGCTGAGCGAGCCACCTGAACCTATCGGGGGAATCGACGAAAGCCTGATACATGGGGTACCCCCTCATGAGAGCCAAAGTGGGCAGATCCCGAGGGTCGAGACCCCTGAGTGGCGCGACTCCCTCGTGCCGCTTGTTCGGAACAAGCCGGCTCGCGCCGGTCGTCTCATCTATCTCAAAGTATGCTCCGCCCCTGTGCCTCTTGATCATGCCATACTCAGACGCAAAGCCGGCCGCAACCCAATTCGACATGACCAAAGGCTCGGAGGACGGGTTTATTGTTATATGCCCGTACCTCGGCGGGATAACCACCTTATCACCTGCCTCGGCCTCGACAAGCACTGCATCCACGATATCGCCGGAACTTGCGTCGGCCCGCTGAAGCAGATAGTGCGCTACTCCGAACAGGACCTCGTAGACCTCAGGATATGTGGTTCTTGAGCCGGGTCTTTCCGGATGATAGTGGCCGGCGGTCTTGATGAACTCGTGGCCGACCTTTCCCGGGAGTATGACGGTGATGTCGTACCTCAGGCCGCTTCCGCGAATGAGCTCTTCGTGCTCGGGCAGGTGTACGTCCCTGTACATGTAGTAGATCTCTCTGTCCTCAGCCTTGTCTGGCGATAGCCACACGTCCAACATGTCGGTGGCTTTGCGCACTGCCGGCGCAATGTCAGGCAGGGGATCGGAGAAAACCAGCCTGAAGTCGTCTCCGAGGGCTATGGGCAGGCCGGATGCCAGGGTCAGGTCAAGCATTGCGGTGCACCTCACCTCCGTAGATTGCACCTCAGAGTATATCACAGTTTCTCGCCGTCCACCCAGGCGAAAAGCGAGTCGCGCGAAGCGATAGTACTCAGCGCGGCCATTGCCTTGTCGTCGCCAACCCCGCTCAGGGCGGCGCCGGCCAATGTTTCGAAGTCGCCCAGGTGGCGCAGAAAGCGCTCCTCGGCGTACTCCTTTGCCTGCCTTGTAGTGACCAGAAACGGCCAATCACTGGCCTCCAGCAGAATCAGCTCGCGGCCGGCTTGATCCGCCATGGCCAGTAGTGCGCCTCGAAGCGTGTCGCGCTTTTTCGAAAGCGAACAATGAAGCGCCTCTGCCCGGGCCAGCGACTCCCACATCCAGGCGGTGTCAGCATTAGCCCACGTACCATGTTTACCTCCGTGTCCCCACGAGCACTCGGCGATGCTTATCTCTGCGGAAGGTCTGTTGGAGTCCAGATACGCGCCGGGAGTCGTGAGAGCTACGCGCCCGTCGTCGGCAAGCAGGGTGAGCACGTATTTCAGCCAGACTATGCCCTCGTGCCACCAATGCCCAAAGAGCTCCATGTCATACGGGGCAACTATCAATCCCTGCTCGCCGCATGCGTCGCGGTATCTCACAAGCCTCGCGGCGACCAGCTCACCGAAGTGCGCGGCATGTTCCCGGGCGATGTCGCCTGCGGCGACAGGATCGTACAGCTGTTTCTGGCCAAGATCCAGGAGCTTGCTGGTGACGCGCCAGTACTGCAGACCTGAGACGCTGTCACGCCTGTGGAATTCGCGGTAGTTGCCGTCGCCCGGATACCCCGTTTCCCTCGACCATACCTGCGCGGCAGTGACCTCATCCCGGGCAAACACCGACACCTCGGAGCCAAGGAGTCTGTATGGCCTGAGCGTGGCCATGCTCGGGCTCAGGATCGGCACAGGAGACGCGGCGCCCCCCGAGCAGGTCGCCTCTGCCCCATACGCCTCCCTTACTGCGCCTCCGGCGACAGCATGTGTGTCGACAATGAAGTAGTCTATGCCGCACTCAGTCAAGACTCGTTCAACGACCCCCGGACGATAACCGCACTCCGGCAGCCAGGCGCCTCTGGGCCTGACGCCGAAATGGCGCTCGCACGCGTCGCATCCCAACCTCATCTGAACGCGCGCTCGCTCCGCAGACAGCAGCGGGAGGTAGGCATGTGTCGCGGCGGTGGCCAGAAGCTCGACCGCGCCGCGAGATGCTAGGCCGGCGAGAGCGCCCGGCAGATCGCCGTCGTAGTGGTTCGAGAATCTGTCCGCCACGTACTCGTAGTACTCTGCGTATTTCCTGGCCAGCAGGGCCCGCTTGTCGTCATGCTCAGCCTCGTGCCTCTCGATGTCGTGCGCTGCAGCCTTCCTGCGCATTTCGGCGTATTCCAGAAACCGTGCCTTCATGTAATGATCTGCCAGCTGCTCAGCGAGAACCGGGGACAGACTAACAGCGACACGAGGCCCAAGTCCGGAGCTTTCGATCGCCGATAGCAGGTCTAGGATTGGTATGTATGTTTCGGCCATCGCCTCGAACACCCACTCCTCACCAAACGGCCACACACCTGACTTGCGACAGTATGGAATGTGTGAATGAAGCACCAGGGCAAATGAGCCGCAAGACGACATGCGTCACACCTCCTACAACATGAAGTATTCTTACCCAACCGCTAAGCGCTATCCTGGCGGGATAACCCCGATTGAGGCCGGACAGAATACCGAAGAGATTGCGTTTCGGTGTCGCGAGGAGGTCCTGTCGTGCACGACTCGTCTGGCGAGGCTAACGCGTGCCAAGTACCCGAGGGCTACGGCGAAACCCGGATTGTGCTGCAAGTGCAAGATCCATTCTGGATGCACGCCTACTGGGAAATATCCGAGGAGACAGCGCTGACCCTCGCCCGCGAGCTCGGAAGCAGCATCCTGAGCAGCCGCCTTACTCTTCGGGTGAATGACGTGACCGGTCGCGACGGGGCTGACTTCGCGAAACAAGTCGCGGTGGACGTCCATCCCTTTGCGAACAACTGGTACATCAACGTATGCGAGCCCGACAGGTCTTACTGCGTGGACCTGGGTTTGACGCCTGATTCAGACGAGTTTCGGTTCATTGCGCGTTCCAATGTAGTACACATGCCGCGGGTAGGGCCTTCAGAGGTTCGCGACCAGGAATGGCTTTCCATTCGTGCGCTAGAGACGATCTCGCACGGCCCCCGGATCTACACCGCATCGCCGGGTATGCCGGCCCGGAGGCTGCGCGCGGAGGAATGGGCACGGGAGATAGCCCTGGGCTCGGGAGGAGTAGGAGCGGTGTCCAGCCCCCTGGGCCCGCCTATGCCCACCGGCGCCCCGGAGATGGCCGAGCGCCAGTACTGGCTGCGGGCAGATGCAGAACTCGTGGTATATGGCGCAACCGAGCCCGGGTCGCAGGTCAGCGTGTCGGGCATGGCAGTGAACACGGCTTCTGACGGGACCTTCTCAGTGAGAATCGCGCTCCCCGTGGGCGAACTCCCCATCGAAGTGGTCGCCGAATCGGCTGACCGGCTGATGTCACGCCGTGTATCCTGGACTGTGGCCCGGACCGGGCTCAAAGATGGCAGGTGATTTCGCAATGGGTGAACCCCGGGGCTACCTGGCAATAGTGCTGCATGCTCACCTTCCGTACGTACGCCACGCACGCGGCGAGGCGTATTTGGAGGAGAAATGGTACTACGAAGCTCTGACGGAGACATATATCCCGCTATACACGATGCTGGCTAAACTCGCGGCAGAGGGAGTGCCATACCGACTCACAGTATCGCTCTCCCCTACACTAATGTCGATGTGCCGCGACCCGCTTCTCCAGGCGCGCTTCTCCGAGTTCATCGACGGCCTGTGCCGCTTAGCCGAGCTCGAGACGTATCGGACCAGATGGCAGCCTGGGTTCCGCGAAACCGCAAGGATGTACCTGGAACGGTTCCAGCATGTCAGATCAGTCTACAATGACACTCTCCAGCGTGATGTAGTCGGAGGGTTCGCGCGCCTAGCCAATGAGGGCCGAATAGAGCTGATAACCACGGCAGCAACCCATGGCTATCTGCCACTCATGGAGGTGTGTCCGTCTGCGGCCCGGGCCCAGATCATCGCAGCCGTGGATTACTACCGCAGGACATTCGGGACTGGTCCCCAAGGGATGTGGCTACCCGAATGCGGGTATTATCCGGGCGTCGACGCCTACCTGCGGGAGGCGGGAGTCCGGTATTTCTTCACCGATGCGCACGGCATAGAAAATGCCAGCCCCAGGCCGAGATATGGTGTGTTCGCGCCCGTCTACTGCCCTTCGGGCGTGGCTGCCTTCGGGCGAGATATGGAATCGTCCAAGCAGGTCTGGAGCGCGCACGAGGGATACCCCGGCGACTTCGACTACAGGGAGTTCTACCGCGATATCGCCTACGACCTCGACTGGGACTACATACGGCCATTCATGGGCGGTTGCCCGGTAAGAACACATACGGGCATGAAATACTACCGCGTCACCGGCCGCACGGAATACAAGGAACCGTATGTGCGAGAATGGGCCATCAACAAAGCGGCTACACACGCAGGCAACTTCGTGTTCAACCGCGCACGGCAGATCGAGCACCTGGCGTCAGTGATGGACATAAGACCCATAGTAGTCGCTCCGTACGACGCTGAGCTCTTCGGGCACTGGTGGTTTGAAGGCCCCGAGTTCCTGGAGTTCGTCATACGCAAGGTCGCCTACGACCAAGACGTCATCAAGCTCGTTACCCCCGGAGACTACCTAGAAGAGCGCCCGCGCGCTCAGGTGTCCGTACCGTCCATGTCATCATGGGGCTACATGGGCTACAGTGAAGTGTGGCTGGCAGACTGCAACCACTGGATCTACCGGCATCTGCACATGATGGCGCACAGGATGAGCCGGCTTGCCGATGACCATGCCATGCCCCAGCCCGATCTGGTCCGGCGAGCGCTCAACCAGGCAGCCCGCGAACTGATGCTGGCGCAAAGCTCCGATTGGGCGTTCATCATGAAGGCCGGCACTTGCGTGGATTATGCCGTGGAGCGCACCAAGAGCCACATATCCAGGTTCAACCGCCTCTATAGCGACATTCGCAGCTCGAATGTGGACCATGAGTGGGTGAGCGACCTGGAGTCGATAGACAACATATTCCCTAACATAGACTACACCATCTACTCGACATCGCCCATGGCGTCCGCGATCCTGGATACGTAGATGCCGGCGATCTCCTCAGCGATCTCTTGACTTGCCGCCTCGCTATAGACGTGAAAGACGGGATCCTCCGAATCGGGCAAGATGAGCGTCCAACCCTGATCGGTGTAGACCTTAATGCCATCCACTAGCTGGACTTCTTCGCTGTCGGTCTCCTCGATCAGATGCCGCATCACCCGGCCCTTCGATTGCCACGGGCAATCCACAAGGCGCCGGGTCATAAAGGACCGCGGCATTGCACTGACCATCAGCGAAAGCGGCTCGCTGCCCTGCGCAAGTTGCTCCAGCAGCACGACTAGGGCGAAGAGACCGTCTAGCATGGGCTGAAACTGTGGGACGCCGGCTTCGCCCATTGTCACCCTGGCTTCGATAGCCTTCTCCATCATGGACCTGGGGTTGGCCTGAGACCGCACTACACGCCCACGAAGACCCATCGCCACCTTCTCGATAGCTCCGGGAGCGGTGACAGGCACGACTACCGTTCCTCCCGCGCGCGATTTGAGCAGTGCAGAACAGATCAGGGCCAACACGTCCTCATCGCACACGCTTTCGCCTCGTTCATTCACCAGGGCCAACTGCTCTGCGTTCCTGTCGAGCAGGACCCCCAGCCGGGCGCCTTCGGCCACGACCGCGTCCGCGAGTTCAGCCATGGCCCAGGCGCCCTGGAAGGCACGTGTCTGCTTGAGCGTGCAGCAGAACGCGCCGGGAATCAGGCTCATGACGTCGCCCAGGTAGTCTTCATCGTATCCGGCCACCAGGCAAAGACGCGCTCTCCTGATCGACTCCGCATCGACCGCCCGTTCCATGGCATCCAGGTACAGCGCCGTCATTCCGGTCTCCCTGAGGAGGCCCCCGACACGGCTCGGAGCGGCCCTGCGGTAATCCTCGGTGAGCAGGGCATTTTCTATCTTGCGCTCCAGCGCCTTATCAATATTGATGCCCCGCGAGTCCAAAAACTCAATGACCGTGACGTTATCATCAGTCGGCGACACTCGTGCATGCATGCCTCCGGCTGCCCTGAGCGCAGGCACGCCGTATCTCGCCACCGCAGTAGTCGCATCGCCCAGATCGGCTACGGCCGCGCCGACTGACATGACGCCGCAGGCCAAAGACGCCCTAGTCATCTTGGAAGCTGGGTGGACATCGCTCGACACCGTGACAGTGCCCCCCTCAGGCAGGCACGACGCATAGGCTGCGCCCAAACGGGCGGCGAAGTCCGGGGTGACCTCTATGTTGGATAGCCCGGCCACGCCCAATCTCCCGAAAAGGCGCTTTGACCACGGCGCTCCCCACACAAGGCTGGCATTGACTTGGGAACCGCCGTCCACCGCCTTATCAGGCCAGATCTTCACACCTGCCTTCACCTGGGCTCGCTCGCCTATGGAGCTACCCGAGCCGACAACTGCCCCCTCCAGCACCGAAGCGCCGGCCTTCACACTCACCCTGGACGCGATGATAGCCGCATGCACCTGGGCATTCTGCCCCACGAACGCGCCCGGCCACAGTATGGAGCGCCGCACAGAAGAGCCGCCCGCCAGTATAGACGCGGCGCCTATCACTGAGTAATCGCCGGCCACGGCGCCCTTTTCCACTCGTGCCCGAGGCCCGACCACCACCGGCGCCCTGAGGATGGCGCCGGTTTCGATTTCGGCTCCTTCGTCGATCCATACACCCTCATCCACTAGTTCGCCAGGAATGGCCACGCGGACTCGTCCATCCAAAATGTCCAGATGGGTGTTGCGGTACTGCTCCAGGTTACCCACGTCACACCAGTATCCTTCAGCCACGTACCCGAACATCGGATACCCATCGCCGAGGAGTCGCGGAAACAGGTTCTTGCTGAAATCGAACTCTCGCGAAGCCTCGACCAGCTCCATTACGTCCGGCTCCAGCACGTAAATCCCCGTGTTCACTGTGTCGCTAAATACCTCTCCCCAGCTGGGTTTTTCCAGAAATCGTGTGATGCGGCAATCGCCGTCTACTATGACTACTCCGTATTCTAGCGGTGTCTCTACTCGGGTGAGTACGATGGTCGCGGCCGCGCCCTTCTGCCTGTGGAATTCGACCGCCGAAGCAAGATCGACATCGGTTAGCGCGTCACCGCTGATCACCAGGAATGTCTCGTCCAGGAAGTCGGCCAATGCACGGACACTGCCGGCAGTGCCGAGCGGCGTCTCCTCCACGGAGTATCTGATAGAGCACCCGAGGGAAGCCCCGTCGCCGAAATGGCTCTGGATGGTGTCGGGCATGTAGCAGAGGGTACACGCTAGGTCGCGAAAGCCGTGCGCCAGAAGCAAGTTCACGACGTGCTCCATCATGGGCCGGCATGCCACCGGCACCATGGGTTTGGGGAGTGTACAGGTGAGCGGTCGAAGCCGGGTGCCCTTGCCTCCTGCCATGATCACCGCTTTCACCTGGCCATCGCCTCTTCCTGCGCCGCGGCGTCACTCAGGACCTCTGCGTATACGCTGATGGTCCTGCGCGCAATGGCCTTCCAATCGTATGCAGACAGCACTTCGCAGCGCGCAGCCTCCGCGGCTTTCCCGGCCGCCTCCGGGCTATGCAAGACGTGCAGGACTGCGTCAGCAAGCGAATTCGGGCTGCCCGCGTAGAACTGCCATCCGTTCACGCCGTTCTTGACGATCTCTGCGAGGCCTCCCGTGTCGGCTGCAATGAGGGGCGTGCCGGCTGCCATGGCTTCAAGAGCTGTGATCCCAAATGGTTCATAGAGACTGGGCGCCACTGCCGCAGCGGCCATGCCGTACAGCCGGTTGCGCTCATCATCCGGAATGAAACCGACCATTGACACACTGCCCCCGAGGCCAAGGCCGACAGCCAGCTTACGCAGGCTTTCCTCAGCCGGCCCTCTGCCGGCGATCACAAGCCTAGCTCCGGGCCAGTATCTCAGTATCTTGGGCATCGCTTCGATCAGTATGTGCACGCCCTTCTCGTGCACGAGCCGTCCCACAAAAAGTATGATGCTACCGTCGGACTCGCCGGCGCCGCGAGCGCCCCGATACGCACTGGCCTGGACGAACTGTTCGGCGTCCACGCCGTTTGGTATCACACACACCTTGTCGGCCGGCAGCCCGAACACGCCCATGACCTCGCTCCGCATGTGCAGCGAGCAGACGATCACCCGCCATGCCTCATAGCAAAGAAACCACTCCAGATCGGATATTCGGCGCTGCGTCGGGGTACCGAGGCCGCCGTTGCGCCCGAATTCAGTGGCGTGGATGGTGGCCAGAAGAGGAAGGCCCATTTCGCGCTTGAGGCCGGCGCCGGCTAGCGCCGCTGTCCAGTCGTGTGCATGCACAAGGTCGAACGGCCCGCTACCTGCGGCAACGCGGCAACCGCAGGCGAGGAGGGCATGAGAGAGTTGCATCGCCCATGACATGAAATCATCTACCGAGGGTCCTATGGGACTTACCCGGTGCACCCATACGCTCCGGTCGCGCTCAATCGGACTGCTGCCTTCCGCGGCGCAAGTCACTACATGCACTTCCGCACTGTCCGCCATTGCTCTCGCGAGTTCCTGAACATGGCGCGCCAGCCCTCCCACTACTCGCGGCGGGTACTCCCAGCTGATCATCATCACACGCACCGCGCATCCCTCTCCGGAAAGCAAGAGACTACGGTCCCGGCCGGCCGCCGGCGCCGCACTCTTATGTTTGGCCGCAAGATGCGAATTATGCGCTATGACAAGCCATCAGCGAGGAGCCTTGCGCCGCGCAGAGCGCGCCATCATCACGACTCCCCCTGCAATCGCGATGGCGCCCAGCAAAGCCCACAGAATGCTTGCCACGGACCCCACCCGGCGATATCCGGACGTCAGTATGACATGGGAATCGGCGATTCGGGGGAAGAATTCGAACCTCGTCCCTGCAGAAGTATATCGATCAGCCCGCTCGATGGTGGTAGTCCGCCCCGCCACCGACGTGGTTACGAGGTCGTACTCTCCCGGCGGCATCGGTGCGACCGCGTCGGGCGCGTTGGTCTCCTGGCCACGAGCAGCCGTGAGCATGAGCGTGTCAACAGGGAAACCCTCCGCCGACAGCCGGCGCACTGCCGCTCGGCGCGTGTAGGAAGGTATCGCTGCCGTGAGGCTATCACCGCTGGGCTCAATCCACAGCACAGGAGGCGCCGATGCCTTGATCCTGACCCGCTCGAACCCGACGGAGATTGCAGCTGAGGATCCCGGCCACATCTGCAGCTTGTACCCGATCGACAGACTTCTGTCGAAAAGGGCAGAGTCAGACCACACCTCTGCCGCCGGCACAGTGTCTGCGCCTCGGGGGTTAGGAGTCGCCGCTACTGCACTACCGGAAACCACATTGGCCAGCCCGAAAGATGAGCCGGGCGCTAGCGCGCTGGCCGGCGATCCATCGGCGTGCATGTAGGCCAGCCCGTCCCTGCCGTCAACCACAATCCGATCCGGGTCGGGGCTGAAAGAGTTGACTACGCTGAAGTCCACGCGGCCTCGGGCACGCAAGGTATACTCCACCTGGAACCCTCTCTGGCCCGGAGTGAACTCCTTTCGCAGCCTTGCGGCGCCGCTAGCCGCCTCAAACACCACGCTTGAAGACTCCTCGCCCATTTCCACACTGTACGTAGTCGCCTCAAGCCCGGGCGAGGGAACCGCCGCCCCGGCAATCGAGTCGACCAGCGCCCCGCGCTTTGCCTCACCCAGATCTGATCCGACTACCTGATCACCATGCTCGAGATCATACCAATAGAGCATCTTGCCGCCAATGGGAGACAACACGAACATGTCGGTGGGATTGACCACTACCACTTCTTCAATCCCGTCTCTATCTACATCTTCCCGGTAAACCGACGTAGTCGGATGGGCACACTGCCATGCGGCGAGGGCGGCGACATAGGCTTTCCGAACCGCCTCCCACTGACCTGATCCGCCGCTCTCCGCGCCGGGGCGGCCAAACCCGCGCTGATGCCATGCGAACACGAGCTTGGCGTGGTCTAGGAGGCGCGAGGCGGCAGGCGCAAGGGCCTGAGATACTCCCGCCTTAAGCAAGTCCTCTTCCACGGCCTGAATCCGTCGGCGCACGTCCCCGTATAGACTCCTCGTATCCCGCAGCACGCGGGAATTGGCGTTGTAGTCCTGCCAGTTGGCATGTCCAGCGGCGGCGGCAGCCTGGCGCACCTGCGTCGGCTCGCCCTCGGGCATCTGGGCCGCCGCGCGCGGGCGCGGGCCTGACTCTACTCTATCCTCCAATGTGGTTAGCCTGAGCCAAGGCTCCTTATCAATGGCCGTGAGAAGGGGAGCGAACCCTTGCAAGAACTGGCCTTCGTCGCCTGCCTGCACCTCCCGCGCGTACACCACGACTGCGGCGTCCGCCAGATCCTCGGCGTATGCTCGCTCAAGATAGGCAATGGCAGACGCGGGCGAACCTGCTCGGACGCTCTCGTCCACAGCACGGGCGAAGTCGGCGTCCGTTTGGAAAACCACGATTTCGCGACCGCCCCATGACACGCGAAGGGGAGCATGGGCAGGCAGCCCGTCCAATCCGCTCACATCCACTATCTTGCTGTCGATCATCGTGTGCGAATAGCCCCCGGCGTTGATAGGCAGCACGATCTCCTGCCTCCATACACCCGATGGGTTCCAGAAGCCTGTCGGGGCTTTGCCAAACACATGCGAAAGTGTGCTGGCGCCGTAGTGCACAGCCAGGCGCGCGTCCCACGGGTCCAGCGCGGCCAGAACAGCATCAGAGTGTGTGGAGCCCATGAGTTCGAACTGTCCACGAGATACGCCGTCACGCATTAGCCCGAGCGCTCGCGAGCCCGACCAGGCGAGCGCCGACGCGAGCCGCGCCGACATTCCAACAGAGAACTTGCGCCCAGGCTCCCCAAGGAGCATGTCCAACAGTTGTTCACAGGTAGATGACGTGGGGCCCAGCGACTCCGGCGAAACGTCGCCGGTCATGTAGAATGCGAATACCACTTCGAGGGCCCTGTCGGCAGGTTCGTCGGCCGCCCCGCCTTCCGTCTGCGCGGGCGGGCCGAAAAGCCAGTCCAACCAAGTGCGGCGCGCCGCTTGACATGGGCAAGCGGTCGCCAGGCATGCAGCCACAAACACAGCGGCCGCAATTGCAGCGCCGCGTACCAATGGTTTCCACCGAATCACAGGATAAGTCCTCCTCAGCTGCCTGGCCTGCCACGAACGGCCCTCGCCGCCAGGTATCCCAACACGGCTATGACCAGCAGGGCCGCCACAACAACCATCGCCGGGCGAACCCCGAGGGCCAGCCGACCATCTGGGTTAGCCGGATACAGCACAGCCAGGCGGCGCTCGGACTCGCTCCATGAGCCAAGCTGGTTGTGCTGAGACCTCAAACCGGACTCAGGCGCCAGAATGTCGATGACGTTGGGGTTCACATCCAGGTCAGATCCGCCGCCGAACACCCAGGCGCCGGTCGCGGCCATCACAGGCCGGTGATTGTCAGGGCCATAACCGTCTTGCGAGGCCACCAAAACGTAGTATTTCCAAATGTCGGACGGCTCGCCGACTACCTTTTTGGGCAGCACGGCCCGAATCGTCTTGCCGTCGGGGAGCGCCTCTGCGAAAACTCCGTCGTATACTCCTGGCGACGACTCATCGTCTGACGCGAAGTAAATGCGGGTACCGCCCCATCCCATGATCTTGATGTTGACGTCCCATGCGTGTCGCGAGTCGAAGAGCACGAATGGGCCGTCGCGCAGCGTATCAACGCGCCCGACATTGGGGGTTGTATCCACGTAAACATTGATGAGCTGGTGGCTGAACCCCTCAGGCGCATTCCACGTATTGGAGATCCCTGCCAGGGTAATCTCAAAGTACACGTTTTCGGGATCGTGAAGGACCCTGAACGTGGTGAGGTCGAAGATTCCCGAAAAAGGCGAGAACGCCGGGTTTGTGGGATATGTGTATGTACCCGGCCCATCGTCATCGCCGGCCGGGTCATCGGACTCCCATACCACAAGCGTCTGGCCGACGCATGGCAGCGGCAGCGTCGCGATGACTGCCACAGTCAGGACCACGGCCAGTACGGGCAGCAGTCTCCTCACTCGGGTCCCTCCAGGTCATGGCAGATACTTGGGTCGCAGCCCGCGTCCCGCTCCTCCCGGGCCAGTCGTTCAGCTGCATAGCACGCGGCTCCAAGGGCGCCGGCATCGGCTCCTAACGAGGCCGGAACTATCAGTACATCCCGGGCCAGGCACGCAAAGGATCGCAGCTTGACCAGACGTCGCACAGTATCAAACAGCACATCGCCGACGCGCGCCACTCCACCGCCGATTACTACCATATCCAGATTGAGCAGGTTTACGACGTTGGCCACTGCAATGCCAAGATATTCGAATGCGTCGCGCAATATGGCTGCCGCCGCCGCATCGCCTGCCGCCGCCGCCGATGCGACCAGCGATGCGTCTATGGCGTTGATGTCGCCACACGCAGCCTTGAGGATTCCTTCACCCCCAGGGCGCACCGCAGTCTCGCGCGCTCGCCGGGCGATCGCAGTGCCCGACGCCAGCGACTCCAGGCACCCACGATTCCCGCACCCGCAGAGCGGGCCATCAGCGACCATGGTCACGTGACCCAGCTCGCCGGCGGACCCCGCGGCGCCCACGTACAGCTTGCTGCCTAGAATCAGCCCACTACCTATGCCGGTGCTGACAGTGATGTACATCATATTTCTCGCGCCTCTGCCGGCGCCTAATCTGTTCTCTGCAAGCGCCGCGACGTTGGCGTCATTCTCAAGATACACAGGCCTCCCGGTGGCCTCAGCCATCGGGGCCGCGAGAGAGACGTCCTTCCACATCAGATTGGGCGCGTCCAGCACTATGCCGGTTTTTGGGTCTAGAGGCCCCGGGCAGCCGATGCCTAAGGCCCGGACCTCGCCCACGCCGCACCCATTTCTCAAGGTCAGGTCCTGCACTGTATCGAGCATCCTGCCTATGACGGCGCTCGGCCCCTCCTCGGGCCGGGTGGCAACCCTGACGCGATCGATCATCCTCATATCCGCGTCCACCAGCGCCGAAGCTATCTTCGTGCCCCCGAGATCAACGCCGATGAAGAGAGACGCGCCTTCTATGCCCATACACTACCACCCCCGTTCCAAGATGGCTGTACAACGGGAAGCCGGGGCGCGATGCCCCGGCGCAACGCTAGCACCGTCTACCTAATGGTATTCTCAGTAGACGGGTCGAACAGGTGACACTCGTCCATGTTGAGTACGACTGAATGAGGCTCGCCGTCTCGGGCACTGGTGCGAGGGTTGACCCTGGCCACAAATGAGTGGGGTCCGGTCGTCAAGTAGAGGTAGGCCTCGGCGCCCATAGGCTCGATCACGTCCACCATGCACTTGACTATTCTATCCTCAGGCGCGTCCGGAGCGAAGTCGATATCCTCGATGTTCTCCGGCCTGATCCCCATGATCACATTCTCATCGACATACTTCTCTATCTCACGGAACCTGCCGCGCGGCACTCCGATGCGGAAGCTCTCGCAATCCACGATGTACTCATCGCCTTCCTTGCGGAGAACGCCCGGTGCGAAGTTCATGGCAGGGCTGCCGATGAAGCCGGCGACAAACATGTTATCGGGCTGCTCATAGATCTCGAGAGGCGCTCCGACCTGTTTGATGAAGCCATCCTTCATCACCACTATCCGGTCGCCCATGGTCATAGCCTCGGTCTGGTCGTGGGTGACGTAGATTATCGTCGTCTGCAACCTGTTGTGGAGTTTTGACAGTTCCGCCCTCATCTGAACCCTCAGTTTGGCATCCAGGTTGGACAGGGGTTCGTCCATAAGGAAGACCTTGGGTTCGCGCACGATGGCACGCCCAACGGCAACGCGCTGCCTCTGCCCGCCCGACAGGGCCTTAGGCTTGCGATCCAGAAGGTTCTCGATGCCCAGAATCCGGGCGGCATCCTTCACTCTGTTGTCGATCTCGGCTTTGGGGAACTTGCGCAGCTTGAGACCGAAAGCCATGTTGTTGTAGACGTCCATGTGTGGATACAGAGCGTAGTTCTGGAAAACCATTGCGATATCGCGGTCTTTCGGCGGGATGTCGTTGACCAGAGTGTCGCCGATGTAGATGTCGCCTGATGTGATCTCCTCAAGCCCGGCCACCATCCGAAGGGTCGTCGACTTCCCGCACCCCGAAGGGCCCACCAGCACCAGGAACTCCTTGTCGCGGATCTCCAAATTGGCGTCGTTTACCGCGACCACATTGCCGAATTTCTTGTACACATGCTCCAGTTTTACTCCTGCCATTTGACGTCCTCCCACTGCTTTATATTAATCGGCGGCACCTTTCGCCCACCGGTTCAACAAGCTTTATTCGGCGGCCGAACAGAGAATCCTTCAACGGATTCTCGCCGCCGCGCGTATAATGGTGCAGAAAGCAGACAGGTGGTGATTGCAATTGCCTGAATGCAGGCCATTGGTGCTAATGCGAGGCATGACTGTGGTTCCCGTAGGCAATGTTCAGGAACAGCTCGCGTTCAGAGGTTTCCCCCTAGGCGAAGTGGACAACATATTCGGGCTCCGGACCGAACTCGCAGTACGGCAGTTCCAGGCAAGCGTGGGTCTTCCTGAAACCGGCATCGTAGACGCCGAGACATGGCGTCTGCTCTTCGACGGCCTCCCGCTGCCCCAAGATGCTTGCTTCCCTGACGATCCCCCGGATATGGCGACCGCCGATCCCCTCGGTCCGGCGAGCCCTGATGCGGACATCTCTCCCAGGCAGGCTACCCAGAGCCGCCAGCCGCTCTCGATACAGATAAGCCTGGCCCAGCGTCGCCTAGCACTGCTCAGGGGCGGAATAGAAGCCGCGCACTACCCGATTGCAGTGGGCAAGCCGGCCACCCCGACTCCGGCCGGCTCCTGGAGCGTCCTGAACAAGGCGTTCAACCCCGGCGGTGTGTTCGGCACGCGCTGGATGGCGTTCACCAGGCGCGGGCACGGAATACACGGCACTAATCAGCCTCAGTCTATCGGTCACGCGGTATCGAATGGGTGCGTGAGGATGTACAATGCCGACGTCGAGTCATTATTCGAGCAGGTGCAGGTGGGACTGCCTGTATTGATAACAGCGGGCGTCCCCGCCCCTGCGCCGGCGCCCGGAACATACGTAGTGAGAGCCGGCGACACGCTGTTCCTTATCGCGCGAAGGTTTGGAACTACAGTGGACGCTATCCGGCGCGCCAATAATCTGACAACCGACATGATAACCGTCGGCCAGGTACTTGCGATCCCTGGAGCAGTTGCGCGCCCTACGACCACCGGGACCGACTACATCGTCCAGCCCGGCGACACCCTGTTCCTGATTGCGCGAAGGTACGGCACTACAGTCCAGGCTTTGATGTCCGCGAACAACCTGACCAGCACCACTATCTACGTGGGGCAGCGGCTGAGAATACCTGGAGGGCCTAGGGGCGGCGCATCGGCAACATCGACCGGCCAGGCTGGGTCCGGCGAGTACGTGGTGCAGCCCGGCGACTCGCTATCCGGCATAGCCTCGGCATTCGGCACGACTCCCGAGGCGCTTGTGGCATTGAACCAGCTGCTCAGCAGCGATATCTATCCGGGCCAGAGCCTACGAATCCCATAGGTAGAAACGACAAGTCCCTCTGCGCGAGGCCGGCGTCGAATGCGCAAGGACCCGGGATATCCCGGGTCCTTGCTCTTCCGGCCACGGCCGCCGTCCGACCGCGAGCCGATGAGGTTGACTAGAAGGAGACCTCCAGGCCTGCGTAGACCCTGTTAGTGTCCTCTGCTTCGTCGGCGTAGTCTTCGTAGGAGTATCCGAGCTTGACTCCGCACGGCGCGCCGTATTCCACGCCGAGCTGGCGTCCCGGACCATCCTCAGGCAGCGTGTCTATCATGCCGGACACGCTGACTCCGCGGAACGCTCCTACATCAGCGCCGACGGCAGCCTTGGCCACGTGCCTCATCCCAGCTAGCGAGAAGTTGGTGATCGTGGCATTGTAGCTGGCGCTCATGACCAGGTTAGGCAAGATCGGCCGCTCTGTGAACCCAACTCCTAGAGTTGTGGTGTTGATGGTGGAGGGTTCCTCCTCCGTCAGGTCCTTCCGGGTGACCTTGTGGCCCGCGGCCACGTCGATCCATCCAACCTTGGTGCCCACAGCCGCTCCGATGGAGCGCTCATCGTCGAGCTTGCCATCGTTGTTCCTGCCCAAAATCTCGCCGTCGACAGCGATGTCGAATCCCGCGATCGACGTGTCAAGGCCGGCGGTGATGGCCGCCACCCCGCCCTCGTCCTCGAGCGGGTTGCCCTTCTCGGTCGACCTGAGAGTCGGAGAGAATTCCTGC
>JAGVTS010000040.1 GCA_019136685.1 Bacillota bacterium | reverse complement strand
AGCACAGGTTGGCGCGCACGTTGCGGAGCAGGTGGCTGCGCACGTGGGCTTTGTTCCGCATGTTGCGGCGCAGGTGCTGGCGCATGTTACGAGACACGTGGATCCGCATGTGGCCCCTGTTCCGCATGTTGCGGCGCATGTCGAAGCGCACGTGGGCTTGGTTACACATGTTGCAGCACACGTAGCTGCGCAGGTGAGCTTCGTTCCGCATGTTGCGGCACATGTCGAGGCGCACGTACTAGCGCATGTTGGAAGACACGTGGATGCGCAAGTGGCCCCGCAGGTGACTCCGGCTCCACACGTTGTGGTACAGGTTACGGCGCATGTCGAGGCGCACGTAGCTGCGCAGGTGAGCTTCGTTCCGCATGTTGCGGCGCACGTCGAGGCGCACGTAGCTGCGCAGGTGAGCTTCGTTCCGCATGTTGTGGCGCATGTCGAAGCGCACGTGGGCTTGGTTACACATGTTGCAGCACACGTAGCGCCGCAGGTGAACTTCGTTCCGCATGTTGCGGCGCATGTCGGAGAGCACGTCGAAGCACAGGTCGGCATGCAGGTGGAGCCAAACGTTGGTAGCCCCAAATCCGTCACGTCAGTCGCCGATGAAGACTCAGGAGCGTCAACGTCCATCACATCCGGAACGGGCTGCGAGGCATATCCGCCGCGAGGGACTTTTAGGCTTGCCTCAGCTGCCAGCACGGACTGGGCGAATAGCGGTGAATCAGCCGACGCTTCGGTCCTGATCCCTCTCGCCTGCGCGCCCGACATACACAAAGCCGCAGTCGCGATCACGACCAAGACAATCATCGGGATGTGTCTATCCACTGGCTTGCTCATGGTCAGTCTTAACCTCCCTTCTCGGTTGAATCAAGTAGAACTCGAGGTCGTATATGGACCTGATGGTCTCGTCCGGAATAGTCGAAGTGGTTCCCATAAACGCGTCGGAGAACAGACTGGATGCCCCAAACACGATCACTTTTCCCGATCTCCCGCCCACGTCGGCAGAGGCGGCCGCCGGCCGCCCGAACGAGTCATAGAGTAGCGGAATCCCGCCGACCACGGAGTAGACCGGGACGAACCTCTGGATCGTTCCCCCTCTCAAATCCGCAATGAACCCATCGCGCGGATCTTCCACCGCCAATCCGAACATGCCGAGGACCTGGTTGGCCGCGCCGTCGTCGGAACCGTTGCCGTGAAGCACCAGAAGACCGCCGCCTGACTCGACATACTCCTTGATGCGCGCCAGATCGCGCGACGCGAACGGGCGCGATATATTGGCGAGGACGATAGTGTCGCATTTCATAGCGTCGGACAGAGGCGCCATCCGCGGGCGGGCGCCCACCCGCTGGGTCCAGGTGTAGAAGACATGATAAGCGCTATTCGGATCGATGAATATCGTCTCCGAAGGGATCAGCATATTGCCATGCTCGCTTTCGAAAGCAATCTCGGTGGCGGCGTGCGCGATTTTCGCGCGAGGAGCGTAGAACAGCGAGTCAAGGCCCTGCGCCGAGAGTATCGCCAGAGCAGCAAAGCCCAGCGCGAAGGCCACGCCGAGCGGGTCGACTATGGGGATGCCCTTGGCGCGGCGCGACACCAGCACTGCCGCGCCGGCTGCTGCCGCCGCAACCAGGACCCAGGGTGCCCACGGCAGCATGTTTCGGCGGTTCAGCCAGTTGAGCGCGCCTTCTGCAAGCTCCCATTTGCCCGGGATGAACATGAAGAAGTTGGACCACACAGTGCTGTCGGTGAACGCAACCACTCGGCCGCGCCCGCTTTGCAGGGCCACTTGCTGCAGCAGCAAACCGTAGTCTTTGTCGAAGTCGAGCGCGTCAGTACGGAAGAAATTCTCCTGGCTGTAGTCAAGGTAAAGACTTTTGATTCCATAGCCCGTGATTGCGCCGGCCGAGAGCAGCGGCGCCTCAAGCGAGCAAGACGTGGCAAACATGAACCTCCCCAGGCGGCGGACTGTAGGGTGGGGGAATACGCTTCTGTCCTGGTAAATGGAGAGCCCGTCGGTGACCAAGTCGTAGGTGCCGTCGTGGTTGAAATGCAGGCCGAACCGCTCTGCGAGGGGGTTCAGATAAGTGCTGGTGCCGAAGACGTTTGTATGGTCACCCACCAGAAGCAATCCGCCGCCCTGCCTGACGAATCTGAACACAGCGTCGATCTCTTCCTGGCTGTATGCGCTCGTGGGAGTCTTCAGAACCAGAACATCGCAAGACGCGAGGAGCTCGGGAGTTATCGGGGAGTGGAGATTTCGCGACACCGTATAGTAGTCTTCCATGTAGGAAGCGAGAGAGTAGTAGTTGTAACCTGAATCTTCACCGTACCATTCGGTGGTGTAGGGCTGCGTGGTCTTTTCCCAGTTCGAGTGGTATTCGTCAATCATGACCCGCCCGGGCTTGAGCGTCCCCGGGTCGTGAAACCCGATCGCGAACACCAGCGCAAAACAGGATACTGCCAGCAGAAGACGCGACGCCATCGAGGGCCGTCTTGAGCCGAGGTCTGCAGGCTCTCTGGGAACTGTGTCGTCTTCCAAAGGGGCTATCCGAGAAGACCCGAGACCATATCCTATCACCGCAGGAACAGGCACAAGCGCGAGCGGAAGGAATGTGCCCAGAACCCACTCGGGCCGCCAGAAGATACCGACGTCCCGTGCAGTGGTGAAGGTCATCAGGAGGAAGAGGTACCTTGCCCCGAAGTAGATTCCAAGGACCAGCAGGAGGCTCAGGACCTGCCGGAGCAACCTGCGGGGGCGCCGCCCGGCGAGGACGATCGCGGTCAGTCCGCCCACTGCAGCCAGGGCGAACATGAGGACATTGACCTTCTCCATAGTAGTCGCAATGGTGAACTGATAACCCGGGGTCTGGACAAGGATGCCCCTGCCGCCCACGGCAGCCTTGATCGGAAAGACGGATAAGGCCAGTTTGACCAGGGGCTCTAGCACGCTCAGATGATGGTATCTGGACTCTAGTGTCACGTGTATGGGCAGCCAGGCTGCCTGGGCCGTCAGGACCAGCCCGGCAAAGGCTAATCCGTTGCCTATGTCCCTCAGGCGCTTCGGCGCGGCAGTGAGTCCCAGTCCGATGGCGAGGACTATGAGCCCGATATTCTCAGGGAATGGAATCACGGCGGCGAGAACCGCCATGGGAGCGGCGCATAGCAGATATGGACGGAACCCCGGCCCAAGTCCGTGTCTCCTGTGGTCAAGGACCCAGAAGGCGACGGAGGCGGCGATGCCGAAGCCAAGCAGGCTCCACCCAAGCCATGGAACCGGATTATAATACGGAAGAAGGAAGATCCAGGCGAGCGACAGACCTACGATCCCTGCCCAGCTCAGCACCTTCGATTTTCACCCCTTACGTGGCTACTGGCGTCGCGATCCTGTGGACTCAGGGTCTGGACCTTAATGTCCGGCAGACGAGAAAGCGTGAGCTCGAAGGAACTGAATATTCCCGATTTTGTACCCAGAGATGGTCTCTATGTTGGGGTTGAGAAGAAACATTGAGTCCCCGATGACAGTCACCCTGCCGCGGCCGAGCACGCGTGTGACGGCAACCGGTTTGTCCCACTTAGTCAGGCAGTACGAAGCTGTCGGATCCTCCACTGTGAGCGGCCATGCCTTGGGCATCTCCACTATTCCTGAGCCGGTGTCGATAGTCAGCCTCCCAAAGGGGATAGGTTCGATCGACATCCCAAACCGACCCAACAGGCCTTCGACTCCTCGCCTTTCCTCCCAGCCGGCTGATACTATGAGGCGTCCACCGTCCCTCACGAACCTTTCGATTTCCGCTATCTCAGATGCGGTGTAAGGTATCTGAGGCCCGATGAGGAAAAGCGTCTCGGCTCGGGATAGCGTATCCGGATCGAAAACCTCCATCTGGATGGGGAGAAGCTGATTGCGCAGGATGTTGTGGTGAAGGCCTGCTAAGCCCTGCGCTCCCCATATGTCGCCGCTGGAGAACGAGGGGAAATGAGAACTGTCAATGACAGCGCTCGCTCCGCCAAACCGCGTCTTCGGCGCGGGGTGAATCCAGCCCGGCATCTCAAGGAGGAGCACGCACACAACTAGACCGCTCAGAGCCGCCGTCATAGCAGAGGCAAACATGCCAGCGCGTCTCAAGCCGAAGCGACCGCCGACGGCGCCTGTGATCAGCCCGGCGACTATGAGCGCTGCCGGCATCCACGCGGCGCCGAGCTTGTGAGTATACGCAAGCCAGTTGAACACCTGATCCACGAAGCGTGCGCCTGCTGCAAGTGATGGGTTCTGGAAGGAAGACGTGTCCCCGAAAACCAGGACCTTGCCCGAACCGAAGCGGCCGGCGGCAACCAGTGGTATGTCCCCGAGCCTTTCGCCGGGGCTGTATTTCAGGTCGCCGAGGTATCCCTGGCTGGGATTGTTCATGTCGGGATCGTCTACGAAGCCTATCTTTGCCGCGACAAGAGTTCTTGCCGGCGGCCTGACCCGTAGGGAGGCTCCTGTGGCAATCTGCGTCTGGGTTTCATCAGTAATCCCGCTGGTCACAGGGTGCTGATAAAATTGAAGATTGGGCTGCTCCCACCCTGAGTCAAAAAGGCTCCTCGCCGAGTCGAAATTGAGCGTGATGCCCGCCGGGTTCATGATGGAGTCGAGCGGGTGCGAACTATCCGGGTAGAGAGTATGGTCGGCAAGGATCAGGAGAGATCCCCCGTCTTGAAGAAATCTCGAAACCGCCTCCCGCGCTTCGTCTGAGAGCTTGTTTACTACGTTGATCACAACAACAGTCTGCACGCGCTCAAGATCGTTCGCAGACAGAGCGCCCCAAGAGACTTCGTAGCCGGCTCCTTCTAGGTAGATGGCGAGCCATCCGAAGGAGGGCGTGAACTTGTCGGAAAAATCCAGAGGGGATGTAGGCTGGAAGTTGGCCCCCTGCTCCGAGAGGAACATGACTGACCTGCGTGCCTGGCCGGATTCTATGATCACTGGGGCGGCAGAGGCGATGAGAGACGCGATAGCGACGCCGATCAGCGCGGCCGAGAGCTTCGGTCGAACGGCAGCGACGGGTTCGCGGCTGACGACGGACGAATAGGCCGCGATCATGGCTGCAAACATCAGCGCCAGGCAGGAGGCGAGCGCGAAGAACCATAGCCCCGTAAGCCCGGTTAAGCGCGCGAAGGTTGTTAGGAGCAACAGGTATCCCGCGATCCCGCCCCCGAGGGCGGTGCCCAGGTTCAGGGCGGCACGCCGGTTGAGCCGTCCGCTCACAGCGAATATGGCGAGGCAGCCAAGGATGTATGCAAAGACGAAATGCAGCCCGAGATAGGTGGGACCGCCGGAGAAAGGCTGCGATGAAACTGACGATACTAATGATGACAGGACCCGCGATGCCGGCTCCGCCCAGACGTGCTGAAGGCCGAGAGTATCTGTAGCCAGTGCATATAGCCCCGTCAATGACGCGATGGCGGCGCACACGGCTTCGAGGCGGGGATCGGTACTGAATCGGTCATGAGGGGCGAAGAGCGGAATCCATGTAGCCACGGCAAGCATAAGCCATCTCCATGGATAGCCCAGCCAGACTGCCCCGAGCGCCGCCGCTGCCGAGGCGAGCGCCCACAGGTTGCGGCGTCCCCTATTCGCCCAGGGAAACGAAAGCCAGAGCAAGGCCGCGAAGAGCGCCGACCATATGACTGTCACAGGAAGAGCAAACATCGTGGGCCCATAGAGCAGGACTGCAGCCAAAAAGAAGACCAGAGCCGGCCTGAGGTTGGTCCGGCTCATACTGTCTCCGGTCCGCTCAATCGAGCTCACAGATGCGTCCTCCAGCGCGAGAACCGTGTGCTGCTAATAATGTTCGCGCTTGTGCCAATTTTAACCCGGCGCCCGCATGAAGTAAAGAGGGCTATAGCAGGACATCAGGCGGCGCATGATGACGCCGCGTCGGCTGGCCACGCCCGGTTGGCTCAGTTCTCCTCGAGTAGCCTTTCAGTCAGGAATTCGCGCATCGCCTCGAAGGTTTGCATTATGCTCTCTACCGTGCCCGGCATATGGCCGTCATTGGGCAAGTAGACCACCCGGGGCGAATTACCCGCCTCTGTCAGCTCTTTGATAGCCCGTATGTTCTGGCTGGGATACACTGCGTCGTCATTGCCGGAGTAGACGATCAAAATCGGGGACTTGAGCGCATCAACATAGCTTGACGGCGACAACACCATGGCGAGCTCGGTATAGGGCTCCGGCGCAGAGCACTTGTGATAGTCCGGGACGGGCGCGCCGTCTGTCAGTTCGACGCCCAGGTCGGTCCAGTCCCACACGCCCATCAGGGAGATGACTGCCTTGTAGGTATCCGGATGGACTGCCGCCTGGTAGAACGATATAAACCCGCCATAGGAGTGGCCCATGATGCCGATGCTTTGGGGATCTGCGATTCCGTTCTCTATGGCCCACTGCACGCTCTCGAAAACATCCTGCTGGGCCAGGAGCATGTTCCGGCTCGCGGTGTCCGTGTACTCGTTGCCATATCCAGTAGAAAAGCGAAAGTCTACGGACAACACCGCTATCCCCAGGTTTGAGACGAGCAGCGCGTGCTCATTCGGGGCCCACGTGAACCTGGCCTGGGGCCCGCCGTGGACGTTAATCATCAGAGGCAGGTTGCGCGGGCTCTTGCCGAGCGGCACTGTGAGGTACCCGAAGACCGGTTCCCCGTCGCTTGCCGCAAACGACACCGGGTAGGTGTGCGCGACATCTTCTATGGGTATGTCTGAAGACAGAAGAAGTGTAGCCGTCCTGGTCTTCACATTGTACAGCCTGTAGCTGCCGTAATCCCTGTCGTCTCTGTGCATAAGCACAACATAGTCGAACTCGGGGCTGATGGCCACCGGAAAGTGGTTCTCACCCAGGTCCTCAAGGACGCTATCAGCGATTGCCCGAACATCGTCGTCCAGGCAGACAAGACGCAGCTTATCGTCGATGTACACAGCGGTTAGCGGCACACCGGTCCTGGGGTGCTTTAGCCCGAAGGAGGGGATTCCCGCAAGCAGGGCGATCATGTCGACCGGCACGTCGGCGTGTTCATTGCGGTAGACCAATTCCCTTGACATGGTCCCTGGATCGATTTCGTAGATGGCGACGTAGTTGTCGTAGAGGTTGGTCTTCACCAGCATTCTCTTGTTGTCGGCGGTGAACCCGATGACCTCGAAATCGCGGGTCAATGCCAGGTCGAAATCCACGATACGCTTCCATGGATCGTTCGGGCCCTCACGATAGAGGACGTACTTGTCGGTAATGTAGTTTCGGCGACTGGCGAGCTCAATAGTGACGGCACGCAGCACGCCGGCGTTGTCATAGATGTTAGTGG
>JAGVTS010000228.1 GCA_019136685.1 Bacillota bacterium | reverse complement strand
CGCAGATGGAGCGGGCCAGGCAGGATCTGGCCGATTGGGACGCCATTTCCCGCATGGCGCGGGACCTAAAGGAGGCTGCCGATGATCGTGCACGGGCCGCGTCAGCTTTGGACAATGCCCGCGAGGCGCTGAGCAATGCGCGCGCGGCCCTAGCGGCGGATTGGGAGAGGTGGCGTTCGTGGCTCGCGGCAAGGGGCATTGATCCCGAGTTCAGTCATGATGGGGCGCTACAGACCATCGAGTTGATGCGCAAGGCCAAGGACGCTCGCGAACGATCCGCTCAGGCCCAGCGGCGGGTGGAGGCGGCGCGAGAACGCGCGCTAGAATACGAGGAGGCCGTGGACCGGGTCATGTGTGCTCTCGGGATGCCGCCGGCAGGCGAGGGGAATTGCCAGGCAGCCGTGGATAGGCTGGTCAGGTCAAGCGCCGAGGCTGAGGAAGCGGTGAACAGGCGTAAGCACTGGGCTACACAGGTGCAGGATCTCGAGGCTCAACTCGATTCGGTATTTCCTGCTTCGGATCGTGCCCGGGCTCGCGCCGATCACGCATCTTGCACTGCGGCTGAGATCCAGGCTGCGCTGGAGGAAGCCGCTAGGCGTGCAGGGGAACTGGAGGCAAAAGCGGGCGAGCTGGATCGAGAGCTTGGGTCGCTCGGGCAGTCCAAAGGGAGTGGGCTGCCTATTGCACCTGTCTGGATCTGGTGGACCGGGCGTGCGAGAAGTACGAGCGCGAACGGCAACCCCAGGTGTTGCAGGATGCTTCGGCCGCTCTGGGCAGGATGACCGGTGGCCGCTGGCCGGGGATTATCGCGCGCGTGGCTGGCCTGGAGTCGCTGGACGTAGTGGGTTCGGACGGCCGGATTCACCCACATACCAGGCTGAGCTGCGGCACAGAACAACAGCTCTACCTGTCTGTCAGATGCGGGCTGGTTCGCGAATACTGCTCGCATGCCGAACCCATGCCGGTCATGGTTGACGACGCGCTCGTCAATTTCGATCCGGTGCGCTCGGCCGCGGCGGCGCGCGTGCTGGCGGAGCTGTGTGACATCTGCCAGGTGCTCGTCTTCACATGCCACCCCCACACAGCAGAGCACTTCAGGCAGACCGGGCTGGTCACTCGGGAGTATGCCCTGGAAGCGCTGGTGGGCGCCGACGGTGGGTCCGCTTGAGTGCGGGGGCCCACCGTCAGCCAATCCGTTCGTGTCGCGTTCGGTGTTACTTGCCTAACACGCCGTCAGGGGTGCGGGCCGCCAGTGCCGCCGATCTGTTCGGAGCGAATGCGGCGGTAGTGCCGGTCACTGAGTGGGCATGCGCTTCGGCTTCCTTGGTGTTCATGTCCACTGAGTGCGTATGTTCGGCGCCTGTGGCCATGGAGGGCCCGGTCCATCCCTTCATCTGATGTGTGTGGGCGCTCTTGCCCGTTTCGGTAGCGCCGATGATTCTGTGGATATGTCCTGTGGATCCCGGCCACGGAGGGCCGGTGACCATGCTGAGCTTATGGTTGTGTCCTGCCTGGGTTGCAGTGGTCCCTGATATCTTGTGCACGTGTTTGCGGAAACCACTCACTCCGAAACTGCTCTCCTCCAGCCGCGCGAGCCACAATTCCAGCAAGTCCAATCACCTCGCTATATGTTATACCCCCTTGGTATCAGTGGTGTTGTGCCGTGCGGCACATACAGGACAATGCGGCGTGGAGGCGAATACTGCTCTACAATCCATCAGCAGTGCGCTGCCTATGCAAGGCTCTGGGAGGTTCAGCCGAATGCTATCTGATTTCGACAAGGTGCTTGACAGGACGAATACGAACTGCGAGAAATGGGATAACCTCGTGGAGGTCTTTGGGCGAGATGACGTCGTGCCGTTGTGGGTGGCCGACATGGACTTTGCATCGCCCCCCGAAGTCGTGGCGGCCCTCAGTGAGCGGGTGCAGCACCCCACCTACGGATACACCTTTGTGTCCCAGTCGCTGCGCAAGGCTGCGGTGGGATGGGTGTCGCGCCGGTACGGATGGGATATTCGCCCGGAATGGATCGTGATTACTCCGGGCGTAGTGCCCGGTCTTGCCATGTCGGTGCTGGCATACACTCAGCCAGGCGACGGCGTGATCGTGCAGTCTCCAGTGTATCCCCCGTTTTTCCGGGTGGTGGAGAGCAATGGTCGAAGGTTGCTCAACAACGAGCTGAAGATGGGGCCCGACGGGCGGTACGGTATCGACTGGGGCGATTTTCAGGCTAAGCTGGACGGCGGGGCCAGGCTGGTCCTGCTGTGCAGCCCGGCGAATCCTGTGGGCAGGGTGTGGACAGACGAGGAACTGACGCGGCTCGCCGGCATGTGCGGATCGCGCGATGTGATTGTGGTGTCGGACGAAATACACTGCGACATCGTCTACTCGGGCGCCAGGCACATTCCCTTCGGGTCGCTGGGGGAGGGCGCAGCGCACAGATCGCTCACGTTCATGGCGCCAAGCAAGACCTTCAACGTTCAGGGCTTGACCACGTCCATGGCGATTGTGCCTAGCGAGCAGCTGAGAGAGCGCCTCATCCATGTTCAGCTGGGATTGGGCATGGCCGAGAGCAACGTGTTCGGCCTTGCGGCCCTCGAGGCGGCTTACCGGCAGGGCGATGCCTGGCTGGATCGGGCTTTGGAGTATCTCGAAGGGAACTTGCGGTACTTGGAGGACTTCACTGCGTCGCGCCTATCCCCAATCACAGTCGTGCCTGCCGAGGGTATGTATGTGGTTTGGCTTGACTGCAGGGGGCTCGGGCTGGGCGCCGACGCGCTCCGCGATTTTCTGGCCAACCGTGCGCGTGTGGGGCTTAATGATGGGCGGATGTTCGGGCCCGGCGGCGAGGGGTTTGCTCGGATCAATATCGGTTGCTCCCGCGCCGTTCTCAGGGAAGGGCTGGAGCGGATAGAGGCAGCCCTGCGGCAACTTCGGTAGCGCCGGGGGCGACGACAACATGAAAAGCTGGGGGGTGGGTAGGGTGGGTCAGAACCGTCCTGTGCTGGCCGTAGTGCTTCACAGTCACCTGCCGTGGGTGATGGGGTGCGGCAGATGGCCGTTTGGCGAGGAATGGGTATACGAGATCGCATTGAATTGCTACATGCCTCTGGTGAGGTGTTTCCAGAGCCTTGCGCGCGATGGGATACCCGCGAACGTTACCGTGAGTATCACGCCGGTGCTTGGGCAGCAGTTGGCGTCGGACGCGTTCAAGAGAGGTTTCGTGGACTATCTGGAAGACCGAGTCCGCCGCGTTGGCGATGATCGAACCGCATTTCTGGCCGAAGGGCGCACGGAGTTGGCCAGATTGACTTTTTGGATGGAGGACCAAGTCAAGCTGGCTCTTTCCGAGTTCGAGGCCATGGGGTACGACCTGCCCGGCGCTTTCGCCGGCCTAGCCCGGGCCGGAGCGATCGAGCTGGCAACATCGGCCGCAACCCACGGTTACCTGCCGCTACTTAGGCATAGTAAGTCCAGGCGGCTTCAGGTGCGCATGGGCCGGATCATGTTCACCGAGATCTTCGGCGTTGAGCCCCGGGGCTTCTGGTTTCCCGAGTGCGCATACAGGCCCGGCCTGGAGGAACTTGTGACCGATGAGGGCTATGATTACACCGTGCTCGACGCCATGGCCATACAGGGCGGACGTGCCATGAGCCACTACGGCGAGAGCACGCGGGTGGAACCGTCCACCGGTCGGCCGGCGGATCGGCTGTACATGTGCCGCGATTCGCGTCTAGTGATATTCCCCCGCCATCCTGAGCTATGCGCTCAGGTCTGGTCCAAGTGGACCGGCTACCCCGGCGATTTTGCCTACAGGGAGTTCCACAAGCAGAACCCCCGCTCCGGAATGAGGTATCACCGGGTTACCGATTCTGCCGGCGACCTCAACGCCAAACAGCCCTACGACCCGGCGACTGCGAAGGCGCGGGCTCGGGAGCATGCGGCGCACTTCGTGGCGCAGGTAGAGGCGGCCGCCGCGAAATCGCACGCCCAGTCGCCCGTGTTCACCGCCGCGTTCGATACCGAGCTGTACGGGCACTGGTGGTTCGAAGGCCCGATCTTCCTGGAGGAAGTGTCGCGGCTGATGCACCAGTCGGCTAATGTGGAGCTGGCCACGTGTTCGCAGATACTCGCGGATCTAGGCGCTGGCCTCGCCTCGCTCGAGCGGATCGAACCGCTGGAATCGTCGTGGGGGGTGAACTGCGACCACTCGGTGTGGATGAATGAGCGGACCAAGCCCATGTGGGAGAAGATCTGGGAACTGGAGGATGTTGTGAACGGCAGCTGGGTGTTGACGCCGTTCGGACCGTGGCCCGGTGATTTATGGGATTTGCAGGGCCATGTGGACGAGTTCCTCCGCGAGTTCCTGCTAATGATGGCTTCCGACTGGGAGTTTCTCATGTATACTGGGACTGCCGGCGACTATCCGGAAAGGCGGTTCGAGGGTCATAGGCGCAGGTGCGCGGAGGCCTATGCGCGTCTTCAGAGGGTCCTGAGCGATGAAGACCTCCCGGCTTACACCTATGAACCTTCCGAGCTTGCCGAGCCTGTCGAATCCCCTCAGTCAGGGCGCGAGGATTCTGAGTCGACAGGCAACTGCGAATAGTGCAGTCACAAACGCTACATGAGGAGGTATGCTTCGCGTGAGAGTGCTCTTTGCTTCTTCAGAGGTCAACCCGTATATGAAGGTGGGCGGCCTGGCGGATGTAGCGGGGAGTCTTCCCAGGTTCCTGGCTCAGGCCGGG
This sequence comes from Bacillota bacterium, assembly GCA_019136685.1. GTDB lineage: Bacteria > Bacillota > DTU025 > DTU025 > DTU025 > UBA5389. Next base: position 3,262 of record JAGVTS010000228.1, on the reverse strand, counting down.
TGCGATGTACACTTGGTGATGCCCAGATACGAGACTGCCAAGTGGAACGGGCTGTCGTTTGAGGAGTGGGGATCAGTCTACCCCCCCATGGGATACGGGCGAGAGGAAGGGCAAGTGTTGCGCGCGCAGATCGCCCCTAACCTCACGCTCTACGCTATCCGCAATGGCGCGTACTTCGCCCGCGAGAAGCCATACGATTCGCCCGACGATATGCGGCGATTCATGTTCTTCGCCAAGGCCGCGTATGAGCTGGCGCGGCAGCTCGAGGTGGACATCGTGCACGCTAACGACTGGCACACCGGTCTTTTGCCGGTCTACTGCAGGGTGTACGGGTGCCCAGGCGACCCAGGGACTGTCATCACCATACACAACCTGGCCTTCCAGGGCACCGGCGAATGGGATGACTTCATCTACTCGTCTCTGCCGTGGGATCACTTCAGCCCGACCGGGGCGGAGTTTTACGGCAAGTTCAATATCTTGAAAGCCGCAATTATGTATTCTGACAGAATCAGCACCGTGTCTCCCACCTACGCCCGGGAAATCCAGACGCGCGAGTTCGGAATGGGCCTCCAGGAGGTGCTGGGCGCCAGGCACGAGGTGATTCGGGGCATACTCAACGGCATCGACTACGATGAGTGGAACCCCATGGCCGACACGTTGCTCACGGCGAACTACGATGTGGAACACATCGACGCTCGCGAGGAGAACAAGAAGGCTCTCGTGGCCAGATTCGGCCTGGAATACCGACCCGGCGCGCCTGTGTTCGGCTTCGTGGGGCGTCTGTTCGAGCAGAAGGGTGTAGACATTCTGATCGAGGCCGCATCGCGCATGGCTGATTCGGATGTGCAGTTCGTGATTTTGGGGACGGGCTCGCCCGAGTACGAGGAAGCACTGCGGCTCCTGGCCGGTGCGCGCCCGGGTAAGATCGGCATCAAACTGGCATTTAGCAACTATCTCGCCCATGAGATCTACGCAGGGGCCGACTTTTTCCTCATGCCGTCGCGGTTTGAGCCGTGCGGACTGGGGCAGATGATAGCCATGAGGTACGGCTCAATCCCTGTGGTGCGGGCAGTGGGCGGCCTGCGCGATTCGGTGCACGAGCCCGACACTGGTTTCGTGTTCTGGGAATACTCAGTGCATGAACTGTATGCAGCCATGCAGCGTGCCCTGGCGGTGTTCCGAGACCCTGAAGCCATGCTCGCCCTGCGCATACGATGCATGACAGCAGACTATTCGTGGGGGCGGTCAACCCACGATTACCTTGCGATGTACCATGAGATTGCACCGGCACGCTAGCGATACGGCAGGTGCGACCGGTCTACATTCTATGCTGAAGAGGTGAGCCAATGTCCGAACTAAGGAAGGACCCCATCACCCGCAGGTGGGTGATCATTGCAACGGAGAGAGCCAAAAGACCGAGCCAGCTCTCGAGCCCGAGCCCGGTGACCCCTCCGGACATGCCTGCGCGTGATCCGAAGTGCCCGTTCTGCGAGGGCAATGAGGCGATGACCCCACCGGAGGTGGCAGCCTACAGGCATGCGGGAAGCCAGCGAGATACGCCCGATTGGTGGATCAGGGTGATCCCCAACAAGTTCTCGGCTCTCGATACTGACACGCCGCTGGAGCGAATCGGTGAAGGCATGTACGACATGGCTACCGGTTTCGGCGTGCACGAGGTGATCGTTGAGTCGCCCCGGCACAACCACACCTGGGGGACGGCGACCGACAGGGAGTTCGAGGAGATATTCTGGTCGTATCGCGACAGGTTGATCAACCTCATGCGCCATCCGGCTCTGCGCTATGTGCTGATATTCAAGAACTACGGCAAGGAAGCAGGCGCATCGCAGCCGCACGGCCATTCGCAGTTGATAGGCCTTCCCGTGGTGCCCAAGCGCGTGCTGGAGGAGCTGGAGAGTTCCGAAGACTATTTCCGTTACAAGGAACGCTGCCCGCTGTGTGATGTGATCAGGCAGGAGCGTGCCGACGGTCGGCGCATTATCCACGAGTCAGAGCATTTCATCGCGTTCGCGCCGTATGCGTCTTACCTGCCGTTCCAGATCATGATCATGCCCAAGCACCATGATCCCTTCTTCGAGCGAATGGAGAAGGGCCAGTTCATGGACCTCGGGCGCGTGTTCAGTCGTGTTTTCCGGGCGCTCGCCGAGGTGCTGGGCGACCCGCCGTTCAACTGCGTGTTGCACACTACGCCTCCGGCTTCAGCGGGAGACGAACGCTACAACCACTGGCACTTCGAAATCGTCCCGCGCCTGACCAAGGTGGCCGGATTCGAGTGGGGTTCCGGCTTCTATATCAACATAGCCACCCCCGAGGACGCCGCCGAAGCTCTGCGCGCCAAGATCAACGAGTGTGATGAGGCGGAGTGCTCCGCGGCACATGCCGAGAGGAAGTAGGACGAGGGCCAATCGACGGAAAACGGCCGGCGGCCGTTCGCGCTGACTGTGTGACTTCTGCGTCAGCAGCAGTGCGACGGCCGCCGGTTGCGTTATGATGTTTGATCAAGGCGCTTGCGTTACGCCGCAGGCCTCACCTGTGCGCCCGGGCTCTTCGGCGGATCAGCGCCATGGGACTTGACACGGATAGTCTGGGTGATGAATGCGCCTGCCATGAGGGCGCCGCCGATGAGATCCGTAGTGATGCTGGGGTCGATCAGCAGAAGGCCTGCCGCGATGAACATGATCCGTTCCCACCACGGAGAGTGGGTCCGGAGCCATCCTGCCACCCCTGCGCCGATGGCTATCATTCCGACAAACGATCCTATGGCCACCCTGATGGTATTCGTCCAGGATGGGTTGAGGAGCAACAGATCAGGGCTGTATACGAAGAAATACGGCACCAGGAAGGCCGCAATCGCCAGTTTGGTCGCGTCGAGACCCGTCTTGTATGGATCAGCCTTGGCGATGCCTGCGCCCGCAAAGGCGGCCAGCGCCACAGGGGGCGTTATGTCCGCCACAATGCCGAAGTAGAACACGAACATGTGCGCGGCGATGGGGGCAATCGGCACTCCGTTGATGGCCAGAGCGGCCAAGGCCGGCGCCGCGATAGTCGATGTGATGATGTAGTTGGCTGTGGTCGGGACGCCCATGCCTAGTATGATTGATGTGATCATCGTGAAGAAGAGCGTCAGTAGGACGTTGCCGCCCGACAGATCGACCAGGCCGGTGGCGAGCTTGAGGCCGATGCCGGTGAGGGTGACTGTGCCGGCGATTATGCCTGCGCCTGCACACGCTACCGCCACGCCCAC
>JAGVTS010000129.1 GCA_019136685.1 Bacillota bacterium | reverse complement strand
CTTGCGCGCCTGCTTACGTGCCCAAGAGAGCAGGCTTTTTCCCCCTACAGGCTTGTTAGGGCCAGTATAGCGGCAGTCAGACGAGACTTGCTCAGGAGGCTTTTCATCGCCGCAACCGCATGGATCTTGTATTGCCTTGGCCCAGGCATATACCAGGCGTTTCGTACCTAACAAAGTAGTACTAGGGAGAATCGCCTTAGCAAACTCGGGGCGCTGGTCAGCTGCGCCCCATATCGCCTTCTGTCCCCGAGAATCCACTCCGTGCCACGCTCATCAAGCCCCACAACCCCAGCAAGAGAATGTATTGCCTGCGCTATTCCCAGGTTTCGGTACGCCCAGGCCCGTGCCAATTCCGTGTTGTCAATTCGTGGAGACTAATGTCATGTCGTCAGTGGAACGCCGGTGGTGAGATTGACTTGCCCTCTCAGCCCGTCTAAACTATTAGGAGAGGCATTAGCAGGCGCCCAGCCTCGCTCACAACCACATATCGCGCTGTCCTCCGAGTCAGCGCGCCTTACCCCGTCCGGGATGGCGCCTGACCGGTAGTCGCCGGCATCGCAGTCAGCATGTTGAACGGCCGGCGGCTCGAGGGTCTGTCGGGAAACTGTCAGGCCTCCCATGTTTGGAAAGGAGATGTATCAATGCTGTCCAGAACATCTGTCAAGCGATCCTCGCGCATCCTACTTACCACTCTGTTGCTCGCAATTCTCACTATCACTGCGAGCGCCGCTGCCCCTGCTCGCGAAGTAATCCTGGCCACGACAACCAGTACGGCCGACACCGGCCTGCTCGACGCCTTGATCCCGATCTTCGAGCAAAAGACAGGTTACATCGTGAAGACGATCGCTGTTGGAACCGGACAAGCCTTGGCGCTGGGCGGTCGCGGCGAGGCGGACGTGCTGCTCACGCATGCGCCCAGCTCGGAACTGCCACTTGTGAATAACGGCGATGTTGTCGAACGCAGGCTGGTGATGCATAACGACTTCATCATCGCAGGCCCGGCAGGCGATCCTGCGAAGGTACGGGGGCTGAAGTCGGCTACTGAGGGGCTCTCCAGGATCTGCAACAGCCAGTCGGTATTCGTGTCTCGCGGCGACGATTCCGGCACCCACAAGAAGGAGAAGGAGATCTGGGCCAAACTAGGCGTGAAGCCTTCCGGCAAGTGGTATGTAGAGGCCGGCGCCGGCATGGCGCACACACTCAACATTGCGTCGGAAAAGGAAGGCTACACCCTCACCGACCGCGGGACTTACCTTGCGCTTAAGAAGAACCTGGCCCTCGATGTGCTAGTTGAGGGCGATGCGATCCTGCTCAATATCTACCACGTAATGCAGGTGAACCCCGAGAAGTTCTCCAAGGTGAACGGCCCTGGCGGGCTGGCCTTTGTCGAGTTCATGGTATCGCCTGAAGTGCAGAGGATCATCAGCACTTTCGGCGTAGACAAGTACGGAGACCCTCTGTTCTTCCCTGATGCCGGCAAGAACGTGGACGATCTCGGAAAGTAGGTAGACGTTGGACCTCATTGCCGAAGGTGTTACACAAGCCTTCTGGCTACTGGTGAAGGGCGATCGCGGCATTTTCCAGATCGCCCTTCTCACCCTTAAGGTATCAGGCCTGGCCACCCTGATCAGCCTAGCAATAGGCGTTCCGCTCGGCACGGCCTTCGCCCTTGGAAGGTTTCGCGGACATGATGCAGTAGCCAGCATAGTCAATACCGGCATGGGGCTGCCGCCGGTGGTTGTGGGGCTCTGGGTCAGCATCATGCTGTGGCGATACGGGCCCCTCGGCTCGCTGCGCCTCATGTACACTCCTACAGCCATGGTGATAGCCCAGACTCTTATAGCCCTGCCCATCATCACCGGACTCACGATGTCCGGCATAGGCCAGCTCGACCCGGGCATTCGCGTGCAGATTCTGTCGCTCGGCGCCACGCGCTGGCAGCTCATATGGTTGCTCGTGCGCGAGGCAAGGCTTGCGATCCTGGCGGCGATAATGGCGGGCTTTGGCCGGGTGATAGCTGAAGTCGGGGCCTCGATGATGGTCGGCGGAAACGTTGTGGGGCAGACCCGCGTGCTCACCACGGCCACGTCCATGGAGGTCGGGCGGGGCAACTTCGGCACGGCCATCGCGCTGTCGCTGATACTCATGGGCCTGACGCTCGCCATCACGTCCTGGCTCACTCATCTACAGCAGAAAGGTCGAACGACGGTACAATGATCAGCCTCAAAGATGTGCAACTGCGGCGTGCGGGACGGCTTGTGCTTGACGTCGCCGACCTTACAGTAGGGAAGGGCGAATCCGTAGCCGTTATCGGCCCCAACGGCGCCGGCAAGAGCACACTGCTCCAGGTAATGGCCTGTTTGCTTCCGCTTGACTCGGGCTCCCTCACTATTCTGGGCGAGCGCATTGAGCGCGGCGCAAACCCCATCCACGTGAGGCGGCGCACGGCCATGGTGCTCCAGCGGGCATGCCTGCTTAACGCCTCAGTATTCGACAATGTGGCACTGGGCCTGAGGATACGGAAGGCGCCCGAATCTGCGATACGTGAGCGCGTGGTCAACGCGTTATCAATGTTCGGCGTAGAACACTTGGCGCGGCGCCCCGCCCGTGCGCTGTCGGGCGGCGAGAGCCAGAGGGTCAGCCTGGCTAGAGCATTTGCGCTCGAGCCGGAGATACTATTCCTGGATGAGCCCTTCAATGCGCTGGATCTTGCGACCAGAACAGCGCTTCTGCGCGAGGTAGGCGAAGCGGTGCGCGCCTCCGGCGCCGCCACCGTTTTCGTGACTCACGACGTAACAGAGATCCCGTTTCTCGGCGACAGAACGATTGTCATGAATGAAGGGCGCGTTGTGGCGGATGGAAGCATCCGCCGCGTGCTTGAAGACGACATGCGCGATGCGCTGTCGGAGCTGCTCTACTCTGCCTCGTGGCTTTGTGGCAAGGACGGTGATGATGGCAGTGACGTCTATGCCGGTTTTCCTATCGTTGACTCCAAGAGATGAGGCATGGCGTATGCTGTGCGATCATATGACCCCAGGCCCTCGCGTCACTGAGAGAGTGTCTCTGCTTGATGCGGCAGGCCGGCTGCTAGCGCGCGATGTGGTGTCCCCCATCGATCTGCCCGGGTTTGCCAGGTCCACAATGGACGGATACGCTGTGCGCGCCGCTGATACGTTTGGCGCCACGGACGCACTGCCCGCGCTTCTAGCCATTGCCGGAGAGGTTCATATGGGTGAAGCTGCTCAGATGGATCTACTCCGGCATTCGTGCATCCGCGTGGCCACTGGCGCAATGATCCCGGCTGGGGCTGACGCTGTGGTAATGGTGGAGCTCACTGAGAGGCTGGACGATACCACCATCGCAGTCCTGCGCCCGGTGGCTCCGGGCGAGAACGTGGTCGCTGCCGACGAGGACGTGGCCTGCGGCGATGTACTGCTCCGCGGCGGGCGCTTGCTTCGCGAACATGACATTGCAGCGCTGGGCGCTATAGGCGTGCCGGAAGTCGAGGTGGCGGTGGGCCCGCGAGTGGGCATCATATCCACAGGCGATGAATTGGTAGGCGTAGACGAGATACCTGCGCCCGGCCGCGTTCGCGATATGAATTCCTATGCGCTCTATGCAGCTGCGAGCCTAGCAGGGGCGCGACCTGAGATCCTCGGCATCGTCGGCGATGATTGCGACAACCTCGCGCAGGCGTTGCGTGACGGGCTATCGCACGTGGACATGCTCATTGTGTCGGGAGGCAGCTCCATAGGGACTCGGGATTTCGCCCGCCAAGCCATCGATGGTCTGGGCAAGCCGGGCGTCCTAGTACATGGTGTTGCGATAAAGCCAGGCAAGCCCACGATCATAGCTGTAGCCGATGGCGTGCCCGTCTTCGGGCTGCCTGGGCATCCCGTGTCTTGCCTTACAATATTCCGGCTCCTGGTCGAGCCCGCCATCGCCAGATGGATGGGGTGCGAACTCGCAAGGCGTGAGCTCTCCGCGCGAATCGGCGCCAACGTGGCCGGCGCGGCAGGTAGGGAGGAATACGTGTCGGTCAGGATCGCCAGGCGCGACGGCGAAACTTGGGCCGACCCCATATTCAGCAAGTCTGCGCTCATATCAGGCCTGGTCAGGGCAGATGGGGTTGTGAGAATACCCGTGGAAACAGAAGGAGTCCAGAAGGGTGACACCGTCACCGTGCTGACGTGGAGGTGAGCACCATGAAACGCAATGTATATCTCAATGAAGTGCCGCTGGATGAAGCGGTCCGCAGGTTTTTTACTGCGCTCGAGAGGACGGGGGCCATCGGCGCTCTCCCGGGAGAGCCCATCGCCGTGGATGTCGCCGCCATGGATCGCATCACGGCAGAGCCGGTGTTTGCCAGAATCTCGTCGCCTCACTACCACGCGTGCGCCATGGATGGAGTGGCCGTCAAATCGGCTTCTACCTTCGCAGCCAGTGAACGCCGCCCTGTGACGCTGAGACTGGGCGAGGATGCCGTCATGGCGGACACGGGCGATCCTCTGCCCTTCGGATTCGACGCAGTCATCATGGTTGAGGACTTGGTGGAAACGACTGATGACAGCGTCACTATCATCGCGGCGGCCAAGCCTTGGCAACACGTGCGCAGCGTGGGTGAGGATGTCGTTGCCACGGAACTGGTGCTTGCCGAGAACCACGCCATCCGCGCGGTCGACATAGGCGCCATGCTTGCAGCCGGAGTCGTCCAGGTTCAGGTACGCCGTCGTCCGCGCGTCGTGATCATTCCCACCGGAGACGAGCTGGTCGCCCCGGGCTCCAGGCTGCGAACAGGCGACATCGTCGAGTTCAACTCCAGAATCATCGGCGGGCTTGTGAGCGAGTGGGGCGGGGAACCTGTGTTTCACGAGATCGTACGCGACGACTTTGAGGCGATTACGCAGGCCGTGCGACAGGCCTCGGCCGAATGCGATATCGTGATTGTGAACGCCGGTTCATCTGCAGGAAGCGAGGACTACACCAGCGCCGTCGTAGATGGGCTGGGCGAGGTTATCGTGCACGGTGTGGCGATCAAGCCGGGCAAGCCGACCATCCTAGGCATCGTGGATGGACGGCCCTTCATCGGTGTGCCGGGCTATCCCGTGTCCGCATCGCTCGCATGCGAGCTCTTCCTGAAGCCGCTCATGGCCAGGATGCTGGCGCGCCCCGTGGAACCGCTGACTAGTGTGAACGCCATCGCAACACGACGCATAGTATCCACGCCCGGCGCCACCGAATTCGTCAGAGTCAAAGTTGGCGATGTAGGCGGCAAGCTGGTCGTGACCCCATTGCCGCGCGGCGCGGGCGCCATCATGTCGCTGGTAAAGGCGGATGGAATCGTGCGAGTGCCCCCTTCGGCCCAGGGCGTCGACGAAGGCGCCTCGGTGCAGGTGGAGCTGCTCCGCAGCTTGGACCAGATCCGGCGCACAATCATGGCCATCGGCAGCCATGATCTGGCCCTTGATATCCTCTCCACTTTCCTGGCCCGCGCCTACCCCGGCATGAGCCTGTCATCGGCTCATGTGGGCAGCATGGGCGGACTTATGGCGATGCGCAGGGGCGAGGCCCACATAGCGGGTACACACCTCATCGACGAGGAGACCGGCGAGTACAACGTGCCATACGTGAGGCGATTGCTCTGCGCAGAAAACTATGCTCTGGTGAACCTGGTCCACCGGGAGCAGGGCTTCATCGTGCCCCCGGGCAACCCCAAGAACATCACCGGGTTCGGCGATCTTGTGCGTGTGGACATAGTCTTCGTCAACAGGCAGAGGGGCGCCGGCACTCGCGTCCTGCTCGATATGGAGCTTGGCAAGCTCGGCATTGATCCCGACGCGGTGAAAGGCTATTCCCACGAGGAATACACCCACATGGGAGTTGCGGCCTCAGTTGCAAACGGCGCGGCAGACGTAGGTCTCGGCATCCGCAGCGCAGCCGTCGCACTGGATCTCGACTTCATCCCGGTATCGACGGAGCGATATGATCTGCTCACCACTAGGGAGTTCCTGGAGTCCGAGATGATGGATGCGCTACTTGCTGTAGCGCGATCCGAAGAGTTCAAGCGCGCCGTGCTCGCCCTGGGCGGATACGATCTGTCTGATACAGGGAAGGTTGTGTGGCAAGGGTGGTCGAGCTAGTCGACGGGTTCGGGCGGCGAATCACCTACATGCGAGTCTCGGTCACTGATAAGTGTAACTTGAGATGCGTGTACTGCATGCCCGAGGAGGGGGTTAAGGCCAAGACACATGACGAAATGCTCAGTATGGAGGAGTTCGCTCGCGTAGTGCGCGTCGCTTCCGCGCTGGGCATATCCCGAGTACGCATCACAGGCGGCGAGCCCTTAGCAAGGAAGGGCATAGTCTCGCTGGTGCGCGCTGTGGCCGCGGTTCCGGGGATACGTGACATATCAATGACGACTAACGCAACGGTGCTTGCGCCGATGGCAGACGAATTGGCCAGGGCAGGCCTGAACCGCGTCAATATCAGCTTGGATTCGCTCAAATCCGATACTTACGCGCGCCTGACGCGACGGGGCGACCTGGCATCAGCAATCGCCGGCATTCATGCGGCCCAGCGCGCAGGCCTCCGCCCGATAAGGCTGAACGCGGTAGTGCTCAGGGGCATCAACTCCGATGAGATCGAGAGCCTGGCCGCTCTCACTCTCAAACATGACTGGGACGTAAGGTTCATTGAGTTCATGCCGTTCTGGGGGAACGGCGGTCTTTTCGGCGAAGAGTACGTGGTCCCGATTGGTGAGACACGACGGCGGGTGTTGGCTCTTGGCGCTCAAGGCCCGGCAGCAAGCGCGCAGAGCCAATCAGGACCTGCGAGCTACCTCAGGCTCCGCGGCGGTCTGGGCCAGGTCGGTTTCATCTCCCGAGATGGTGATGAATTCTGCGGTGCGTGCAACAGAATCCGCCTCACTGCTGACGGAATGCTCAGGCCGTGCCTGCTGTCGGAGGCTTCGATAGACGTGACGGCAGCTCTCCGCGGCGGCGCCGACGATGACGCCATTGCCGATCTCATCCGCCTGGCCGTGGCAACCAAGCCCGAGAGCGGCAAATCGCGTGGCGCCGACGGAGGTTGGGAGGCCCGTCCGCTGTCGCAGATAGGCGGCTAGGTCGAGCCGCTGCTCAAGAGTCTATGCTATGGGAAAGCAATGTGGGAATAGACGCTTCGCGCTCCGTAGTGTGCAACCTATATGCGCCATACGCTGCATGTTCATCGCAAAATGTGCGCCTAGCTGGCCTTTTGCGATGTGATCGTTCTCCGAACAGGTTTTTGCGGATGTGTCGCGAATCCGGACAATGGGTGGTGCATAACGGAACGTATATCCGCATAAACGCGGAGGATGGGA
>JAGVTS010000174.1 GCA_019136685.1 Bacillota bacterium | reverse complement strand
CAGGGCCTCGATTCCGTACTGAAGGATCGAGTCGGCCAGGTCGAACACCTCATGCAGTTCCTGCACAGCTGTGCCCGAGAATGCCACTCTGCTGTCCTGCTTCTCATGTGCGTACTACCGATTTCACGACAGGAAGTATACCAAAGCACCTCATCGCTTTCGCCACTCCGATGTTCATCGGGAACCTGCTACAAGCTGCGTACAACACTGTCGACAGCATATGGGTGGGGAGATTTCTTGGGCCACAGGCGTTAGCATCTGTCTCCGTGGGCTTTCCGATTATATTCGGCCTCATCGCCCTGGTTACAGGGCTGACTATGGCAACTACTACCCTTGTGTCGCAGTACTATGGCGCCAGGCGGCCCGACATGGTGTCGGCGGCCATATCCAATGGCCTCACTCTTCTGACCATTATGGGCGTCGTAATGGCCGCCATAGGTTACACGCTCCGTTGGCCTCTCCTGCGCCTATTGCGGGCGCCCGACGACATAGTCGAGGCTGCGGCGAGCTACCTTGGCGTGTATACACTGGGATTCGCGCCGAGCTTCATCTACAATGTGGTTAGTTCCATACTACGCGGGCTTGGCGACTCCAGATCGCCGCTGCGGTTTCTCACCTATGCCACAGTGATGAACATCGTCCTGGATCCCATCATGATATTTGGCCTCGGACCTATCCCCAGGATGGAGGTGGCCGGCGCCGCCTGGGCCACTGTGATTTCCCAGGTCTTCGCGGCTGCCCTAGCGCTTGCGTACATGGTTGGGCGACTGAAGATAGGCACTCGTCTCCGGGACCTGGCGCGTCTGGACTGGAACCTCACCAAGCTTACGGTGAGGATCGGGTTGCCTGCCGGAGCTCAGCAGACGTTGGTCTCTCTGGGCATGATGGTGATCATGTCTACGGTGAATCAGTTCGGAAGCGTGGTGGTGGCAGGTTCAGGCGTCGGGTCGAGGCTTGAGCAGTTCGGGCATCTGCCTGCCTTCAGCGTCGGGCTGGCGGTCACGGCTCTTGTCGGTCAGAACCTTGGCGCTGGGCGGCACGATCGGGTGTCGGAGGTGGTCAAATGGGGGATGCTGCTGACGTGTTCGATAACCGGGGCACTCACCGTGGTTGTTCAGGCTTTTCCGGCGGCTGTACTGTCTTTGTTTACGAAGGATCCCCAGGTACTTGCGGCGGGTACTGTCTACCTGCGCTGGATTAGCCTTGGTCTTGTTCCCTTCGCCGCGATGTTCGCTTTCACAGGTGTACTGAGAGGGGCAGGCGACACGTTGCCTACCTTATTCATCACACTTGGCTCTCTGTGGCTTGTTCGAGTGCCCCTCGTGCGGGTGATGGCCCGCACTGCGCTGGGGGTGGAAGGTGTATGGATGGCCATGGCCAGCGGCCCATTCGTGGGCCTGCTTCTGAGCTACGCCTACTATCGGAGCGGTCGATGGAAGCAGAAGGCCATTGTGTCACAGCGGCCCGTCGTCGGCTCAGCGGCGGATCTCGTCACCACAGACGATATTCAGTAGAAACCAGAAGGAGGCCGAATTCAGTTGGCTGAGACGGTCGAAACAATCCCGGAAAGACAGGATATCCCCGAGTGGCTGAGGTGGAAGGTGGAAGACATATACGCGTCGGATCATCTTTGCGAGGCCGACATGTCCACGGTGCGGAGCAAGATCCCCGACATGGCGTCCTACGCCGGCAGGCTTGGTGCGGACGCCCAGACACTGCTAGAATGCCTGAAGCTCAGGGATGAAATCGACTACCTGGTGATTCGGGCCTACACCTACAGCCGCATGCGCAAGGATGAAGACAATGCCAATGCCGACTATCAGAGCATGCATGACAGGGCCGCGAGCCTGGCGGTGGAGGCTACGTCTGCAATGGCGTTCCTCAGGCCTGAGGTCCTGGCCATCTCCGACGAAGTACTGGAGCGGTTCATCTCAGAACAACCCGCGCTTGAACTATACAGGATGTTCCTGGACAACATACGGCGCATGCGCGACCACACTCTTTCCGCATCTGAAGAGCGCATAATGGCCATGGCAGGCGAGGTCGGGCACGCCGTACCTGCTATCTTCACCATGCTCAACAATGCGGATCTGAAATTCCCGTCAATCCTGGATGCAGACGGGAGCACAGTGGAGGTCACCCACGGCAGGTACATCCGGTTCATGCAGAGCCGTGATCGGCGGGTGCGAAAGGATGCGTTTGATGCCCTATACTCCTCCTACCGCGCCTTGATAAACACCATAGCCGCGACCTATTCCGCATCGGTGAAGGCAGATAGCTTCAACGCGCGTGTCCGGGGGTACAACAGCGCTCGCGAGGCAGCCTTGGACGAGAACAATATCCCCGTGGAAGTGTACGATAATCTGGTATCGGCCGTGAGGAGCCGGGTTGATCTGATGCACAGATATGTGCGTCTTAGGAAGAAGGCGCTTGATCTACCCGAGATCCACATGTACGACGTATATGCGCCGATGGTTCCGGATGTAGAATGGCCCGTCACCTACGATGAGGCTAAGGCGATAGTGCGCGATGGCCTGTCCGCCCTGGGCGAGGAGTACATACAGGCGCTGTCGGAGGGAATGGAGTCCGGCTGGATAGATGTGATGGAGAATCGGGGCAAGACATCCGGCGCCTACTCGTGGGGAGTGTACGGCGTCCATCCCTATGTCTTGCTGAACTGGCAGGACAACCTGAGCAACGTGTTCACCCTTGCGCACGAGATGGGGCATTCAATGCACTCTTACTACACCTGGGCCTCGCAGCCCTACGTGTACTCGGATTACCTGATATTCGTGGCTGAGGTTGCCTCGACGGTCAATGAAGTGCTGCTTACCCGATACTTGCTGGACAGGACTGATGATCCGGCGCGCAAGATGTATCTTCTTAACCATTTCATGGAGGAGTTTCGGGGAACGGTGTTCCGCCAGACAATGTTCGCCGAATTCGAGAAGATCACCCATGAGATGCACGAGTCGGGGCAAGCTCTGACTCCTGAAGCAATGAACCAGGTATACCTGCAACTCAACCGCGACTACTTCGGCCCTGATATGGTTTTGGACGACGCAATAGCGTACGAGTGGGCCAGGATTCCCCACTTCTACAGAGCCTATTACGTCTATCAGTACTCGACAGGCTTCTCGGCCGCGGTTGCGTTGGCCAATGCCATACTCGACGAAGGCGCGCCGGCCCGCGAACGGTACCTCGAGTTCCTTAGCGGCGGGAGTGCCAGGTACCCTATCGACCTACTGAAGCGTGCAGGAGTGGACATGACGTCTCCCAAGCCGGTGCTCTCCGCGCTGGCGGTGTTCGAGAAGACATTGGATGATATGGAAGCGTTCTTCGAAGGGAAGTAGGGTCATCGGAGCCGACGGCGCATTGGACACCCGCCCGCTGGATGCTGTATCATGATGATGTGCAGCTACAATGCGGTTTGGTGGGGAGGTTGACGCCACAGATGGGCCTTGAAGTGTGCCCTGTCGTTGCAGTGGGCGGTCAAGAGCTGTTCGAGCTGTACTATCCAGGCGACGATCTCGGCGCAGTCTATTCTCGGGATTCGACGGCGTTCCGCGTGTTTGCGCCCACGGCTCTGGGCGTGTCGGTGATGCTGTACTCATCGGCGCAGTCGGCCAAGGGATGGGACGTCTCGATGAGCCCGGACTGCGATGGGACGTGGCTGGCCGTCGTTTGCGGGAATCTCGCGGGGTTGTGTTACACATACAGGGTATTCCACGGCGGCTCTGTGAAAGAGGCCGTGGATCCTTACGCGCGCGCCCTTACGGTGAATGGAGGTCGCAGCGTTGTGGTTGACCTTGCGTCGACCGACCCGGAGGGATGGGCAGATGACGTGCGCCCCCCTCTGGCGGCGCCGACAGACGCCGTGGTGTACGAGGCGCATGTGAGGGATTTTTCCATATCGCCTGACTCAGGCATTCGGCGCCGCGGCAAGTACCTGGGCATGAGCGAGCGGGGGACCCGGGGCCCGGCCGGTGTGCATACCGGAGTAGATCACCTAGTTGAGCTGGGAATCACTCATGTGCACCTACTGCCCATACAGGATTTCGCCTCGGTCGACGAGCGGTTGCCCAACGAGTATAATTGGGGATATGATCCATTCCATTTCTTCGTCCCGGAGGGGTCGTATTCCACTGATCCGGAACATGCGCCGACGCGTATCACTGAAGTGAAGCAGATGATACAGGCATTACACAGGGCGGGCCTTCGCGTAGTCCTGGACGTTGTATACAACCATACCTACAGCACAGAGGAATCGCCTCTTCAGATGATTGTGCCGGGCTACTACCACCGCACCGACGCCGCGGGCATGTTCACTAACGGGTCGGGCTGCGGCAACGAGCTCGCCACTGAGCGACCGATGGTCCGCAAGCTAATCATCGATTCGCTCAAATACTGGGTGCAGGAGTACCATGTAGACGGATTCAGATTTGACCTGATGGCCCTGATAGACTGCGACACGATGAGAGAAATCGCATGCGAACTCCGAACGGTCGAGCCGTCGCTCCTGCTATACGGTGAGCCATGGGCGGGAGGACCGTCGGGGCTATGCCATACTAGGATGTTCACTGCGGGCAAGCAGCGTTCGATGGGAATCGGCATGTTCAATGATTCCTTCAGGAACGCCATAAAGGGCGACAACGACGGAAGCCGACCCGGCTTCGCCACAGGCGCTGCAGGATGTGAGCGCGAGATCGCGAAAGGAGTAGTGGCATCGATTCACTATTCCGACGGGCTGTCGGGATTTGCTCAAGAGCCCGGAGAGTGCGTCAACTACGTGTCATGCCATGACAACTTGACTCTGTGGGATAAGATAGCGCGGTCCAACGCATTCAACTCAAGAGGCGACCGGATAAACATGGACCTCCTGGCGCAGGCGATAGTCCTCACTTCGCAGGGGATACCGTTCCTCGAGGGAGGAGCTGAGCTGCTCCGCACCAAGGGCGGGAACCATAACAGCTACAGGGCGGGAGACAAGGTCAATCAGTTCGAATGGCTGCGCAAGCATGAATTCCGCGAAGTATTCGACTACCACCGCGGCCTCATCGAGTTGCGCCGTGCGCACCCGGCATTCCGCATGACCGATTCAGAGCAGGTGCGCTCGGCTCTCAAGTTCATCCCAGGGCCGCCCAAGGTCGTCATGTTCGAGCTGGACGGCAATGAATGCGGTGATGAATGGGGTTCGATAGTTGTCATATACAACGCTAACAGGCACGATGTGGAGATAGCTCTGCCGACGCAGGGAGAATGGATCATTGTGGTTGCAGGGCGGCAGGCCGGGACTGTCCCGCTGGATGATGCGGCATACACCGTGAAACACGAAAACGGCGACGACGCCCGAGTCCGAGTGCCGGCCATCAGCGCAATGGTGCTCCACAGCTAACCGGAGGCGATAGCAAGAAGGAGGGACGCACGCATGCCCGCCAACCTCACCCCGCAGTACATGGAGGCAGAGGAGGCGTACAAGCGCGCAATCACTCCCGAAGAGAAGATCGACGCGCTTGAAGAGATGCTTCGAACCATCCCCAAGCACAAGGGGACGGACAAAATGCAGGCGGATATCAAGCGCCGTATTGCCCGGCTGAAGGAAGCCGGCGAGGCGGCCCGGAAGAAGGGAAGGCCCGATCCTTACCGTGTGGAAAGGGAGGGGGCGGGGCAGGTATTCGTGGTCGGCCCACCCAACTCGGGCAAATCTGCCCTGGTGGGGCGGCTTACCAACGCGAGGGTAGTAGTAGCGTCTTACCCCTTCGCGACTGTTCAGCCTGTTCCGGGCATGATGAAGTATGAAGACATCCTGATACAGCTGGTGGATACCCCGCCCGTATTGGCCGACAACTGTCCGCCGGCTCTCGTGGCTTCGATACGCTCCGGAGACGCGGTTCTCATGGTCGTTGACGCGTCGAGTGACTCATGTCTTGACGATGTTCAGGACCTCCTGGACTTGCTGGAAGAGCGAAGGGTCATCAACCAGGGGAAGCCGCACATGGCGGTGCTGTCGAAGATCGACCTGCCGGACGCCGCCGACAACGCCGAGATTCTCCTGGAGGCCTATCCCGACATCAGCTTTGTCACGGTGTCGGCTGAATCAAGAGAGGGCCTCGAGGAGCTGCCCCGGATTCTCTTTGACATGCTCGATATCATCAGGCTATACTCAAAGCCGCCCGGGCGGGATGTGGACCGCGCCGCGCCGTTCGTGCTGAAGCGCGGAGGTACAGTGGCAGAGCTTGCCGGCGCGATCCACAGGGACCTTCCGCGGACCATGAAGAGTGCCAGGGTATGGGGATCGGCCCGTTTTGACGGCCAGCCTGTTCCCAGAGAGTACGTGCTGTCAGATGGAGACGTAGTGGAGTTCAGGACATAGCCCGGCGAACATGACGTGCGGGCTTTGGCCCCTTTCAAGAGGAGGACGATGCGCGGTGAGAGCTTTGATCGTTTACCACTCTCGAACCGGCGTGACTGAGAAGCTGATGCGCGCCGTGGGCGAGGAATTGGAGCACAGTGGCCACAGGGTCGAATACCACAAGCTGGAGCCCATTCGACCGTTGGGCTACCTGGGAGCGTGTGTCGCAGCGCTGAGAAGGCGTGAGGTCGAGCTGAAGGCAGACCTTCCCAAGACGCTTCGCACTCATGAGCTGGTTGTCGTGGCAGGTCCCGTGCAGGCCGGCCGGACGTCGGCCGAGCTGAACACCTTTCTCAACAACATGCCGGACGGAATCGGCCGTCGGTTCGGCGTGTTTGCGACGATGGGCAGCGGGAGCGCCGAGGGCCAGATGAAATCGATCAAGACGCGTATCGAGAAGGCAGGCGGCCTGATAGTGTACGAGGACGCCGTCCGCAAAGGGGTTGTTATCAACTCAGATCAGCTTGCAGCGCGGGCCCGGGACATCGCTGAACAGCTCCTGCGGCCATCAGTATGGTAGGAGGCGCATTGCGTGGGTGTTGAGATGTTGTTAGGCGAAGGTGTTGCCGCGAAGTTCATGAGGTATGTTCAGGTTGATACCGCGAGCGCGGAGGACCGGGCGGAAGTGCCGAGCACTCCGGGGCAGTGGGAACTCGCCCGCATGCTGGCAGATGAACTGACGCAACTTGGGCTGATCGACGTCCGGGTGGATGAGCATTGCTTCGTACTTGGGCGTCTACCTTCGAATATGGACCGGCCCGCGCCGGCAGTGGGGTTTGTGGCCCACATGGATACGGTTCCGGGAGTGCCCGGCCGGGGCGTAACCCCTAGAGTTCATAAAAACTACCAGGGCGGCGATATCTCCGTGGGGCACGGAGTCATCTTGAGCCCTCTGGAATCGCCGGACCTTGCGCGCGCGATCGGGTGTGACATCATCACGTCAGACGGTTCCACGTTGCTCGGCGCGGACGACAAGGCGGGTGTGGCCGAGATAATGCAGGCCCTGGTGGAGCTGATCCAAAACCCTGGCATCCGCAGGCCGGACGTGTGGGTTGCTTTCACTCCTGACGAGGAGACGGGTCGGGGCGTCGAGCGGTTCCCGTATGACAAGTTCGGCGCGAAGGTAGCGTACACTTTGGACGGCGGGGTCCTGGGCGAGCTGTCGGAGGAGACGTTCAACGCCTTGAACGGAGTAGTCACCATAGAAGGCGTGTCGGCGCATACAGGCACTGCCCGAGGCAAAATGGTGAATGCTCTTCACCTGGCTGCTCAGCTCATCTCGTGGATTCCCGCATATTGCCGGCCGGAGACGACCTCAGGCCGTGAAGGTTTCATACACCCCAACGACATCGAGGGCAATGTGGAGAAGGTATCTGTCAAGGTCCTGATACGCGACTTCGATAGCCGAATGCTCGAGACGCGGAAAGCCGCCTTCATGAAGATGCTTGAACTGCTTGAGGCGAGTCATCCCGGGGCCAAGCTTCGGTTTACTCCGTCGGGCGGATACCGCAACATGAAGGAACGACTGGACACCGATCCCCGAGCGACAGGCCTTGCGATCAGGGCAATGGAGCTCGTCGGGCTGACTCCGGTTGTGCAACCTATCAGGGGCGGGACTGACGGAGCGAGAATGACCTACGAAGGCGTTCTGACTCCCAATCTCTTTACCGGGGCCGGCGATGTCCACAGCCGCAGGGAGTGGGCATGTGTCCGATGGATGAACGACGCGGTGAAGGTCGTGGTCAGTCTGGTACAACTCTGGGCAGAGCAGGATCCTGCATAAGAATTGCCTACGTAGGCAGCACACACACGCATACGTAGACGGTACACGATTGGGAAACCCCGGGCGGAGCCCGGGGTCCGTGATTTCTGGGTCACTGTACCGCAGGAGTTGCGTGCTGTCCGATCCTATCCGCGATCGGATGCCTTCTGCGCTGCAAAGCACTCGCTGCAGTAGACCGGCCTGTCGCCGCTGGGAACAAACGGTACCATGGCCGTCTTTCCGCAGGCCGAGCAGATTACCTCGTGCATCGTGCGATTTCCGCCGCTCGCTCTGCGGGCGCGCCTGCACTCAGGGCACCTGGAGGGCTCATTCTGGAAGCCGTGGTCAACGTAAAACTGCTGCTCGCCAGCGGTGAACACGAACTCCTGGCCGCATTCCTTGCAGACCAGCGTCTTGTCCTCGTACGCCAACCTGATCGCGCTCCTTTGCTTGGGTTTGAGCTCTTGGTCAAGTCGGCATACTCTTCAGATGCGCGCGCTTGAACAACAGCCAACACCAGATTACCACCGAAAGGCTTTAAATGCAAGATCACTGGCAATCGGCCAGTTGACACATGTTCTGGTTTCCATTATCATTAAGGAAAGGTTTATCGATAGGGGAATGTGTAATGAAGTCACGCCCACACGAACCCATGGGGACCTACGTCGTGAGGAACATCGATGAGCTCCGGGCTTTGCTCGATAGGAAGCGAGTGGTCATCCTTCGCACGCTGGCCGAAGAATCGCTCACCGTGAAGCAACTCGCCGACAGAATGGGCCTCGTGCCTGCGAGTGTGCACTACCACGTCAAAGTGCTCGAGCGAGTCGGGCTTGTTGCTCTGGTTGACACCAAAGAGAAGTCGGGAATCCTGGAGAAATACTATCGCTCCGTAGCACGAGAGTTCCAGGTAGATCCATCGCTGGGCAGGGAGCCGCAGGCGCCCGGCCTGGCGCTGGATGCTCTCATCCGCGACATGCGATCATCTGTAAGTCACCTGCAGCAGATCGGCGACACAGATCCATTGATCAATGTGCAGTTAGTCAACGTGAACCTCAGCCGCGAGGCGGCAGGACGATTCGCAGGCCGTCTTCACGAGCTTGCCGCAGAGTTCAAGGCGGCGGAAGAGCCGGGCGCACACGAGGCATACGCACTGGCCCTCGCGGTGTACCCGTCTGCGCCCCGGCCAGCGCGGTCTATGGGTGAGGAGGGCGATGGGGAGGAAAGGTGCGATGAGTCTTCACGCGGTTGAGCTTGATCGGGCCGCCCGCGTGTTCAGTGCTGGAGCCGGGCGATGTCGACGACTGGTAGTGGCTGTGGAGGAGTTGTCGATGTGTGTAGCTCCGGGCGAGGTGATGGGGCTTCTGGGTCCAAACGGGGCGGGGAAGAGCACAGTCATCGCCATGTTGAGCGGCCTCGTGACTCCGAGCTCCGGCCGCGTGCTCATCGGCGGTATGGATGCCGTGCGGGCGCGACGGCAGATCGCAGGCCGGGTAGGCGTTGTGTTCGACAGGGCTCGCACACTGTATCCACGGATGACCGCGCGGGAGAACATAGAGTACTTCACTGCCCTTCGAGGCTGCGGCAGCGTGAGGAGTATTGCGGCCAAAGCTGCGCATTGGGTCGAGTCCATGGGCATCTGTAGATGGGCTGATACACCTGTGAACAGTCTATCCATGGGGACGCGGCAGAAGGTGTCGCTGGCGGCGGCTCTTGCTGCCGGTCCCGGCGTAGTGCTGATGGACGAGCCAACCCTTGGCCTCGATGTGGCGTCATCCCTCGACCTGCAGCAGCTGATTAGGCGAATGGCGCGGGACCGCGAATGCGCTCTGGTGATTGCCACGCACCAGATGGATGTGGCGGAGCGTGTTTGCGACAGAGTGTGCATAATGAGTGATGGCAGAGCGTTGGCCATCGACAATGTGAATGCTCTGCTCAGGGTGTTTGGCCGCAGGTCATACAGAATCGCTCTGCGCGCGCCGGTTACCGACGCGGTGCAGGCGGCCATCGTGCAGGCGGGGGCGCGGCCGAGCATGCCTTTGGACGCGGATGCGGCCGGTGGTTTCGTTGTCGACATCGACCTGGATGATGACGCCGGGTTGCCGAGGGCGCTCGAAGTCATCCGAATGGCAGGCGCCGAGGTGGAATCAGTAATCAGGCGGGAGCCGTGCCTGGAAAACGTGTTTCTCGAGATTACCGGAACCGGAAAGGGGCGGAACGCCGATGCATGTTGTTCTTTGGTACGAGATGAAGCGAGGGCTGCTGCGCCGAGTGCGTAGCCCGCTCGAGTTCATTACCGAATCGCTGGCTGTGTACATATTCCTGGTGGTTGCCGTGTTTGCTGCGTCCGGTCGTGTGCCTATTCCGTCAGGCATGGTGGTTTCGCCTCCCGGTGACTCTCAGGGCCGGGCGGCGAGCGAGGTGATGTTCGCCTTTGCGTGCGTCTTCTGCTGCCTTGGAGCCGTTCAGGGAACCTCGCTTCTCGCAACTGAGGAACCCGGTACGGCCATCCTGGATCAGCTGGCGATGTCGGTCTTTCCGTTGTGGGCCATTGCGCTGCTGCGCGACATTGCATCCTTTGTGAGCTTCATTCCGAGCATGGCGTTGATCATGGGGGCGGTATCTCTTACCACAGGGGTCCGCCTTCCCCGGCTTGCCGTCTCTGCTCTGGCGCCCATATTCATGATGCGCCTTAGCATGCTGGGCATCGGGTACGCTCTTGGAGCAGTCGCCCTTCTGGTTAAGCGAGTTGGAGGCCTGGTGAATCTAGTGTCCATGGCGGTCTTTGCTCTGGCGTTTGTTCCCGTCCGGCAGCAGGGGGTTGGAGCGCTGTGCATTGCGTTCCCGTATCGCTGGTGGTATGGGCTTGCGGCCGACCTTACGTTCGGAGGCAAGGAAGCGGCCCAGCTTCTCGCGGGAGGAGTCGCCGGGCCTAGTATGGCACTGGCGTCCACCATGACTCTTGTCTACTTCCTCGCAGGGCTCCTGGCGTTCAATGCCGCGTTTCATGCCTCGCTTCGAAGAGGTTCGCTGTCCAGAGCCTGATTACAGTATCAGATCGATCTGTTGGAGGCTCCCCACAGTCTTGTCATCACGGAGGTATAGGCCAATGCGGGCGACTTCGCCCACAGGGCGGTTGGCGCTGTTCTTCATCTGGAACTGGGTGTCTACGGATCCAAGGTAGATGGCGCCCACTCCGGCTTTGGCCAAAGGCGTCAGGGATTCGCGGCCGCGGGCTCCGCCTGTCCACACGTACAGCTGGGTCCAGGCTGCATCGCGCTCGTCAAGCCAGCCGTTGCCGTCTGAGTCGAGCTGGGCTAGTTCGTCCATGCCGTTGCCGCTTTCGGGGCCGAACAGCTCGGTCCCGTCGTTCGCACCGCCGTCGCCGTTTCTGTCGAAAACCAGGAAACCGCTGCCGCGTCGCAATTCGGGGATCATCTCCGTCTTGCCGTCTCCGTTCAGATCGAACTCGAAGAGCGCGTCGGCAAGCTGGGCGGCCTCACCTGTGAGATTGATGACGATCGGATCGACCTTCCTGCCGTTTTGCATCCGTACCGAAGTCCGACTGTACACTGATTCCTCGTGATGCATCGACAGGCTGAGGGCGAACTTGATATGCTCGCCGTCTGCAGTGGTTATCGAGCCCTCTGCTTCGAAGGACATGTACTGGAAGTCATGATAGGCGTAGTCGCGCTCGTACTGCACACTCCATTCAGGCTCCGGGGCCTGGCTTTGGGTTCGGGGTCCGGGCTCGCTTGGTTGGCTCCGTCGTTCATGAAGCACTTTGCCGAGCTCGATCGTGTCGATCTTAATACCTGTCAAAAGCTCGACTATCCGCTTGATCATGCGGATTTGCGGATCCACGGAGGTCTCGTCCGTGATAGCTCCCTGAAGCGCCTGCGATTCGGTAGTGGAAAGCGAGTCGGCCTGTGCCAAGGCTGCCCGAGCCTGAGCAGATATGCTAACTCGGTCACCGACTACCGGGTTGGCACGGCCAGATGCGCGGGGTTCGGGCCCGATTCGCACTTCTAGCCTTTCGGATACGCTTTCCCGTCGCATGCGCGTATACTGGGCGGACATCGATACTACCGAGTCCTTCACTAGCATCCCTGCATTCCCCCTCGACGCGCCGATATGGGCTCTGGTGATGTTATCGGCAATTTGCGCCGCGACTTTACCCTCGGTGCGTATCGATGTATCATTGTCCCAGGGCGTTTCTTTGCGCGACAAAGATTTAGGAGAGAATGACATGATCACGATTACCCTTCCTGACGGCACAAAGCACCGGGCAGAGCCGGGAATCACTCTGGAGTGTTTGGCACAGGAAGTGCCGCACGGATGCCGATGGCCTGTGATGGCGGCCAAGGTCGATCATGACCTGAGAGAGCTGACCTACAGGCTGGATAGTGACGCCAGAGTCGAGTTTGTGGACCTAGGCGCCGAGGACGGCATGAGGATCTACAGGCGCACCGGCATCCTCACCCTGGTGATGGCGGCCAGGGAGGCGCTGCAGGGCTGTCGCGTCGTGATTCAGCATTCGCTGTCGAACGGGCTATACGGGGAGATAAGGTGGAGGCGACCGCTCACAGAGGCGCACGTCGGCGCCATTGAGGCGCGGATGCACGAAATCGCCCGGAGCAATCTGCCTATCGAGCGCAATCGCGTCGCGGTGTCCGACGCAGTCGAGCTGTTCCGGAGCGATGGTCAGATGGACAAGGTCCGTCTGCTGAAGTACCGTACGTCCGACACCGTGAACATATATCAGTGCGGGTGGCTCAGCGACTACCTGTACGGATACATGGCGCCCAGCACCGGTTAC
This sequence comes from Bacillota bacterium, assembly GCA_019136685.1. Taxonomy (GTDB): domain Bacteria; phylum Bacillota; class DTU025; order DTU025; family DTU025; genus UBA5389. The sequence goes on along the minus strand of JAGVTS010000174.1, from coordinate 11,310 downwards.
CTAAGGTCCTTCCGGCTCCGGCACTACCTGCCCGGCTTCATACTGGAGTTCCCGAGACGGGCTAACCCTTTGGAGCTACCCGAATACGTGGAGCAGGGCAAGCTTGCCACTGTGTACTTCGAGGCGGAGAAATGGGGCAAGGTGATCGGCGTGACGGATGTTGCATCGCTCAACGATGTGATACAATCCGGCGATGTGAATGCGCTGATTCAGACTGTGGAGGCGCTCCACGAGAAGAAGGTTGCGCAGATCGCTGACGTCATCGCATCGAATCGCGATAGAATCGCTGTTGTGCTCATCGCCGGCCCGTCGTCTTCGGGGAAGACTACGTCCGCGCAGCGACTGTCGGTGCAGCTCAGGGTGAACGGGCTTAGTCCGGTGCCCATATCGCTGGATGACTACTTTGTCGATCGGGAGAGTACGCCGCGCGATGCGGACGGCGAGTACGATTTTGAGTCCATCGACGCCATCGACATACGTTTGCTCAACGAGCACATGACCCGCATGATCCAGGGAGAGGAGGTTGAGGTGCCTGTCTTCGACTTCTTGGAGGGCAGGAGGGCCGCCAAGGGCCGTCCTGTCAAGCTGGAACGCGACCAGATGTTGATAATCGAGGGGATCCACGGGCTCAACGACAAGCTCACTCGCTCCATACCCACGGGGCGGAAATTCAAGATATACGCGTCGGCGCTGACTCACCTGAACATCGATGATCACAACAGGATTCCCACCACCGATGTTCGGATTCTCAGGCGGATGGTGCGCGATAGCCTATTTCGAGGGCACAGCGCACAGGAGACCATCAGGATGTGGCCCAAGGTAAGGGCAGGCGAGGAGCGGAATATATTCCCATTCCAGGAGACAGCCGACGTGATGTTCAACACGGCGCTCGCCTACGAGCTGGCGGTGCTGAAGCCGTACGCAGAGGAGTTGCTGGACGCGATACGCCCGGACGAACCTGAGTATGTCGAAGCCAAGCGCCTGAGGAAGTTCCTGAAGTACATCTTGCCGGTGGAGGCGGCCGATATTCCTCCGAATTCAATCATGAGGGAATTCATCGGGGGTTCCTGTTTCTGGCGAAACCAGGACTCCTAGAAGAGATACAGCGAGCATGGGAGGCATTGGGTTGAAGAAGACGTATCTATCGTGGCAGGAGATCGAGCAACTAGTGGACGTGCTCATGCACAAGGTGAAGGGCGAGTTCGACGCCCTGCTCTGTATTACTCGCGGAGGGATGGTTCCAGCCTGCCTTCTTTCGGAACGCAAGGAGATCCGGAACATCCTGGCCGCCGCGGTCATGTTCTACACGGGCGAGGGGCGTACGCTTGAGAAACCAGTCTTCCTGCAGTTCCCGGGCGATCCGCATCTGGCCGGTAAGCGCATACTGGTTGTGGACGATGTATGGGACTCGGGGCGGACGATTGTGGCGGTGAGGGAGCGTATCGAGCGCGTGGGCGGAGAACCGCGTACCGCGGTGCTTCACTACAAGCCCACACACTCCGCCTTTCCAGACCTGTGCCCCGACTACTACGCGGCCGAAGTGGACGGGTGGATAGTCTACCCGTGGGATCCGTCTCGCCTTGCGGCCAACGCCGGGCAATAGACGGGGCAGAGCGCAGCGCATGCTAAGCGAAAGGCCGCAATTGGAGCTACACACGGATCGATGGAAGGTGCAGGTATGAAAGTAGGGATAGTAGGCATGCCCGGGGCGGGCAAGACTACGGTCTTCCGCCTCCTCACAGGCGGCAATCCTTCAGGCAGGCAGGATGCGAGCATCGGGATGGCGAAGGTGCCCGATGCTCGCATTGACGTTCTGAGCGGGATGTTCAAGCCGCGGAAGACCACATACGCTCAGATCGAAGTGGTGGACCTGACGGGAGGCGCAGGGCCGGCTCGAAGCGGGGCCGACTACAACGGGCGGGCGAGGGCGCGCGGCATATCATTGCTTATCAATCATATGCGCACGGTGGACGCTCTTGTCCACGTCGTGCGTACCTTTGAGTCGGTCGATGGCGAGCCTGCGGCTGCGCTCCGGGACGCAGCATCGCTCAACGACGAACTGATATTGGCCGACATGGCCATAGCAGAGGCAAGGGTGGAGCGCCTCCGGTCATCGCGCAAGCGAACCGCCGACGAAGACCACGAACTCGAGCTCATGGAGCTGCTCGCTGCCGAGTTCGGTGAAGGCCGGGGGCTCAGGGAGATCGAGTTGGCTGTGGACGATCGGGATCGCCTGCGCGGCTATGGGCTGCTCTCTGTGAAGCCGATGATAGTCGTGGCTAACATGTCGGAGGAGCAGTTCCAAGCTGGCGCTTTCGCCGACGAGACGCAGCTGCATGGCTACTGCAACGAACGGCACATCCCGTACGTCAGGCTTTGCGCGAGTATCGAGGCTGACATATTCGAACTTCCGGCTGACGAGCGCGGAGCGTTCATGGATGCTTATGAGATCTCCTCTACCGGAGTGGAACTTGTGTCGCGCGCCGTGTATGAAAGCCTTAAGCTGGTGTCATTCTTCACCGTTGGCGAGGATGAAGTGCGAGCATGGCCCATTGCCGCCGGCACTCATGCAAGGCATGCGGCGGGCAAGATACACTCTGACATAGAGCACGGCTTCATCCGCGCGGAGATCGTGGCCTACGATGACCTGATACGGCTGGGCTCGTACGCGGCAGCCCGAGCTGCTGGGGCTTTCAGGCTCGAGGGCAGGGAGTATACAATGACCGACGGAGATATTGTGAACTTCCGCTTCAGTCCCCCGCGATAGACCGTACGAAGTTGGCCGATTCGCCTGCGTTCTCCCACCGCGAATAGCGGCGCACGCGTCGAGAGATATTAGCCTTGATGGTTGGCGCGTGTGCGCGGGCATCGCGACGCGACGCGATGCGAAGGGAGGTTTGGGATTGGTTCAGATGCAGGGGATCACCCCGACCGAGAGCTGGTTCGCTCACGAGCAGCTCAGCAAGGAGCAGCTGTGCCTGAAAAAGTGCGGCATCTACTCAAACCAGATACAAGATCCGCAGCTGAAGGGGAGTGTGCAGCGGCTGATGGATTCATGCCAGCGGCACGTCAACGCTCTCCAGGGCATAGTGGGGCAGACAGGGCAGACGAAGATGTGACGGCCTGGTACAGGCTGAGAGGGGGAATGCGTGTGGATCTTCAGGGCAAGTTTACGGACAAGGACATCGCTTCCGACCTTCTGAGTGACCTCAAGGAGATGCTCCTCGGCTACCACATGGCCACGGTGGAATCGGCGAGCCCTAACGTACGGAATACCTTCATGAACAGCCATGACGACTACATGAAGGAACAGCGTGAGCTGTGGGAGACCATGTACTCCAAGGGATGGTATCAGATCGCCGGTCAGGCGCAGCAGCCTGGATACCATTCGCCCCAAGGAAGGATGTAAAGCGATCGCACCCAGCGTCCGCCAGAAGTGACGGGCGCTGTCGCGATCTGGAGCCAATGTGCGAGTGCGGCCGGAGCTTCCCCGGCCGTTCACCATGTACAAGGAACGGCCGGTTCTTTGCCGAAACAATAAGTACAGTGTTCTGGCATGGTACTTGACGGGAGAGTGAAAGAGCGATTGCAGGTGAAACTAATAGCCTTTGATATGGACGGTACGCTGACTGACAACCCGAGTTCGTGGGAGCATATTCACCGAAGATTCGGGCTGTGGGAGGCACATGCCGACGCCTACATGAAGCGTTTTCTGGCGGGCGAGATCACCTATGCTGAGTTTTCGAGGCTCGACGCACTGGAGTGGAGAGGGAAACCCAGGCGTCGGCTGGATGCCGTTCTGGACGAGATAGGCTATGCGCCCTGTGCCCGGGAGGCTGTGTCGGCAGCGCGGGAGGCAGGCGCCGCCGTTGCGCTAATCTCTTCCGGCCTGTCTCTCCTGGCGTCACGGGTGGCGCGCGAGCTGGATGTGAGATATGTGTTCGCCAATGAGCTGTCGGTGTCCGATGGCCTGATGACAGGCGAGGTTGTCATAAATGTCTCCATTGACGATCCTGCCAGGACCAAGGGCGCCATACTCAAACAACTCAGGAGGACGCTTGGGGCCGACCAGGCCGAAACATGGGCCGTCGGCGATAACTGGGGCGACATCGAGATGCTACGGGAAGCGGGCCGAGCATTCCTCGTAGCTCCCCGCCCCGAGTGCCGAGATCAGGCTATGCAGGCCGTCCCTCATGTGGAGTGCATCCCGAACCTATGCCATCTGGTCAGCCTCATCCGGGAGGTAAGTGTCGGCACGGTCTGACGACATCGGCTGCACAGGATCGTCTTTGTACTGTAGCCTATATAGGTCGTGATAGATCCCCTTCTGCGCCAGAAGTTCCTGGTGGGTGCCCATCTCTCGGATACGCCCTTTGTGAAGCACGATGATCTTGTCGGCATGCTGGATCGTGGACAATCGGTGAGCGACTACAATGGTCGTGCGCCCCGTGATCAGCCTGGGTAACGCGTCCTGTATCAGCAACTCCGTCTCAGTGTCGATATTGGCGGTGGCTTCGTCCAGCACGAGAATAGCCGGATCGAAGGCCAGAGCGCGCGCGAACGCGAGCAGTTGGCGCTGGCCGGCCGAGAGCGTAGAACCGCGCTCAGTTACAGGCTCATCGTAGCCGTGCGGCAGTCGCGAGATGAAATGGTCGGCGTTTACGTAATGGGCTACCTTCCGGATCGTCTCATCCGATATGTCGAGGTTATTCAGACGGATGTTGCCCTTTATGTCGCCGGTAAAGAGGAACACATCCTGCAGGACCGTGGCGATGTTCTTTCTGAGATCGCTCACTCGGTACCGCCGAATGTCGATCCCGTCGACGAGTATCTCGCCCTTCTGAATGTCGTAGAACCTGTTCATGAGGCTGATAACTGACGTCTTGCCCGCCCCGGTAGCTCCTACAAAGGCCACCATCTCGCCTGGCTTTATCGTGAAGCTGACATCGCGGAGCACCCAATCCTCGTTGTTGTAGGCGAACCATACGTTTTTGAACTCGATATCGCCGCGTACTCGGCCGATGTCGACCGGACCCGCAGGATCGCGAACAGTGACAGGCGTGTCAAGCAGCTGAAACATGCGCTCAGATGAAGCCATGGCAGCCTGAAGGATGTTGTACTTCTCGGTCAAGTCGTTAATGGGGCCGAAGAACATCCCGATGTAGTTTATGAACGCGTATACTAGGCCGAATGGCATTTGGCCTGTGATTACGCGCCCGCCTCCGTACCACACGAGGAGTGACAGCGCCAAAGTACCTATGAGCTCCACTATCGGCCTGAATATGGCGTAAACCATCATCTCGCCGATGCCCGCCTTGTAGTATTCTCGGTTCACCTCAGTGAATTCGTCGAGCTTCCTCTGCTCTCGGTTGTAGATCTGCACCACGCGCATGCCCGAGATGCTCTCCGCCATGAACGCGTTGATCCTTGCAAGCGCGGCTCTGACCCGCCTGTAGGCGGCCCTTGCCCTGACTCTGAAGACGACAGTCACCACTCCGATCAGCGGCAATGTGGCCATGGATACCAGAGCCAGCTGCGTATTGAGGCGGAACATGACTACGACGATACCTATCAGCATGAACACGTCCTTGAACAGATTCACTAGGACGCTGGTGTACATCTCATTCAGCGTTTCAGTGTCGTTGGTGACGCGCGTTACAAGGCGCCCCACGGGGCTGCGGTCGAAGAAAGCCAGGTCCATGCTGCTCAGGCGAGTGAACACCTCTTGCCGTATGCTGTAGACTATGCGCTGGCCAACGTAGTGCAGCGTGACTGTCTGGCCGTAGTTGAGCGCGAAGGCGCCTGCCCCCACGACTAGTAGCAACAGAGCAAGCCTTCCGATGGCTTCGATATCGCGACCGCGGAACCCGCGGATGGCATCGCCGCTCTCCACGACCTGAGCAGGGTATTCTAGCGCGTCCACGTGGACAGCCGGTCCGTCCGGGGTTTCGACGAGTTTGGCAGGGCCGCGCTCGGCAGGCAGGACCGCGGGGATTATCACGTACTTGCCCGATACGGTTAGCATCTGGTACCGCGCTTCATCACGCATTTCGACAGGGAGATGCTCGGACCTCACAAACACGGCTCCAGCGTAGTGCATTCTGTGGTCATCCCGCACCCGGGCGGGCACCTGGTCCGGCTCAAAGCGGGCCATGGGGTGCTCGTAGCCAGTGACGTACTCGTCGATGGCGATCTTGATCACATACGGCCTTACCAGATCAGCCGCGGCGATCACCATCAGAACGGCCAGCACCGCGGCGAATATTGCCCAGTATGGCTTGGCGTATTTGAGCAAGCGGCGCATGAGCCTGGAATCGTACGCCTTTCCTACTATCTCTTCTTCTTTGCTATAGCCGTTCATTGCAGATCCACCTCTTCAGCCGGCTAGCTCCTGCTGGCCAACTCCTCTTCAAGGAGCTGTTTCTCGTGCAGCTCGTGGTATAGTCCGCCGGCGGCAACGAGAGTGTCATGGGCGCCTCGCTCCCGAATGACGCCATCGTCCAGGACGATGATCTCATCGGCGTCCTTCACTGTTGAAATGCGGTGCGAGATTATGATGCTGGTGCGACCGCGCATGTACTCACGCAATCCGTGAAGAATCCTTTCTTCAGTCTGAGTGTCTACAGCCGACAGGCAGTCATCGAGCACGAGGACCTTCGGCTCCTTGATCAGGGCGCGCGCGATGCATACACGCTGCTTCTGACCTCCCGACAGGGTTACTCCGCGTTCGCCTACCAAGGTGTCGAATCCGTCGGGGAATTCAGAAATGTCCTTGCGCACCTGTGCTATCTCGGCGAAGTGCTCGATTCGGTCCTGGGAATAGTCATCAGAGGCGAACGCGATGTTCTTGCCGATAGTTGTTGAGAACAGGAATGACTCCTGCGGCGCCACTCCCAGCTGGCTGCGGAGGGATTCAAGGGTGACCTGCCTGATATCGTGGCCGTCGATGAATACGCTTCCCGGCGGAGGATTGTACAGACGGGTCAGAAGACTTACTATCGTGCTCTTTCCACTGCCAGTCCTCCCCACAATGGCCAGCGTTTTGCCTGCCTCAATCACGAATGACACGTTGGCGAGCGCTGGCGGCAGCTCTGGGGAATACGAGAACGTCACGTTTCTGAACTCGATCTTGCCGGCAACCGTAGGGAGCTCGACCGCTCCTGGTTCGTCGGCGACTTCGGACGCCTCGTTCAGGATTTTGTTGATCCTGTCCAGCGCGGCGTAGCCTCGCTGGACTACGTTTATCACCCAGCCAACGGCTATCATGGGCCACACCAGCATTGCCAGGTAGCTGGTGAGGGCTACGAAATCCCCCAGCGATATCTCCTGCCTGATTATCATGGCTGATCCGTACCTGAGCACGAATACGAAGGCCAGAGTTGACGCAAAGCCGCTCATGGGGAACATGAGCCCCCATACACGTATCAGACGCATATTCGCGTCTACGTTTTTCTGGGCAACATCCATGAACCTGCTCGTCTCCGCCTTTTCTTGCACGAACGCTTTCACCACTCGGATGCCTGCGATACTCTCCTGCGCTCGCTCGGTGAGACTGGAAAAGGCTTCGTGCACGGCTCGGAAACGCGGGCCGACCAACCTGCTGAAGAGCGTTGTGCCCAGGGCCAGAAAGGGGAAGGGGAGCAGGCTTAGCAGCGCCAGCCGGGGTGGCGTCGTCCTGAACAGTATGATGAGTGTGGCGGTTGTCATGAAGATAGCGTCAGTCAAGAGAATGAACCCCTGGCCGAACGTCTGCCTGATCGCAGGGATATCGTTTGTGGCATGCGCCATCAAGTCCCCCGTCTTGTGCTCGTTGTAGTAGCGAGCCGGAAGCCGTTCCAGGTGCGCAAAGAGCTTGTTTCTCAGGTAGAAGTCGAGGAGTCGGGCTGTGCCGTTGATGAAAATCCGCCAGAGGAACCGGCCGGCCGCTATGGCGCCGGCTATACCCATGATGACGAATACGACATTACGCAGGCTGTCACCGGTAAGGGTTCCCGCACGGAGATTGTCGGTGAGCCTTCCCAGGAGACGTGGGATAACCAATTGCAGTGCATCAACGAAGACGAGGAAGGCGACACCCGCAACGTACCTCCACTTGTGTCTGGACAGGAATTCGCGTATATGCTCGAAACGTTTCAACGGCCATTCCTCGATTCTGCGGCTATCGCACGCGACATCAGTTATTATAGCTTACAACGCAGTCAGATGAAAGGCGCAACCTCCAACATTCCCCAGCATCTGGGCACCCAGGGCGCACGATACTGGTAAATACAAAGCGGATATGTGCCGATAGTACGTTGGAAAGGCAAAGGAACTAAGTGCAAGGGAGGAAGCATTGGTGACGGGCGGAGGAGATCTGAAACAGGGAGCCGGCATACGGTCGAGAATAACCGGCGCCATCGTCCTCGTCGTGCTCCTGATGGGTGCGGCTTCGTTACTGCTTTACCGCGAGGTGTCGGTTCTTGGTCGGGCTACCGAAAGACTTGCATCTGATGAGTATCACTACCTGGAGCTGGCGGAGGAGGTACGCTACTTCGATCTGAAGGTGTCGGATGCGATGAAGGCGGTGTTGCTGCAGCCGGATGATCCGACCCGTACCGAAGAGCTCAAGCGGACGGGCGAGGCGTTCGCCAGTGCAGTGGCGGAAGCTGCATCATTGGCAGCGAGCGATGAGGACATCCAGCTGTTCGAGAAGATGAGGTCGTACCTGGAGGATTTCGAATCATATCAGTCGGAGCTGCTGGAAATGGCGCGTGACTGGGGCGCGGATATTGCAATGACGATATACGAATCGGAATATGCGCCCATGAGGCTGTGGTGTGCCGACGCGTTGTCCAAGTTCGCCGAGCGGCGTCGGGAAGCTATGGTAAGTGGATTTCAGAACGCAGTAGATCGGTCGCTGGTTTCGCAGAAGATGTCGCTCGCGGCCATGGGCGCCGGCCTGGTGGCCTCGCTGATACTCGGGTTTCGGATATCGGTCAGGATAGCCAGCCCGATACGGCGGATCATGCAGGCGGCCGATACAGCGGCAAAGGGCGACCTCAGGGTCGAAGTGCCCAAGGTGGGGACTGGCGATGAGGTTGAGCGGCTGACAGAATCGGTGCGCGAGATGATGATGGGGCTGCGACGGTTGATCCAGGGAGTGCTGGAGATGGCCGAAGAGGTGGCCGGCGCCAGCGCGGAGCTGTCGGCTTCTGCCGAGGAGTCATCGCTGGCTGTGGATCAGATAACCGGCACGGTGCAAGAGCTTGCCGCGGCAGGTCAGCGACAGGGGGCCGATGCTGCGAGCGTGGCCGGGTCTGCGAAGCGACTCGAGGCTACCATTGCTGAAGTGGCACAGGGGGCGGAGCGTCAGGCTGCGAGCGCGCGGGAGTCGGCCCGTTCGGTTGATTTGGCTAGTGCGTCCTTGAGCGAGTCCAGGGGGGTTCTCGAGGCTGTGATGGATTCTGTTACGCACAATTCCAAGCTGGCCCGTCGCGGTTCGGAGTCGGTCGACGCGGTGTCGGCCCGGATTGACGAAATCGTGTCGGCTACCCAGGATGTCGAGGGACGCATCCGTGAACTCGAAGGACACTCGCACGAGATCGGCAGGATTCTCGAGGTTATACGGGACATCGCAGACCAGACCAACTTGCTCGCACTGAATGCAGCTATAGAGGCGGCGCGCGCCGGCGAACACGGGCGTGGATTTGCCGTGGTGGCAGATGAAGTCCGCAAACTGGCGGAGAGGTCCTCCGCGGAGACCAAGGCCATAGGATCGCTGGTGCAGAGCATCGTGGAGTCGACCGGCAGCGCGGTTCGAGCCATGGCAGGAGGCGCGCGGGCGGTGGGGGCAGGCAAGGAGGTGTCGGCCGAGGCGTCGGCGGCGCTTGAGGAGATAGCGTACAGTTCGTCACAGCTGAGTAAGCTCGTGGAGAAGCTGATTGAGGCGCTCGGCACAGTTGAAGGCGCCACATCAGCGGTGAAACAACACATGTCGGGGATCAAGGACATAGCCGAGGCAAACACCAGCGCGGCGCGCAGCATGCAGGCAGACGCCGGCCAGGTTCAGAAGGATGTGAGCGGAGTAGCCTCTCTGGCCGAGGAGAACGCCGCTTCGATCCAGGAGGTGTCGGCATCTGCCGAGCAGGTGGCTGCGTCGCTCAAGGGGATGGCCGGCTCAACCGGGATACTGACGGACATGGCCCAGAAGCTGCAGCTGGAGGTGGGGAGGTTCAAGGTATCGTAGGCTCGGTGGGAGAATCCGGCGCGACCGGGTTTATCACCGGGCGAGCCGCCGGTCGAGTGAGAGCCTGCGAAGGACATGGGCAAGCTGCTGTTTACTGAGGCGCCCTGAGGCGACGTCAATCATCGCGGCATGAAGCGTTCCATCCGAGTCACGTATCTCTATCGCGTTCAGCTCCAGGAAGACCAGAGCGCAAGCTAGGGCGGTTCGCTTGTTGCCGTCAACAAACGGATGGTTGTTGCAGATGTGGAATGCATAGGCCGCTGCCGCCTCGAAGACGTCTTTGTGGAGGAATTCACCTCCGAAAGAGGCCTGCGGCATTGCCAGGGCAGATAGCAGAAGGCCGACGTCTCGAATGCCCGGATGCCCGCCATATCGTTTGACCTGGTCCATATGGACATCAATTGCCTCGTCCAGGGTCATGAAGACTGCGCTGTCCATGCCGAAGCACCTCGCAAAGCCTGTGGTTCCCGGGGAGACTGCGTGCTACTCCGCAAGCTTCCTGAGCGTGGATTCGTGTTCTGCGTTCACCTTGGCAAGCGCCGCTCTGAACAGCTCATCGCGTCCCGCGTCGCGCACTGGCGAGACGATCAGGTTCCTGCCGTCGGTGACGATCTTCAGGGGGGTGCTCATGTCGATATCGAGCAGTTCCAGTATTGGTTTGTCGATGATCAGCGCCGCGCTGTTTCCATGAGCGGTCAGGGTCTTGATCACAGCCATCCCTCCGGTCCATACATTGTAATCACAATGTATCACTACGAACGGACTGGGTCAAACAGATGTGGGGGCATAGGTGCATGTAGTGCATGGAAAGCAGGCATTTCGGAAATGAGCAGCTATAGCCAACCACATCCAAAGCGAAATGAACCCGTTCCCACGGGGGCGCTCGGTTTCGGTCATTGACGACGCGAAGCCTGGCAGCAGGAAAAGCGCAGCCCCGGATCGCAGGGTTGATGGTAAATTCTAGGCGCCCCTTTTCGGAACACGTTTTTGGCGATGCGTCCCGAAATCGAACAATGGTTGGTGTATAATCGATCGTATAAGTGCATAGAACGCCTGAGGCGATACAGACATAACATATACCCCCA
>JAGVTS010000251.1 GCA_019136685.1 Bacillota bacterium | reverse complement strand
GCCCCAAACTCACCATAGTCTCTCTTCCTGAGTGATGCGACGGCCCGGATCACTCGCTGATTCTCTGAGATTACGTGCTCGCACCGACGGGCTATCGTCTCAGGTAGCGTCGCGCGTACCTGGGCAAACTGCGCCGACGACACATCACGCAGCGTGCGTACTCTCTCGTCCTCCAGAGCCCTTGCGATCAGCTCCACCCCGCGTTCTATCTCGGAGCGCCTTCGGTTGTACTCTGATGCTGCAAGTTCACGCCTCACTCCCGGCTCGAGAACCACCAGAGACAGCTGCGCTTCGTCAAGGGGCAGCGGTACCAGCTCGTGGCGTAGATCCCGGCAATCCAGAAGGACCGCACAGTTCGCGCGTCCCATAACCGACGCCATCTGGTCCATGGCGCCACACTTCACCCCAACAAAGTCGTTCTCTGCTTCTTGACAAGCCAGGGCAATCCGGCGGCGTGGTTCTAGGTGTTCGGGACCGAGGTCTTCTGGGCGTACCCCTGCGGCCGAAAGCAGGGCCAGCATCGAAGCAACTTCAAGAGCAGCAGAAGAGCTGAGCCCAGCGCCCCTCGGAATATCACCAAGTATGGCGGCGTCCATTCCTCGCAGGCCTTGCTGATTCCAGCTGGTGTCGAGCTCTCTGCTCCCCCACTCCTCGCCCATCACCCACGCCAACCCACGCCGACGTAGCACCTCGGATACGCCCCGGAGATAGTTGCTCCACGGGTGCGCGGAGTCGCGCTTGATAGAATCGCATGGGTACACGCTGTATTCTGAGTACTCTCCGTAGTCCACCGAGTAGATGCGCACGATCCCGTCAGGCCGAGTCTTGAATGCTACCCCGATTTCTCGGCTTATGGCCACCGGCAGAGCAAATCCCTCAGAGTAGTCGGTATGTTCGCCAATGAGGTTGACTCTCCCCGGCGCTACAGCAACTCTGATGGGCACGCCATCATCGACTCCCTCTGCGGACAGCTTGGAGAAAGCCTTCTGGAACAGGGCCATTGCCCGGCTAGGATCTACGGATATCGGGCTCACCCCCGGTTCCTTGGCACGAGCGCATGTGAAGGGCGCAATCGCTCGTACACTCCTCTGCAATCAGCTGCTTGACTGCCTCACGAATCTGGGCCGCTGTGTGTTCGGGAAGGGTATCATTTATGAATGTTCCGGCGCCGGACTCACATCCGGCCAGGTGCTTTATTTTGTCGGCCGTGCGATGCGGCGGATAGAACTCCACGTGAAAGTGGTAATGACCGTGCCCTTCTCCATCGGTGGGTGCCTGATGGATAATCATCACGTAGGGGAATGAGAAGCCGAAAAGCTTATCGTATCCGGTTGTCACAGCCTTGAGAATCTCTGCAAACGCGACCCGCTGAGAAGGGTCGAGTTCAGGCAGACACGTCAGGTGCTGCCTAGGCATTACGTGTACTTCATACGGATATCTGGCGAAAAAGGGGATGAACGCCACAAACAGTGCGTTCTCGGCCACGATCCGTCGTCCATCTGCCAGCTCGTCTCGGAGCAAATCGCAGAATATGCAACTACCCCGGGACCTCATGTAGCGGGCCGATGAACTCAGTTCCTTAGCAGCGCGCGGAGGGATAAATGGAAACGCGTACACCTGTCCGTGTGGGTGATGCAAAGTGACACCTACAGCGTCCCCCTTGTTCTCGAAGATAAGCACATACTTCACGTAGTCGACAGCGCCCAGCTCTTCATATCTGTCGATCCACACGTCCACCAGGTGTACGATTCGCTCCACCGGGAGGTCTGCAAACGTGGCATGGTGATCATCCGTGTACAGAACCACCTCGCATATGCCCTGCGAAGGAGCCGTCGGCTGAAACTCTGTACCAGGAACCGCGGGGACATCTGGAACGCGCTTGAAAGATGGAAACTTGTTCTCAAAGACCACTATCTCGTAGCTCGCCGCCGGCACTTCGGTAGGGAATGCAGGATCGCGCGTGGGGCAAAGCGGACAGAAGTCTTGGGGCGGTCGGTACGTCCTATCCTGCCTGTGAGTGGCAATCACGACCCATTCCTCCAGGATCGGATCCCACCTAAGCTCCGACATCACAACAGGCCCCCTTGCCTTCTTCCTGGACACGACCATGGCCATCGCATGGACAATCGCCTGTCGCGCCTCCGTCTCGACGCTCTACACATCCTGCAGTCCCCGAAGTCACGGAGTTCGCTCGCGCAGAGGCGAAGGTGTAGTATATCATGTAGCGTCCGTCTTCTTTCCAAACTATGGTCTTCTGCAATCCCAGCGCATCCTTTCAGGTGACCCGAGGCAGGGTCTTAGTTTAATACGTGAACAAACGTCACACACTGTCTTCCCTCCGCACCCCACCACCCAGGCCATTAGCATCTCATTCTTGACACGTCCATTCTGCAGTCAACCGCGAATTCCTGCATTGCAACGCGGATCGCGTCCATTCGCTGCGCGCCAAGCCAAGACTACTCCTGATTCGGTTTCCCCGTATCATCAGTCAATGCCACGCAATATATCGATATGTCCTGAATAAACTCTCTTCGTCTGCCCCCTTCATCGCAGCAGCACGGATCACAGGGGATTTGGCGAGTTGACGGCGCTTAGCGTTTCAGTGATTTCGCGTAGTCCTCGAAAACCCTCTCGTTGTGGTCGCGGGGGATGGATGTCACGTTGGGCGATACGAACACCGATAGCTTGTGTCGGCGGCAGGCAAGCTCCCTGGCTGTCTCCGACACAAGCGACATCGTTATCGCTACAATCGACAGGGTGGATCCGGCGCTCACAGGCTCCACAAGACCGTCTATGTGAATCATGGCGTCCTCCAAAGGCACACAATTGTCAATCATCACATCCGCCAGGCTGCCCAGTGTCTGCCCGCTGGAGTGTGTTGGCTTAGCCTGCTTGTAGTTGTCGCCGGAGGTGACTGCGACCACCTGCAGTCCGCGCCTCTTGGCGTAGAGGGCGGCCTCGACCGGGGCCGCGTTCAGCCCGCCGTGGGAGTAAATCAGCATTACGTCACGCTCGTTGAGGTCGAAGCTCTTTAGGAAGTTCGCGACGTATCCCTCGGCTCTCTCAATCCACAGCAGCTCGGGAGCGCCTCCCGGCCCCACGACGTTGAACCACATGAGGCGCGGGTCCATTATCGGGTGAAAGCCCACGAATCCGCCATAGCGGGGGAACACATCGAGCACGGGTATGACGGAGTGGCCACTACCAAATACGTGAACTAGCCCGCCCGCGGCAATTGAGCCTGCCATCTTCACGGCAGCCTCCAGAATCCAGCCCTTCTGTGTGTCGCCTATTCTGCCCAGAAGTTCAATAGCTTTGTCAATGTACTCGATCCTCTGTGGTGATTCCGACATATGCTATACCTCCTGCTCTTCCCGGTTTTCAGCATACGAAAGAGTCCAGTGCTATCCTGGCTGCGCCGATGATCCCGGCCAAAGGGCCAAGGGCTGCCGGAACCACCTGCACCACCTCTGCTGCCGCAGGCTGCGCGAGCCCCGCCACAGTACGTAGGATGATGCTGTACAGCTCCTCATGGGCACAGTACTGGAGCCCCATTCCGCCGCCGATTACCAAAACCTCAGGGTTGAGAATGCTCACAATGTTGGCCGCCCCCATCCCTATGAAGCGGGCAGCGCTTCTGAGCTCAGTCGCCGCGTGCTGATCACCGGACTCGTACGCCGCGAACAACCCATGCGTGTCCCTGCCCCGCCAAGTGCAGGTGGTCTCAAAGTGCGGGATCCGTCGCGCCATCGCACTGTCCACTGCGAATGGATCCAGGGCGAACCATCCTACTCCCCCGGGCATTCCGGATGCCCCACGGAATATGCGTCCATCAAGCATTAGGCCGGCGCCTACTCCCGTACCGATTATCAGAAAGACCACATTCCGCCTGCCGGCGGCTGCTCCTACCCACGCCTCTGCCGCAACCGCCGTGTTGCCGTCGAAGTCCAGCGCAACCTGGTCCCGGCAGATGAGCGCCTCAACGGCCTCCGCAAGCCTAATGTTGCGGAACCCATCTATGTTGGGCGCCCACATCACTTCCCTTCGATACCTGTCTAGCACTGCAGGGATGCCGATTCCTACCGGCAGATCAGTCAGATCAGCCTTGGCGACCAGAAGTGCCTCCTCTTCTGCCTTGCGTATCAAGCGCGCTATCTGCCTCACGGTGACGCCTGGGTCGTCCTGAGACATCTCAATAGGATCATGTACGTTGCTGAGCAAGACCCCGTCTGACCTCACAACACCGGCGGCGATTTTCGTGCCGCCCACATCGACGCCGATAGCGAATGTGTTCATTTGCCGTCACTCTTTCACTCCCGACATGGTAATTCCACGCACGTAGTACTTCTGCAGAGACGCAAACACAGCCATCACCGGCATGATGCCCAGCGTGAGCCCTGCTAGGATCAGATGCGCGTTCCTGTTCGGATCGAATGAAGTCTCGAGCATCTTGAGCCCAACGGTCAAGGTAGCCAACTCTGGGGCGGATGTCGCCACGACCAGCGGCCAGAAGAGATTGTTCCACTGTGATATGAAGGTGTAGATGCCCACAGTGATCAGCGCCGGCCGCGCCGCAGGCACAATGATGCTCCAGAGTATCCGTGATTCCGAAGCGCCGTCTATCCTGGCTGCATCCAGGATGCTGTCGGGAATCCCCATGATGAACTGGCGGCTCAGGAATATGCCCCACGCACTGACGGCAAATGGCAGTATCATCGACAGCCTGGAACGGAGCAGTCCCATACCCCCATACCCCAGCCAGTTGTTGCCCCCGGCGAAGGGCACATGCCTCATCATGTAGTACACAGGGATCGTGAAAAGGAAGGACGGGAGCATCATGGTGGCAAGTATACCCTGAAACACGATATCGCGGCCGCGAAACGCGTACTTCGATAGGGCAAATCCCGCCATTGCGCTGGTTATCATCACGGATATGCTGATTGCGCCGGCCACGATGAAGCTGTTTAAGTAGTATCGCCCCAGGGGAACCTCGCTCACAGCGGCCTTGAAGTTCCTCCACTGGGGAACGGCCGGCGCCCACACAGGCGGAACCGCCACCAGTTCAGCCCTGGTCTTGAGGGCTGATAGAGCCAGCCAGATGAAAGGCAGAACCATCGTAGCCGCGACGACGGCAAGCACTACACTTCCGACAGCCATCGGTTTGCCGTACCTGTTCACTGGCCTCACCTCGCCTGCCATCAGTAGTTCTCCACTCCGCCGCGCCAGAACACGCGTAGCTGAACAAGAGAGACTGCGATCACGATGAAGAAGAGGACATACGCCATGGCCGAGGCGCGTCCCATGTTAAGGTACTCAAATGCGGTCTGGTACATGTACACCACCAGCGTCATGGTGCTGTTCACCGGTCCGCCGGCTCTTCCCAGAGTAGGAGCGGTCATAGCTACGATGAAATCGAAGACCTGCCATGCGGCGATCGTTCCTGTAACGAACACGAACAGCAGAGTCGGCTTCAGCAGAGGCAGCGTTATGTGCCGGAACCTCTGCCATCCATGGGCGCCGTCTATTGCCGCGGCTTCGTAGTACTCCTCGGGGATGTCGCGCATGCCGGCGTCCACGACTATGAGGTTCGATCCAATCCCGGCCCACACAGCCGTGATAATGATAGACATGAGAGCTGTCGCCGGGTCATTCAGCCATGGCTGAGACGCAATCCCCGCAGCATTGAGAAGAGTATTGATCAACCCGTAGTTGGGCCGGTAGAGATACCGCCATACCATTCCAAGAGCTATGGCCGGCGTTATCGTCGGTAGGAGGAAGATCAGTCTCCACAGCCCGGCGAACCTACGCCTTGACATGAGCGTCGCCATCAGCACAGCCAACGCAATGCTAAGAGGCACACTGACAGCGACGAACACCAGCGTGTTCCAGAGGGCCTTAAGGAACACAGGATCCTGCCGGAGAATATGGGTGTAGTTCTGCATACCCACAGACGACGCCTGAAGCGGAGGCGTTAGCATGTTCCACTCGTGAAAGCTAAGGTAGAGCGAACTGACTACGGGGAATATCAGAAATACTGCGTAGAAGACGAGTGCCGGGAGCAGGAAAAGCCAAGCTGCCCTCGTACGCGATCTCACCAGGATCACCTCTCACCGTTCGAGCTCCGGGCGCGTCAGCCTACGGTTCCGCCCCCCGGGGGGGGGCGACCAGCAGCCGGCGCCATGCGGACCATCCCCGGTAATCAGGTTCGCGTGACAGTGCCGGCCGCCGGCCGATCCTTCTTTGCTCCTGCTCCTACTTGTAGTACCTGGCCAGAATCGTGTTGATCTGCGCTGCGGCCGAATCCAATGCGGACTTGGCATCCTTCTTGCCATACCAAGCAGACATGATCTCGTTCATGAGGATTGTCTTTATCTCTGCTCCCTGAGCCACGTTCGGCTCTGCCACCGAGTTCTTCAGTTCCCGCACAAAGCAGGCAGTGTACTGGTCATTCAGTTCCTTCGGGTGGTTCTCCAGGTCAATCTTGCGGCTGGGCATGGCTCCGACACTCTGCACAAGATAGTCGCCCATGCGCGTTGTTTGGTTAGGCCCATACACCTGCGCCGTCATCCACTTGAGGAAGTCCCATGCTTCCTTCGTATGCCGGCTGGCCCTGCCCACTCCCGCAAACCAGGTATACAGCGCCGTCGCAGGCTTCTTCATGACTGGAATCGGGGCTACCCCTACATCCGCATAGCGGTCTTCCATGGTAGTCTTGAGGTTATTCTCATCCCATGGCGCCATTATCATCATGGCTATATTGCCGTTGGGGAAGTCCCACACACTGCCATTGACGTCTGTTCCTTTCTCGCGGAACAGCCTCAGCTGAGCCTCGAGTGCCTGCACGCCTTCAGGGGAGTTGAACAGAGCTTTTTTGAAGTCGGGACTGAGGTACTCACCGCCGTTGGACCAGAGCATGGCCAGGAAGGGGTGGACGACCGCCGAGTCCCATCCTGCAAGGAAGGTGAAGCCGTACTGCCGGATGTTGCCCTTGCTGTCGAACTTAGTGAGCTTCTTGGCCATGTCGACTAGCTCATCCCATGTCTTAGGAGGTTCGCTGAACCCGCCCTCTTTGAGCAGGCGCTTGTTGTACACCAGGCAGTAGTTGTCTATTTCGGTGGGAATGCCCCATATCTGGCCGTCAACAGTTGCGCCGTTTACCGCAACAGGCACGTAGTTCTTGCGCACATCCTCCTGAATTTCGGCCGGAGGTCTGTCGAGAATGCCCGAACGTACCAGTTCCACGCCCCAAAGCGAGTACACGTGGTAGATGTCGGATACTCGGCCCGACACGGCATCGATCTGGATTTTCTTGAGGTAGTCCTCAAAAGGAGTCACTTCTTTGATGATCTCGATCTCGGGATGGAGTCTCTCATAGAGCGCTATGTAGTCGTCCAGTCCTTCCCGGTTGAAGTCGGTGTGAATGGACATGACTAGCTTGGTTTTCTCTTCAGCGGACACCACAGGGATCACCACTGCCGCAAAAATGAGCAAAGCAAGCAGAATGCTGAGCCATCTTCTCATTGCCGGGCACCCCCCGATGATATTTGTCGCTGGGCACGCATCACCCGTTAGCCGCAAGTGTGCCGTCTAGTCCCCTCCTGATCCACCACCTCCTGATTGAACCCATGGAGTCGTCGCGCCATGTTGCCCTATTCACATGTCCGGTGCCTTGAGCTCGATATCAAGGATGTACCTGTCTCCGCGCAATAAAGATTCCACGTACTCTATAGGGCGCCCGTCCTGCAAACAGGCTATTCGTTTCACAGCAAACGCGGGAGTGCCGTCCGGCACGCCAAGCACTTGCGCGTCGCTGCCGTCGAGTACGACTGCGCTGTATGACTCCTTGCCATAGGCAGGTGAGCACCCATAGTCCTCGCTCAAAACCCTGTAGAGAGAACCACTGAGTCTTTCCGTCTTTTCGATAAGCCCGGGCGCCAGGCTTGCGGGAACATGCGAGGTCTGAACTGCCATCACCTCGTCGTTCACTATCCGAAGCCGGCTGATACGCACAACCTTCTCCCCCTCGGGAACATGCAGAGCTTCGGCAACCAATCGACGAGCAGCTACTACTTCGATCTCCAGTACCCTAGCCCGGGGCGCCATCCCTTTCTGAAGCATCTCGTCGTTGAAACTGATGAGCCTGTTGAGCTTCCGGTTGACCTTGGGTTGGCATACGAAAGTGCCCTTGCCCTGTTTTCGATAGAGCACGCTTTCCTGGACCAGTTTCTTGATAGCTTGTTTCACTGTGATCCTGCTGACCCCGAAACTGGCGCTGAGCTCGGCCTCAGTCGGAATCTGGTCGCCAGGAAGGTAAACGCCGTCGTCGATCTGCTGGCGTAACGTATCGTATATCTGATGGTAGAGCGGTATTCTGCTATCCTGGGGCCTGACCTCGTCCACTACATACTCTCCTCCCCGTAATAACTCGAATTCCAGCGAAGTATATATTGATATAATGTTATATTCTTCATCGGCGGCAAATATCCTTCTGCAGATAGACGGCTGAGAAAGAAAACAGTAGCCACAGGCAACCATGGCTACTATCGCAGCTCAAGGCGAGAGCAGAAGGTAGAGAGGCGGCAGTCGCAGGCCCGAATAGCAAGCCGTGTCTGCTCCCAGTCGCCTACTCCCACTTGAACAACTTCACAGAAATCACGAAGAACAGGAGTATCCACCCTGCCATGGCGGCGAAGTCCACCCACAGAGGGAACATGGGAGGCACTGCCGAAATGGTCTGCCTCAGGGCATCAGCCACATAAGTCAGAGGAATCGCCCGCACCACCACGCGCGCCCCAGCCGGCAGCATCGCCGCTGGAAGGAGCGTGCTCGACAGAAACATCATCCCCATCTGCACAGGTTGTGCAATCACCGGGGCCGCCTCCTGGCTCCGTGCAAGCCCGGCAAGAACATATCCCATCGTCACAAAGACCAGGGCGCCCATAACCGTTGCACCCAGCAGAAGAAACCAGCTTCCCTGCACACGGACGCCGAAACCGATTCTCCCCGCAATCAGAAAGACCGCGGCCTGGAACAGCCCCACACTCACGCGAAACAGGACCTGGCCCCAAAGCATGGATTGCCGAGACAGAGGAGTCACGGCCATACGCCTGAAGATCTTCTGTTCTCGCTGCTCTACCAGAGGTTGCGCAGTGGCGAACACGCCCAACCACATCAGTGAGATGCCCAGCATGTTGGGGAGATAGTAGTCGATCGTGAAAAGTTCCTGATTGCCCATGATGAGGCTGAGGAAGACCGCCAGCAGCAACGGCATGATGACTGTGAAGGCCAGTACCGCCGGATTTCTGGCGTATTCCCTGAAGTTGGCCCGGTAGATCGCCCACACTGCCTTCATTGCCTCATCGACCTCCCCGTGATCTTGAGGAACACGTCTTCGAGCGTGGCCTGACGCACTACCATGTGTTTGAGGGAATGCGAAGCAGTCCCCAGCAGCGAAGCCATTGTGGCCGGAACGTCAGACGAGTATAGGGTTACCTTCCGCCCATCGGCAGCGACATTCGCCACTCCCGGCAGCGACCGCAGGCTAGCTGCATCGACCTCTGCGCCGGGCGGCGACTCGAATTCGATCGCTATGTGCTTGAAGTACTTGTTGATCAGCGCCGCCGGCGAATCCATCTCGGCAATCTTGCCTCGGTCGACTATGGCAACCCTGTCGCACAGCTGCTCCGCCTCTTCCATGTAGTGCGTGGTGAGCAGCACTGTTGTGCCCGACGCCTTCAGAGAGAGAATCATATCCCACAGTGCGCGGCGGGCCTGTGGATCCAGGCCGGTGGTGGGCTCGTCCAAGAAAACCACGGCAGGACGGTTCACAAGTGCAATGGCGATCGCAAGGCGCTGGCGTTGCCCCCCGGACAGGTTCTTCACGAGCGCCCCTGCTTTGTCGCGCAGGCCTACCATGTCCATCAATTCGTCCACCGGGGCGGCTTCGGCGTAGAAGTCCGAGAACAACTGGATCATCTCGCGAACAGTGTGTGTTGGGTACATCCCGGTTGTCTGAAGTTGCGCGCCTATCACAGAAGCGATCCGCCTGTGGTCCTCAGGATGCGTCATCCCAAGAATGCGCACGTCCCCGGAGTCTGCAGTGCGCAGGCCAAGCAGGATCTCGATCGTCGTGGTCTTGCCTGCCCCATTCGGCCCCAGCATGCCAAAGACCTCGCCGGGAGACACGCCGAAAGAGATTCCGTCTACTGCCCTTACGTCACCGTACCGCTTCCTCAAGTCCTTTGCCCACACCGCCCAGTTCAGCGCGTCCAACACGCCGCCTCCCCTCTCTGCATTCCTTACCGGTGGGAATTCGATGAACTGCCGATTCATCCCTTCTATGTGCGTCAATCCTCCCGGCGTAACGTGCTCCGCCATAATCAATTGCTCTATTGACATTATGAATGTCGTGCTTTATTATATTGATGACTGGGTTAACAATATTGAGTTCGCCGCGGTGCCGGCATCATAACGCCAGCTAGGAGGGGTCGAGCATGATCATCATCATGGGAAGCGTGAAGATAGAGGTCAGCCGGGTACAGAATCACAGGTGGGGTGATGAGGCGCAGCGCGCCCACGAGCGGAATGTGGTAGGGCGGGCAGCCCGGGAAGCGCGGCTTGCCTACGAGATTGTAGCCGCCTCGTACCCCAACGGGTTGAGGTAGGGCGGGTCACCCCGCCCTCACACTCCCCTATTTCTACTGTGCTCGCAGGCCACGGCTGGGGAATGGCTTGCCGCCGGCTTGACCATCGCCATGGGCAGCGCCTTTCTACAACACCCGAGGAAGAACTGAATCAGTGGCCCGGCGCCCAGCGCATGGATCACGGTGCCGTGCCCTATGGGCCCCCGCATGGCCAATGCCATGACCAACACAGTAAGGTCGATGCACACGCGGGTAAAGCGCACGCTGGCGCCCAAAGCTTCGCACAGGCCCAGCATTACGCCTTCGCGCGGCCCCGAGCCTAGGCCCGGAGTGAGGTACAAGGCGACCCCGATGCTGTGCACAGCCAGCCCCGCCGCAAGATACACAGCCTGAGTCGGCAGGCCCTGCGCCGCCGGAAGCACCGCCAGGAATCGGTCGGAGAACTCCCCGATAAGCAACATGTTCATCACCGTGACGACTGTAGGGGGTTGCCTGAGGGCCCACGCCAGCAGGATCAGAGCCAACCCCACCAGCTGAGACGCTCTGCCAAAGGTAATCCCTGTTCTCGCGGCGAGTCCCTGTTCGAATGCGCCCCAGGCGCCCATGCCCAGCCCGCTCCTGAGCATCAGGCCGAGCCCGAGCGCCACTATGACCAGGCCAAGAAGGACTATGCCGTATTGAGCTGCTCTTCTCATACTATGCCAGACCAAGCCCGCCGTCTGACATGATCACCTGCCCCGAGATCCAGTCGGACTCGTCAGATGCAAGAAACGTGACTAGTCCCGTGTGATCCTCCGGATGGCCTATCCTGCCCGCAGGAGTACGTTCCTCGATACTGCGCAGCACTTCGGGGTGTTCAAGGTAGAATGGAGACGTGAACGGCACAGTCTCAGTGGGGCCCGGCGCCACCACATTCACCTGGATGTTGTACGGCGCAAGCTCCATCGCTGCCACGCGCGAAAAGGCAATCAGACCCGCCTTGGCAGCGCAGTAGCCCGCATGAGTCGCCTCAGGACGGACGCCGCCCACCGATGCGAAATTGATGATCTTGCCGCGCCCTCTCTCCTTCATGATCCGCCCAAACGCCCGGCACGTCATGAAAGGCAACCTGACATTGACATCCCATAACTGGCCCAGAGCGTCAATAGAATGATCTAGAAACGCCGCCCGGTATATCCCCCCGGGGCAGTTCACCAGCATGTCCACACAGCCCAGCGCCTCTTGACACTTTTGGGCCAGACCTTCGCAGTCCTCCGGCGTCCTCAGATCTGCAGCTATTGCCGTGCATCTGCCCGGTCCACCATGCGCACACGATTCCGCCGCTGTACGCACCTCGTCGGCTCGCCTATCCACCAGCACCACACCGGCTCCGGCGCGCACGAACTCACGTCCAACCGCCCAACCTATCCTGCCTGCTCCGCCTATTACCACAGCGTTCTTGCCGGCGAGTCGTCGGCTTTTCGTCACGGCATCAGCCATGTCGCGCGTCGACCTGCACGTCAGATCCTCCGTCATCTCCCTGCCTCGCCCCTCTCTGCGTGTCACTTGCCAAGATCAGTACAACCCCCACGCCTTGCGCGCTCCATGGCCAGCGCCGCATCCATCGCCGCTGCTATGGCGTTCGCGTCGGCGGGCGGGCACTCAGGCCTCACTCCACGTGCGACATTAGACCCGGCAGTACATATAGCCGCCGTGCGCAGGCCAATTAGCGAGCCTACAACCATCAGGGTCGCAGCCTCCATTTCCATGGCAAGTACGCCCAATTGCGCCCACCTTGCGATCATGCCGTCAGTCTCTGTCTTCGGCGGATCCGGACCTATCAGCCACGGCTTGGTTCCGTAGAAGGTATCAACGGTGACCCCCAAGCCTACGTGATGCTTGAACTCCCGCGCCCTACATGCCGCGGCCAGCGCGGACACATACTCCCAGTCGGCAACGGCCGGGTAGTTGGGCGGAACGTAGGCATCCGCCGCTCCGCTGTATCGCACGCACGCACTGAGCACGATCAGATCGCCCGGTTCCACACAGGGAGCAATTCCTCCGCACGTCCCCACCCTGATGATACTGCGCGCTCCATGCTGCATCAGTTCGACAATGGCCACCTCACACGAAGGCCCGCCGATTCCGGTGGAGCATGCCCCCATCTCCATGCCGCGGTACGAACCGCGCAGGCACAGATATCCCCGGTTGTCGCCGATGGTCTCGCAGGAGTCCCACATCGACCCCATCTGACGCACTCGCGCAGGGTCACCCGCGATCAACATGGTCTCGGGCGCCTTCGCAGTCCTCAGTCCAAGGTGGGTTTTGCCCTCTCGACTCACATTCCGTTCCATCCTGCTCTGTTTGCGCCCTCCTTTCTCGCTACTTGAACCCGGTGCTGCTTATGCCGCGCACGTACTGCTTCTGCACCCCCAAGAAGAGCAACATAGGAGGCAGACTGGCCGCGATAGCCGAACTGAATGAGTTGGCCCAGTGCGCCTCCTCGGCCGTAACGTGGCTCGCCACTGCTACCTGTACCACCTGATACCGGCTGGAATACGTGGCAACCAGCGGCCAGAAGAGCGAGTTCCATTGGAACAGGAACATCATCACCACTACGGTCACGACCGCCGGCACGCTCAGCGGGATCACTATCCCGGTGAAGATCGAAAGCCATGAGGCTCCATCCACCCGGGCCGCCTCAAGCAGCTCCGTCGGGAGTTCCTCGAAAAACTGCTTGAACAGGAAGATGCCGAGGCCGTTTCCCACGGCCGGCAGTATCAGGGCCCAGTAGGTGTTGACTATCCCGATACGCTTCACCACCAGGTGGAGCGGGATCACAATGGCCTCGAAAGGCACCATGAACGTGAGCAACACGATGAAGAAGAAGATCGACTTCCCCGGGAAGACGAATTTGGCTAGCGCGAACCCGGCCATTGCGCTCACGACTATGCCCATGGCGATTGTGCCAAAGGCAACGATGAAGCTGTTAGCGAGCGCTCGCCCGAAGCCCAGATGCGCGAAGATGTTGATGAAGTTATCCAGCGTTATCCTGGACGGAAAGAACGTCCGCCATGTGAGCGGGTTGGCATACTCATAGAGCGACCCTGCAGGCCTGAGCGCGGAGGCCAGCGTCCACCAGAGCGGGACTATGAAAACCAGCGCCAGCGCCGCAAGGACTACTGCCGTGAGAAGTCTGCCGAACATCTTACCTGTGTGATTCGTCCCATGCGTGCGGTGAGCGTGACGCATGTCCCCATACACCTCCGGCTCAATACTGGAACGAGGCCCGTGTGAGCCTGAGTTCTATGATCGAGATAACCAGGATCACAACGAGCAGCATGGATGAAATGGCCGTAGCTCTCCCGAGGTCGATATTGACGAACGCGCTCTTGTATGACTCGTACATGAGCATGTTGGTGGACCTCATCGGACCGCCCTTGGTCAAGATGAACACCGGCGCGAATGTCAGGAAGTTGAACGCAGTGTTCGACACTAGAACGAACGACATCGTGCGGGCAAGCAGCGGCAGAGTGATCCGGAATGTCCTTGTGAGCCCGCTGGCGCCGTCGATCTCGGCCGCTTCGTACACTTCCTGCGGTATCCCCTGCAGCCCTGCCAGGAAGAACATCATCCAGTAGCCTGCGCTGCGCCAGAGCGACATCGCCATCAGGCACCACAGGGCCTGGCCAGAAGATGTAAGGAACGGCTGGGGCTGAAGCCCGAGCATGCGCAGAAGGCTGTTTGCCAGGCCGAAGTGGGGGTCGAGCATCACTCCCCAGATCACAGCCACCACCGATAGCGAAATCGCCGACGGCAGGAAGCAGAGTGTTCTGAAAAAGCCCACATACCACTTGCGGCGATTGAGCAGCAGCGCCAGCGCTAACGACACAGCAACCGCCAGTGGGTTTATGACCAACGAATACAGCAACGTTACCCGGACTGAGCCCCAGAACACCGGGTCGTCATGTAGCAAATAGGCGTAGTTCTCCAGGCCCACGAAGGACTTTCTCCCCGAGATACTGGTCTGCATGAAACTCTCGCCCAATGAAACCGCTATGGGCCATATCTTGAACAAGCACAAGAAGACTAGCGCCGGCAGTATGAACCAGAATGCCGCCCTGGAATCCCTGAACATGCTCTCACTCCAGACCCGCGCAGGGCCGGGCGGGGCGTCCACCCGAGCCCGCCCCACTCGCCGCGCGTCCATTTGCGCTCACAGCATCTCAATCGATGTTCTTAGCGATACTTTCGCAGTTCGCGATCTATGCGCTTTGCAGCGTTCTTCAACTCCTCTTCGGGGTTCGCGCCGTAGTGTATCGAGTTGAACGTCTCTCTTAGCATGAGTTCATACTCGAGGAAGCCCGGAGTGACCGGCCTGGCCACGGCCGTCTTCTTCATCTCCTCCAGCAGGATCTGCCACATGGGGTTGTTGAACACCTGAGGCATGGCGTCGTACACATCAGGACGCGCCGGCGCGTGGCCGAACAGCTTGTGCCACTCGATGGCCGCCTCTCGCCCGGTGATGTACCTCAGGAACGTCAGGGCGGCATCTTTCTTTGTAGTCTTTGCGTTGATACCCACATGCCAGCTACCCGTGGGCGTAACAGCCTTGCCGCCTGCGAAGTAAGGATGGGGCGAGAGACCGAAGTCGAGCCCTTTGAAGGCCGCAAGCCGCGCGATATTCCACTCCGCGCCGAGCATCATGGCAGCTTTGCCATTGCCGAAGTACTCTCTGGACTTGGCCGCATCCGGAATCCCCTGCGGACTGACCTTCCATTCGTTGAAGAGCTTCCAGTAGAACTCGGTAGCTTCCACAAACGGCTTGGACGTAATGTACCCTTCAGTCTTCAGGCCGTCGGGCGAAATCCCTTCGGCCCCCTTGGATTGTGCCAGCGGAAGCAGTTGGTAGGGCCGGTCGATCTGCTCGATGAGAAGACCCCACACGTCTATCTGGCCGTCCTTGTTCTCGTCGATGGTGAGCTTCCTGGCGATCTGGGCGACCTCTTCCCAGGTAAGCCTGTCGCCCGGCTTCTCAGAAGGAAACGGAACGCCGTACTTCTTGAATATGGCCTTGTTGAAGTAAAGTCCTGCCGAGGATGTCGCATAAGGAATAGAGTAGAGCTTACCCTGGTATCTGGAAGTGTCAATAGACGACGGGAACCATGCCCTGAGTTCAGCCGGGGTGAAGTACTGATCCAGAGGAAGCAAGAACCCACGCGCCGCATAGGACGGAGTCAACGGCCCGTCCACCAGATACACATCGGGCGTTCCCCCTGTCGGCAGCCGAACCTCGAGTGTCTGAAACAGCTGCGTAAACGGAACCAGCTGCACATCAACCTTGATTCCAGGGTTCTGCTTCTCGAAACCCGCGATCAGCTTGTCTACCATGTCCTTGGGCCATGCCATCCACACCACTTCCAGGGTGGTTGCGGGGGCCGCCGCCACGACCACTGGCAACAGCGCTGCAATGATCAGCAGGAACGCGATAACCCTATTCTTCAACCTTTATCCTCCTCCGATTCTGAAGTACGCCATGCTCCGCATGACGGCTAGCGATGCCGAATCAGCCTGAACGTGAACCTATTGAACGGGAAGTAGCTCTTGGAATGGAATACACGGCGGTCTGTGTCGTCCACATGCACCTGGTCCAATAGCAAGAGCGGAGTGCCCTCCTCCACACTGAGCATCGAGGTCAGAGAGCCATGGGCTGCAGTGGGCAGTATCTCGCACTCCGCGAATCTGATGTTGACTCCGTGCTCATTCTGAAGCCCTTCGAATATGGAGGCCTGAATAGAGCTGGGGTCGAAGGGTTGTCGGAGGAATTCCAAAGGTATGTAGTCAAAGCAGACAGCGACCGGTTGCCCATTGGCCGTCTTGACACTCTCAATCACTGCGACAGGCACCGCAGACTTTAGGCTCAGCTTACGTCGGACCTCAGCGTTAGCAGGCACCACAGCGTACCCCACCAGATCACTTCCCGAGACGCGACCCTCGCCGGCTATGAACTCTGTCAGACTGGCAAGCCGCTCAATGCCGCCTTGTACGACGGGCCTGCTCTCAGTAACAAAGGTGCCAATCCCGTGACGTTTCACAATCAGACCCGAGTCCTCGAGCGACTGCAAGGCCTCTCTCAGAGAATTGCGACCAACACCCAGACGAGCGGCAAGCTCCGGTTCGGTGGGCAACCTCTGCCCGGGGAGAAGTTCGCCCTCGCGTATCTGCCTTTCCAGCAAGCTACGCACCGTGTCGGTAGCGCCGGCGAGACGCGTCGGCCAACGGTACTGATCCACTGCCACCCGACTACTCACCTCCCATTGCCGGCCTGAAGTTGTAGGACATCCCACAACTAGGATAGCATGGGGCATACAGACGCGCAACACACATCTTGCCCCCTCGGCTCATAGCCTGCTTCCTCCGACCGCCTCGTCTCATTCTGAAGTCTCTTGCCTCCAGCAGCATGCCCACACGATTCCCGAATACATTTGAGTAGACAGGCAACACACCGCAAGGCAGGTGAACACCAGTGTGCCGACGTGTGCTGGCACTCATCTTTGCCATCAGCCTTGCCATTGGAATGTCAGGCTGCAACAGCGAGTCCGCCACTGTCCACGGGGTTGTAGAGGGTCTAGTCACAGATCAAGTAACCGGGCGCCCTGTACGAGACGTCTGGGTGACGGCGGGATCTACAGTAGCCTGGACAAACACATCAGGCGCGTACTGGCTATCACTCCCGCAAGGAATACAGTCGATCTGCTTTCAGCGCGCCGGCTACGCCCAAGCGGTCCTGTCCGTAACAGTGCCCGCAGAGGCGACGGTTCAGTCGAACTTGGAGATGAACCCAATTCTGCCGGCCGGGCCCGTGGAAATATCGCTTACGTGGGGCGCGTTGCCAAAGGACCTCGATGCTCACCTCTGGACACTTGGAGGCTGCCACATCAGCCATAGCTCCGGCGGATCACTCACCTGTCCCCCATGGGCCGGGCTCGACCACGACTGTTTCTGTGGGCACGGGAAAGAGACGATAACGATTGCCGAATTCGCGCACGACACCTATCGCTACTCCGTACATAACCACAGCCGCACACCCGCCATCGCAGGCAGCGGCGCTCAAGTAGACATATGCTCACAATCGCAGCGACTGTACACCTTCGCCGTTCCACACACCGGACCCGCCAACTCCCTCGTATGGGACGTGTTCGAGATCGACGGCGCCACCCGGAGAACAACGCGACTTGATACACTCCGCGACTGTTCCGATTGTGCATTCGAGCGGATCAGCGGTGGCAAACCCAAGACCCTTGACTCGGCAGGCTTCACACCGATAGATGAGTCGCCGATAGGCCACTAGACCCGTGGGTGCAATAGCGACAGCCAGATCTTGGCACAGGAGCCTCCCCGCCTCCTCGCCAAACCGCTATCGAGTGTCCCAGTTCATGGTTGACGACTCCCAGGCTCTCTGGTAATCTGTACCTGTAGTTGTAATATTAAGGTGTTGATGCCAGTGCTGCTAGCATCTCTGCTTCGCACCGGCTACGAGGTGCCCCTGCTATTTCACCGACCTTACCGGCAGCGTACTGCGTCGCATACGCCGCCGAGACCTTTGGCTCGACTTCTGCCTGTGCATGGTGGAAGGCCTATCCGTACGCGAAACCGCAAAGAGCCTTGGAATATGCAAGAACACCGCCTATGCCTGGCGTCACCGGGTCATAGCCGCCCTGGCCTCCGCTGATTCGCAAACCGTCTGCGAAGGCATCGTGGAAGTCGCCCAATGGCCCCTGATCCGCTCCTTCAAGGGTTCGCAACCGCCCGAAGGAATGGGCGTCGGGTGCCTTGAGCCCACCATCCGACGGAACCGCCTCGTGTACCGCCGTTTCTACCCCGAAAGCCGCCTGGCTACGCTCGTAGTCGCGGTGGACCGCTCCGGTCGAGCCCGGGCAGGCGTGGTGCTTCACGAAGAGCGCCTGCGCGACGTGCTTTCCAGGATGATGTCGAGAACCGCCGACCCGTGCGCCTTCAAGGATAGACCGCGCCACAGTGGAAGGAGAAGGAAGCCCGCTTCACCTGCCGGAGGCCGGCAATCAGACTCCCCCTGGCCGGGCAGCGCGAATAAGCGCCTGTATGCGAGGGAGCACGCCCGACACCGAGGCCGCTGCATACACAAGAAGCAGCGCCATTGCGATGTTGAGGGATCTTCCGTACCTGCCGAGCAGCCGCTGTATGCCCGCGCCGAACATGGCCCAACAGGACGTTGAAGCAAGAGAGATGGATCCCAGCAAGGCTGAGAAGAACAGCAAGGATGCCGCAGAGTGATAGTAGGGCGTAATGAAGGTAGCTGTAACCGTAAGTCCGTACAAGATGGCCTTGGGGTTGATGAACTGCAGGGCCGCGCCCGCGGGGAAGGATGTCAGATGCGCGTCCTCATTTGGCGCGTCGACCTTGCTCATAAGTACGCGTGCCGCCAGATAGAGCATGTACGCCCCGCCGACGATCTCGGCTACAGGCCTCATCTTGGGCACGACGCTGAACAGGAAGAGGTTCAGATAGCTGGAGGCTATCATCACCAAACCAAATCCGACAGCTACGCCCAAGCGAAACGGCAGCGTGCGCGCGAATCCATGCTTGCTGCCCATTACGAAGGACATGATGTTATTGGGCCCAGGGGTGAACGTGACTATCAGTACATACGACATGAACGAAATGACATTCGGCATCTAGAGCACCTCAGGCTTCCACCATCTTTTGCTGACCTCGTCTCCCGCAGCGAAAACGGGAGCATGCCATACAGATATGACATGTGTATTTCAATGTGATGTGCCGATTCCCTCTTTGCAGAGCAAACCAACGCCCGAGATGTCCCGGATCTATGAGGTTGTCTACAACGCCAACCGCGCTGCCTGCCAAGCTGCACGCCCCGGAGTCACCGGAGAGCAGCTCGACTCGGTCGCCCGAAACGCGATAGCCCGCGCCGGCTTCGGGGAGTATTTTACCCACCGCACCGGACACGGGCTAGGTCTCGAGATCCACGAAGAGCCATATATCGTACGAGGCGCCACAGAGCCCCTCAGACCGGGTATGGTGTTCACTATCGAGCCGGGCGTCTATATCCCCGGCGTCGGCGGGGTCCGCATCGAGGATGATCTGGCACTCACTGACAACGGATGTATCACGCTCACTGCGTTTCCGCGGGAACTAGCCTAACGTGATTCAGTCCACGTATCCCGAGAACACCGCCCACTCCAACATCAGCGACAGCTGGGGCAAGCTGATCTGCGCTTTGATGGCCATCTCTATCAGTACCTTGTCCTGCCACTCGGTGCGCATATCGGCAGTCAGGGTCGTCCCGGAGGTCGGATATACCGACTGCATGACTGCGGTGACGCGCGCAGCCGTCACCTGGAGGCCAAATGACCTGAGTTGCTTGTCATTCATGTCCTCCACCGATACCTTGTGGCCCTTGATCATCTTGACATCCTGAATGGGCAACCAGTAGCGCTGACCGCTGGGGGCGTAAACCCACACTGCCTTGCCCTTGTGCTCGGCAGCGGCGAATGTGACTCCCTCCGGCAGATTCATCACAACCAGCCCACTTTCAGTCCGGAGCTGGGTCGGCCGTTTCGTCACAGCGGCATCTATTCTACGCTCCTTGGGCGGTTTTGGCGCCTTGACCTTGGCAGGTTTCTTGGCGTCCGTCGCGGCCGAACCCACAGAGCACACTAATGCCAGCGTCAGCAATGCTATCAACATATGTACCCATGCCCGTCTTTTCCTCAACGAGATTCACTCCCTAGCTGCAGAGTATGGATCATCACTACTACAGACGGGCGATGACCCGGCAGTGTTCCATGCGCCGCGTATACCAGCGCATTCGCTTTCTACTCTCCCACCTCCCGGCCCAGATGCCGCAAAAGGCGATCAGGGTAGTTGGTGATGATCCCATCTACTCCCGCCTGTATCAGGTGCGCAAACACCCAATCGTCGTCCGCCGTCCATGCGAACACATCGATGCCGCCACCCTTCAGCACCCTGACCAGCTCAGCGGAGACCGCTCCCACATTCATCCCTGCGAAACTCGCCCCGACTTCAAGCGTCTGCTCGAGTATCCGTCTACCTCTGCCCGCCGGATCCAGAATCCACGTGTCGCGGTACAGCACGCCCGCGGGCGTCTCAGGCAGCAGCGTGCGCATGATCCGGACTGACTCAGCATCGAAGGACTGCAGCATGACGCTGTCTTCCATACCGGCCTCGCGGATCACCTGCGCCACCTTCTTCTCCACTCCCCGCGCCTTCAGCTCGATGAGAAACGTTGCCCTCCCTTTGAAGGCCGCGAGAACCTCATCCAGAGTGAGTATGCGCGCCCCGGCAAACCCAGGGCCCTTCCACACGCCCACATCCAACATCTTGAGCTGCGCAAGTGTGAGGTCCGCGACCGCGCCCTGTGGATTGCCCCTGGCTGTTCGAGCCGTCAAAGGGTCGTGGATCACGATGAGCTGGCCGTCCTTGCTGCCATGGACGTCCAATTCGATCATGTCGGCGCCAAACTTGATAGCCTGCTCAAAAGAGGCCATGGTGTTCTCCGGGGCGACCCCCGATGCACCACGGTGCGCGATCACCAGCGAGCGACTATGCTCCCCGCCCCCGCTACTCGTGATTGCCTTAGCGGCGTACGTGGGTGCGGCCGTGCAGAGCGCGGCCACCACAAACACCGCAACCAGCTTGCACACTCCAAACACGCAACCGCGCATCCCTACTCCCCCTTGCTCGAAAGATTACCCTATGCCTTCCAACACCATCGAGCACATGTGCGGCCCGTTTCCGCTGTGACCAAATTGTACCACGAGCGTTAGTCGACAACAACACAGGAAGCGCCACGCACGGTGGGCCTGGCCCGGTGCCGGAAGCCGGACGCTGTCGGCAGGAGTAGCACGGCCAGACCAGAATACATGGCAGCAATCACAGCGCAAGGAGGTGACCCCGTATCTCATGGCTAGACGCATTTCGTTCGACGAGTTGCAGGCCCAGATGTTTGACCTCTACTTAGCGCACGACCTCGCCGGAGCGTTCGAAGTGGCTGAATCGGTGTCTCGTCTCTACCCCGACAGGTCAACCAAGACAGCTTACTGGAAGGCGTGCATCCTCAGCTTGATGGGTCAAGCCGAGGAAGCCGTGTCCGCCCTGGCACAGGGATTAGCCAATGGTGCGTGGTGGGCTCCGGCCATGCTGAGCCAGGACCCGGACCTCGAGGCAGCTCGAGCTCTGCCGCAGATGGCCGCGGTGCTAGCCGAAAGCAACCAGCGCTGGCGGGCCGCGCAGGACCGCTCCAAGCCGGAGACATTCATCCTCGATCCGAAAGGTCGATCCGACGCCTCAGCCAAGCACGATGGCGTACCGCCGCCCCTGATGCTCGCACTCCATTGGCGCAACGGGTCAGGCCCGGAGTTCATCGAACGTTTTCGTCCCGTAGCCGACGACCTGGGGTTTCTGCTCGCCTCGGCTCAGTCGTCGCAGATGTGTGCCAAAGACGGGTATTGCTGGGACGACCTGGCCCTGGGCGAGGCCGAAGTCGCAAGGGCCTTGGCCAGCCTGCATGCCTCGCATCGGTTCGACGCCAACAGGGTAGTACTTGCCGGCGCCTCGCAGGGCGGAAGGCTCGCGATCACCTTGTCGCTGGCGCTGCCGCTCTGCGGGTTCATCGCCGTAGTCCCCGCAGTTGGCAGTGTCGAGGCGTTCGCTCCGCACATCAAGTCTGCGGCTGAGCGTGGTGTGAAAGGATACATAATCACCGGCGAGCGAGACCACTTCCTCGCTGGAACAGAGAACCTCAAGCGCCTTCTAGACAGCAGTGGAGTCCCCTGTCGCATGGAGGTGGTGGCCGGAATGCCGCATACCTTCCCTGAGGACTTCCCGGAGCGCCTGGCACGCGCCGCGCGTTTCGTCATGGACTGAAGCCGGGGCGAAGACTAAAGGGCGGCACGAAGTGGTCCACGCGACCTACTCCGTGCCGCCTCTGTACTACCCCGCTGGTTCTACGCGGCCTACGCGACCTACTTGCCTACCGACTCGTTGTACCGAACGATCGCCGCGTCGATGACCGCCGCCGCCGACTTCAGCACATCCAACGATTTGGCCTTGCCCAGCAGAACCTGCTCCATGGAGTCCTCTATGGTCTGGCGGGCCTGTGAGAACACGCCGAGCAACGCCCCCTGAGTAGCACGGTTGCGCGGGGTATCACGCAGTTGCTGAACGGCCGTGGCGAACTGCGGGTACTTATTGTGGTGCTCCTTCAGCTCAGGCAGATCGTAGGCGAGTTTGGTCACCGGGAAGTAGCCGGTGTTCATGTGCCAGAACGCCTGCTGCTTCGGCTCGGCCGCCCACTTGATGAACTCCCACGCAGCAGCCTCCTCTTCAGATGGATGGCCTCCCATCAGCCACAGCGTTCCTCCACCCGGAATCACCCCGCCCTTGGCGTTCCTGGGACGAGGCAAGTATCCGGTACCCACATCGAATTGGCCTGCAACACCAGTGAGAATGGTGTTGAGCACGGCGGTCGAGTCCAGAGTCATTGCTACCTGGCCCGCAATGAACGCCTTCTGCGTATTGGCCGTTCCCTTTCCTAGGTTCAGTGAAACGCCTTCCTTAACCATGCTGTACCACCAATCCAGAATGGCCGCCCCCTCCGGCGTCGCGAACGCTGAAGCTGTGGCGATGCTGTCTCGGCCGTTGCCGTTATTGGCGTACAGTACGTTGGACGTAGCGCAGAACTGCTCGAAGAACCATCCGTAGATGGCGATTGAAGCGCCGTACTGGACGACCTTTCCGGACTTGTCGACGATCGTGAGCTTACGTGCGCACTCCGCAAACTCATCGAACGTGCGAGGCGGCTTGTCCGGATCGAGCCCGGCCCTGCGGAACATGTCCTTGTTTATGTAGAGCAGCGGCGTCGAGATGTTGAAGGGCATCGAATAGAGCTGGTCATTGATTGTGTAGTACGCAAGGATTCCCGGCTCAAACGCGTCAACGTTGACATTGTCCCGATCGATATACTTCTGGACCGGAACAGTGGCCTTGGTGTCGATCATGAACTTCGTTCCGATGTCATAGATCTGCACAATGTGAGGTCTTGTCTTCATAGGAGCATTGGTCAGGATCATCGTTCGGAGCTTGTTCATGGAATCGTCATAGGATCCCTGGTATATGCCCTCTACCTCAATGTCGGAATGGGTCTTGTTAAACTCCTCCACCAGCCCGCGAATGGCCTCAGCGATCTTGCCGCTGAGCGAATACCAGAACACCACCTTAACCTTCTTGGGCGCCGCCATTCCAGTTGCTATTGGCGCCATTAAGAGGGCCGCGACGAGAACGAGCACCAGAGTCCTTCTAGACATCACGCTATCGCCTCCGTGATCTGTGATCTCAGGTGTGCGCAGCCCGCACACTGAGTCTCGCGCCCCGAGCGCCGCGATACTGCACCAGGTGAACCCGCCTGACTCCAAACCTCCACAAACTCCAAAGGTTCAGCATCCCCTCCCCGCGTGCAAGGTAACGATCGCCAATTACCGGCTGCTGCAGCCGACCGTCGTCTGCGACTGTCAAACCGCATCAGCCCTTGATAGCTCCTGCAGTGAGCCCCTGGACAAGCTGGCGGTAGCCAAGCATCAACACGACGGTAGTAGGAATGAAGGCCATAACAACCCCGGCCATGGTGCTG
>JAGVTS010000237.1 GCA_019136685.1 Bacillota bacterium | reverse complement strand
TCACAGTCGGGCATTAGGGCCGTGAACGCAGTGCTGGAAAGCACGGACGCTGTCGAGGACCGGACTGAACGGGCTGTCGCCAGCATACGCGCGCTCGACATCCACTCGAGAGAAATAGGTAAGATTTTGGATACTATAGTTGATATTGCCGCTCAGACCAACCTCCTTGCTCTCAATGCCGGCATCGAGGCGGCGCAGAGGGCTGCGGCAGCCAAGGTCTGATGATGGCGGGGCAACGCGCACGTGCGGCCTTCCTTGTTCCGACGGCAGATATCTGATACAATTGTGTGGAGAATTTAGGTTGGCATTTCGGAATATGGTTATACATTATGCGCCATTGCTGCATAAATGCCAACCAAGAATGTCCATTAAGGAGTGATCAGCCGGTGTATACAACCGACATCGAGCTCTCGGGACATCTCATCGACACCATGTTGCTGTCGCGCGTTATCGACGCGATAGCAGAAATGGATGCAGAGTTCAGCCTGCGCGAAACGAGGATAGGGCGCACTGCGGACGACACTAGCTATGCCAGGATTGAGATTGGGGCGCCAACGTGTGAGCGGCTCGACGAGGTCATCGAGAGAGTCAAGCAGCTTGGCGCCACGCCCCTTGACGGCCAGCCCGTTACGCTGGCCACGGTCGTCAAGGACGGGGTATGCCCTGACGGGTTCTACTCCAGCACCAACATTGAGACATACGTGAATGTGGCCGGCAAGTGGGTTCCAGTTGACGACATCGAGATGGACTGCGCTGTGGTGGTTGATCCGGTGAACTTCAGGGCCAGGTGCTGCCCTGTGGGAGCGCTTTCCCGGGGCGAACAGGTGATCATCGGCCCCAAGGGCGTACGGGTGGCCGCGATGGACAAGGCCGCCGAAGAGCAGGGCTTTTCCTTCATGGGCAGCGATGTATCGAGCGAGCGCCAGAAGTCGCTGATGGTTGAGGAGATCGCGCGAGAGATTCGGGCGGTGCGCGAACGGAACGGGAAGGTTCTGGTCGTGGCGGGACCCGCAGTGATCCACACGGGAGCGGGCAAGCATCTTGCGGCGCTCATCGACGCGGGCTATGTCAACGTCTTCTTTGCCGGAAATGCCGTGGCAGTACACGATGTGGAGTCAGCGCTGCATGGAACATCGCTGGGAGTGTACCTCAAGGACGGCACATCTGCGCCAATGGGCCATATGCATCATCTACTGGCCATCAACAAGATACGGGACCTTGGCGGCCTGCGACAGGCAGTTGAGGCGGGCGTTCTCAAAGAAGGAGTCATGCACGCGCTTGTGAAGAACAACGTCCCCTTCGTGCTGGCCGGTTCTATTAGGGACGATGGCCCGCTGCCCGACGTCATTACCGATTCGGTTGCGGCGCAGGAGGCGATGAGGAAGGGCATCAAGGGCGTGGAGATCGCGCTCATGATGTCGACGATGCTGCACTCGATTGCCACCGGCAATCTGCTTCCGGCGCGGGTCAAGACCATCTGTATCGACATTAACCCGGCTACCGTGACGAAGCTTGCTGACCGCGGGTCGCACCAGGCAGTGGGGATCGTCAGCGATGTGGAATGGTTCCTCAAGGAACTCCGTTCTTATCTCACAGCATAGTTGCGCTTACAGTTCTCGATAGGCCCGGCGCGGGCGCCTCGCGGGTGAACGCGGAGCGCACGGCCGGGTCCTTTGTTCGTCTACTTGCGCCGCATCTGCGAAAGCGCCCGCGAGATCGCCAGAAAATCGCGCTCTGCATCAGCTCGTTCCGCCTCGCCGGCACTGGCATCCGAGAGCTTCGCCGACAACACAGCCAGCCTGTTTTGGAGCACCAGGACGTCTACACTGTCCATTGCATGAACTGTGCCGACGGTGTTATCTGCGCCTTGGGCGGGTGTTGCCATCCGGGCCGAAGGAGGCCCGAAGTATGTGTGGACGGTTCCATCCTCGATGGACAGGGTCGTAGTGCAGATCCGGTCGAGTAGATATCGGTCGTGCGACACGATTACCACAGTGCCGGCCCACGACTCCAGGCAGCGCTCAATCGCCTCGCGCGATTCCACATCTAGGTTGTTGGTGGGTTCGTCCAGGGCGAGGATATCGTAGCCGCGCGCTATCATGCGCCCGAACATGACCCGAACCCTTTCCCCCAGGCTCAGCACGCTAACGCGCTTGCCGACTGAACTGCCGCGGAAGAGCAACGCTCCCAGGGTGTCGCGGATTTCCTGTGGCGCGCGTTTACCTGCGGCGCATGATACGCTTTCGAATACCGTCTGCGAAGGATCAAGCTGCTCCAGGGTCTGGTCGAAATAGAACCATGAAGCCGACGGGCTTCTCCACACCGTGCCCGACGTGGCCGGTTCCAAGCCGAGGAGTATACGGAGCAGAGTAGTCTTGCCGGACCCGTTCGGCCCGACGATGGCTATCCTGTCGCCGCGCATGACGGCCACGTCTGCCGCGCCGAACAGCGGCCGATCGAAACTTTTGGATATCTCGCTCGCATGTATCAGCCTCCGCCCAGCCTTTCGTGCTTGCCCCATCCTGAGCACAATCGCATCTGCGTCTCGCGGTTTCTCGATACGCTGCTTGCGGAAGCGCTCAAGACGTGCGAAGGATGCGCGGGCGCGGGCCGCCCCTTTGCTGGCGCGGGCTCTCAGGAAGTCGTTCTGCCCGGCATGCCTATGTGCTTGGCGAAACCACTCCATTTCCCTGGACGCGACTTGTTTGAGCCGGTCCTCCTCGTGCTCCTGTTTCTCGTACAGCCTCGACTCTGCCTCCAGTTCACTGTCTTTTCGGGCACGGAACGCAGTGTAGTTGCCGCTGTAGGAGCGCACGCCCTGAGGAGTCAACTCGATGATCCGCCGGGCGGTGTGGTCGAGGAAGTAGCGGTCATGCGATACAAGCAACACCGCGGCGCGGCACTCACGTATCAAGCGGGCTAACAGATCCATCGCCGGCGCGTCCAGATGATTGGTGGGTTCGTCCAGCATGATCAGGTCGGGCTGCGCTGCCCATACCTGGGCAAGCCCCACGCGCCGTTGCTGGCCCGCACTGAGATTCGACATTGGCATGCCCGCAGCGGCCGGCTCGATACCGAACCGACTCAGCACCGCCGGGTCATGGCACAGATCCAGAGGCGTCAGGCCGCCTGGGAACTGCAGAGCCTGAGGCAGGTAACCCGGCATTGCTCCAGGCCGACTCCACACACGCCCTGAGTCGGGCTCCATGCGGCCTGAGATGATGTTGAGCAGAGTGGATTTGCCACATCCGTTCGGGCCGAACAAGGCGACTTTCTCGCCTGCCCCGATTTCGAATGAAGCATCGCGGAACAGGGTGCGGGCCCCAAATGACTTGGAGAGATCACTGACGGATAGAGCTAGCATCTTGCCGCCTCCCAATAGATGATGCACAGCTGACGCTTGGGATGCGGCGACTTCCGTGACGGATGGCCGGGGCTGAAAGTAGGGAACCTCGTGCGGCGACTGCTCGACTCGCCGGGCACAACTGCCCGGCGCGATGTCGGATTTCTTGCCCCTTTTTTGCTACACTCGGAAGACGCCAACACTCCCATGAATACAAACGCGCAACTGCAGGGCCCGAAGCTGCGGGACCTGCGAG
Organism: Bacillota bacterium; assembly: GCA_019136685.1. Taxonomy (GTDB): domain Bacteria; phylum Bacillota; class DTU025; order DTU025; family DTU025; genus UBA5389. The sequence goes on along the minus strand of JAGVTS010000237.1, from coordinate 3,826 downwards.
AACACGCCTTGCGGTTCATCTAGAATGTGGACTGCTTCCTCATGTCGCTAAGGCCCTTTCTGAGTAGTGGAGCGGCGAGCGGGTAGCGGACAACGTCGAACCGGTGCTCCGCCCACAGGATACCATGTGCGGGTGGTGCGTGCAACATACTCTCCCGACTGTGTCTCGCGACCGGGGCGATCCGGCGGTGGGCGCGCGTTGCGCCGCGCGGCCCTCACTGGGCCTGCTTCCAGCGAGGCGTGCACACGGCGATCTATATACAGTCCTACATATTGGCCATGAGTGACAGGATATTCGCATGTGGTGTAGAAACTTGACGTTGCGGGGTGACCTCATGAAGACATTGATTCTGGTGGATCTGCAGAACGATTTCATGCCCGGCGGCGCTCTGGCTGTCCCAGGTGGGCACGAGGTGTTGCCTGTCGCCAATGCGATTCAACGCTGCTTCGACATTGTCATTGCCACTGCCGACTGGCACCCCCCGGGTCACGGAAGCTTCGCGTCGGCTCATCCGGGAGCACGGGTTGGCCAGCTCATAGAGCTAGCGGGCATGCCGCAGATGCTCTGGCCGGATCATTGTGTGCAGAACACCAGCGGAGCTGAGTTGTCGCCGGGGCTTGATGTCGCGCGTATAACCAAGATCATATACAAGGGAATGGACCCGAACGTAGATAGCTACAGCGGATTCTTTGACAATGGGCGTCAACGCTCGACTGGGCTGGAGGACTATTTGCGCAGTCGGGGGGTTGATGCCATCTACGTCATGGGGCTGGCTACTGACTACTGCGTGAAGTTCACAGCCCTTGACGGTGTGGCCTTGGGCCTTACGACGTACCTGATAGAAGACGGATGCCGAGGCGTGGATGTCGTGCCGGGCGACGCGATCCGTGCTGTGTCCGAGATGCGCGCAGCGGGAGTACACGTAATCAGCAGCCGACAGCTGGATGTGTCTGGCGGAGCGCGACGGGGAATACCTGAGGGAGTACCTGGGGGAGCGCCGCGGGAATGACGCTTTCTCCGATATCCATAAATAAGTATGTAGCAGGGAGTGTCTGCACGTGAGATTCGAAGGGCTTGTTATCGGGATTCCCAAGGAGATCATGAAGGGCGAGCGCAGGGTATCTGCTGTTCCCGACACTGTCAAGAAGATGGTGGCGGAAGGCGCAAAGGTTCTGGTAGAGAAGGGAGCCGGAGAGGGCTCCTACTTCCATGACCATCAGTATGCAGCGGCCGGCGCCGAGATGGTGGGAAACGCTGCGGATCTGTTCTCCAGGGCAAACATAATCCTCAAGGTCAAGGAGCCCATCTTTAACGAGGCTATCGGCAAGCACGAGGTCGATCTGATGCATGCAGGGCAGTGCATAATCACCTTCCTGCATCCTGCATATCCAGGCAACCACCAGATGATAAAGGACATGGCGGCCAAGGGGATCCTGGCGTTCACGCTTGATGGGATCCCGCGAATATCCAGAGCCCAGGCCATGGACGCTCTGACCTCCATGAGCACGGTCGCAGGCTACAAGGCGGTGCTGATGGCCGCCAATAGGCTGCCCAAGTTCATGCCCATGGTGGGCACCGCAGTGGGGATGATCAAGCCTTCCAACGTTCTGGTCATAGGCACCGGCGTCGCGGGGCTGCAGGCGGTTGCTACGGCCAAGCGACTGGGCGCGGTGGTCTACGCGGCCGACATTAGGCCTGCCGCGAGCGAGCAGGCGAAGAGCGTGGGAGCGAAGGTCGTCGACCTTGGCGTGCCGCCGGAGCTCGCCATAGGCGAAGGCGGATACGCACTCAAGCTGCCCGAAGAGTGGCTACTCAAGGAGCGCGAGGTGTTGGCCCCGGTCGTTGCTGACGCAGACATAGTCATCAGCGCGGCTCTGATCCCCGGCAAGCTGGCTCCGATCCTGGTTACCGAGGAGATGGTCAAGTCGATGCGGCCTGGCTCGGCCATTGTCGACATCTCCATTGACCAGGGCGGAAACTGCGAGCTGAGCGAGTCCGGCGTCATAGTTGAGAAATACGGCGTCAGCATCGACGGCACCAAGAACATCCCGGGAATGGTTCCCACCGCATCTACGTGGATGTTCGCGCAGAATGTGTTCAACTACATAGCCAACTTGGTCAAGGATGGCAAAATCTGCGTAGACATGTCAGATGAGATCATTGCGTCATCTCTGGTCGCCCGCGATGGCGTTCTCGTGCATGCTGGAGCGCTCGAGGCGATTGATGCCATGGATGGCGGCAAGAAGAAGTGCGGGTGCGACTCCGGCGACGCCGGGAAGATGAACTAGCGGGGAGTTGTGGGCATAGTGTCTGCGCTTTCTCTCGTGATTCTGTTTGTTATCGCTACGATCGTGGGGTACAAGGTGATCAGCGCCGTCCCCAGTCTGTTGCATACTCCGCTGATGTCGGGCACGAACGCTCTCTCGGGCGTTACTGTGCTCGGGGCGCTATCCGTCACTGCTATGGCTCAGTCGATGGGCAGTTCTGCGATAGGCCAATTCCTCGGCGCGGTGGCCATCGTCCTGGCGATGATCAACGTTGTCGGAGGGTTCCTCGTTACCGACAGAATGCTCAGGATGTTCAAGAAGTAGCTAGATAGGGAGGGTTCAGCGGAGTAGCCCGCGCTGAGGGGCGTCGTCCGCTGTATGATGTAATGAGCTGGAAGGAAACGATCTTTCTCGGGCTCGGCCTTGCAGACATATTCGGGTTGATCTGTGTAATCGGCACGGTATGGGGCATCAAGATGATGAGCTCTCCCACCACCGCGGTGAGCGGCAATCTTCTGGGCGCGGCCAGCATGGCCGGAGCCATCATCGTGACGTTGGTATCCGAAGGCATCGTTGGAGTCGGTGTCTTGTGGATCGCCATGGCCGTGGGAACGGTGCTCGGCTACATCATGGCGGTCAGGGTCGCCATGATACAGATGCCTCAGATGGTGGCTTTACTGAACGGGTTTGGGGGCGGCAGTTCGGCGATAGTCTCCCTGATGACTCTGGTTGCGACCATATGGGCAGCCAGCACGGTCACGTTGGGAGCATTCGAGAAGGTCACGGCTGTGCTGGGCCTGATCGTGGGAGGCGTTACCTTCTCAGGTAGCCTCGTAGCCGCGGGCAAATTGGCCGGGAAGATCAACCAAAGGCCAATCATCTTTGAACGACAATCGGCAATCAACAACCTGGCCCTGCTCGTCACCACGGTCCTGGGCGTTTCGGCCATCGTGTCCGGCGGGGCTGCCATGGTCGTCTATGCAGTATTGGTGTTGATCGGATCGTTGGCGTACGGCGTGCTTTTTACGATCAAGGTCGGCGGCGCCGACATGCCGATAACGGTCTCTCTTCTCAACTCGTTCTCAGGCGTGGCGGCGTCGATCTCGGGCTTCGCCATCGGCAACCCTCTTCTCATTGCCATTGGCGCCGTGGTAGGCGCGTCAGGGTTGATCCTAACCCAGATAATGTGTAGGGCGATGAATCGCACTCTAGGTCAGGTACTCGCCGGCAAGACGACGGTGCTCCACAAGACAAGTGGTCAGCAGGCCTCGGCAGTCTCCGCTCAGCCTTCTCGGCCTGCTCAACCTGACGGCGCCTCCATACTTGCTTCGCCTGCGACCGGGGAATCGGCGCCCGCGGGAGAGCCCGATTACATAGGGTTCGCCCGGGCCGCGAGGAGCGTAATCGTGGTTCCCGGCTACGGCATGGCCCTTGCTCAGGCACAAGGGGACGTGAAGGCGCTCATGGATCGACTGGAGGCCGGCGGCGCAGAGGTCAAGGTGGCCATCCATCCTGTGGCAGGGCGTATGCCGGGCCACATGAACGTGCTGCTCGCTGAG
>JAGVTS010000195.1 GCA_019136685.1 Bacillota bacterium | reverse complement strand
TCATCCACAGGAATGGGAGTATCATGAACAGAGCAACCACACTGATGATGACGTAGAACAGAACTGTACGAAATGCGCCCGCCCGGTTAGCCATCGTAGAACACCCACCTCTTCTGGAGGCGCCACTGGATCACGGTGATTATGAGTACTATCACGAACAGCACCCACGAGAGGGCCGATGCATAGCCCATCTTGAAGAACTGGAAGGCATATTTGTAGATTCTCTCCATGATGACTTGAGTGGCGCCGGCAGGCCCTCCGTATGTCATGATCTGCACCTGAGCGAACACCTGGAAGGAGTTGATAATGGACGTGATGGTCACGAAGAATGTGGTGGGCGATACGAGCGGCAGAGTAATGTGCCTGAACTTCTTCCAGGGGCTTGCGCCATCGATCTCAGCGGCTTCGTAGTACTCGTAGTTAATACCCTTGAGCGCACCCAGGAATATCAGGGCGAAAAACCCAGCGTCCTTCCACACGCTAGCGAGTACAATTCCCGGCATCGCCCAGTACTTATCATCAAGCCATGCCGGGCCCGCGATGCCAATATGCCCGAGCAATACGTTTACGAGGCCGTATTTGTGGTTAAGAATCCATCTCCAGATCAGCGAGCCGGCCACCCATGACGTCAAGACTGGAAGGAAAAACAGCACTTTGTATACGCCGACTCCAGCGAACCCCCTGTTCAGGAGCGCAGCCAGAGCCAGCGACGACACGAGCATCAAGGGAACATAGAGGACTATGTACTCCCCTGTGTTTCTCATCACTCGCCAGAACTCTTCGCTGCGCAGCAGCACCTCATAGTTCTCCAGCCCCACCCATTCGGCAGGCTGCAGAATATCCCACGACGTGAAGCTGAGATAAAGCGAACGAGCTATGGGGATCAGGCTAAAGAGAAGAAACCCTGCCACAGTCGGCGCCAAGAATGCCGCGATAGTAGCCTGCCTCTTCCTCCCCTTGCCGATGTACATGCACCCTACACCTCCCGCGCGCGATCATCGAGCTCCCTGCGAAGAATGAGATACATCGCATGCGACCACAGAAGCGGATTCGCCGGCGGCCCCCAGCATGCCACCCACGGCTGATACAAGACGGGATCGACAAGATCCCTGCTCACCTGCTCTGGCAGGCAACAGTCCTCTGCGGCCTCATTCTCAACCCACCTGAGGCACGCCAATGCCTTCCCCATTTCTCCCGTCCGGCAGTAGTACCAGCCCAGCCAGGCTGTGAGAAGCAACCACTGACCGCCGCCATAGTACGTGTCGGCTGCGTAGCGGCGCACCCCGCCTCCCCTAGCTAGGCCCCGATCGATCGCCATGGCTGTGCCCACCATGCGCGGATCAGCGAGGTCGAGCACTCCATAGGGCACCGCCGCCCAAAGCAGGCTTGCATCGACTGAATCGCCGATCGACGGTCCCGCGTGAGCGCACCGCTTGGGGGGCCACTGGTCTCCATGACGCTCGTGGTTGCAGAATTTCGCAAGGCGCCCGTCGAACACGCCGTGACACAGGATGTATTCCTTGATTGCGCCGGCGAGTGAGAGTGCCCGGCCGTCGTGCGCCCGCCGGCCGATCCTCTCAAGGCCGCCAGCCATGCAGATCAGAGTAGATGTGTGAACCCTGTCGGGATACTCCTCCCAGCAATCGCTGCTGGGCGCCGACCACACCTTTGATATACACTCCACCACGTACTCAACGGTTTCACGCGATTCCTCCCACAAGCCAAGGTCGCCAGTGCGCTCAATATGCTCGTCAAGCCCCCAAAGCCATGCCCCGTACCCGTCTGGCTGGTAGTTAGGCCATTCGGAATCGTCACGTCTGCCGTCCAGAGTCCATCGCGCCCTGAGCGACTGCCGTACTTGCTCAACCGACTGTATGTGTCGCCCCAATCCTTCGGGCTCGGCGCCTTCGACGATGCGGAGGCTACGCTCAGCGCCGACACGGTTGCTGGAAATGGTCGCGTTGACCCAGCGAAAGAAAGCCTTTGCGCTCTCATGCTCACCGTACAGATCCATAGCATGAGCGATGTAGGCCCCATCCCGGAGCCAGCAATATGCGTAAGTCGGAAAGCTGGGCGAAGCTATGTACGCCCCGGAAGCGTGCTGATTGTTCCTTATCAGAGAAATACTTGCGTCTACTAGCGTGTCGTGCATAACAAGTCTCCCATTCAGGAATATTCGTTGGCATGTCCTCTGCCGGGCCTCAATTGCCATCTCCCGCCCAAGCCGGCACGATCTATGACCCCTGCATCAGATCCGGAATCGATACCGCCGCCACGTGCTCATGCCGTTCGTAGATGGGCGCGCCGAAGAAATCGTCGATGACCAGCGAGGCGGCGCCCACAATCCATATCATGTCGCCGAGGCGGGACTCGACGACCTCTAGCCTCTGAGCGAGAACGCTCAGAGAACGGCGGCGGATGGAGTCACGTATGGGCTCAAGGAGAAGATTGCCAAAGTCCATGGCAGCCTCGCCTGCAACCACGATCATCTCAGGGTTGAGAGTGTTCACTAACATCGCCAGACCGACTCCTATGTGTTCGCCAGCCTGCCTCACCACGCACAGGGCCGCGTCATCACCTTCCTTGGCGGCGCGGGCGATCATCGGCCTATCGATGCCGCGGTTCTCTTCCGCGGCAATCCGGGTGATGACGCTGCTGCAGCCTGACTCGACCATCAGTTTCATCTCGCGCACAAGAGCCGCGTCGGATGCAAACACCTCCAGGCACCCACGATTCCCACAAGCGCATTCCGGGCCGTCTTCCTGGATTGTGATGTGCCCTATCTCGCCCGCTCCTGCAACAGCTCCCCGGTACAACTTGTTATCTATGATGATTCCTGCGCCAATACCGATGCCGATTGTCACGCACACGAAATCCGATACTTGACGGCCGTGCCCTCTCAGCTTCTCTGCCAAAGTCGCAGCGTTAGCATCGTTGTCGATGAACACAGGAACACCGAATTCCTCCTCCAGCAGGTTTCGTATCGGAAGGTTCTGCCAGAGGAAGAACTGGGGCGATATTGACACGCCGGTGCGTGAATCCACGATGCCCGGCACAGCCACACCTACGCCAATGACTCGGTCCATGCTGATTCGGCAGTCGGAGACGACTGCATATACCGCCTCAGATATCTGCTGCCTTACAGCCCCCTCGCTCAGCCTAGCGCTTATCGGCCTTTCGGCAAGCCCAACTACATTGGCATCAAGATCGGTCACAGCAGCCGTTATCGACGCGGGAGCAAGCTTCACTGCTACTACGAACCTGGAACGAGGGTTGAACTCCAGCATCACGGGAGGCCGACCTACTGCGGGTGAGGTGGAGTCAGGATGACCGCTGCCGATCTCGCGCACAAACTCTTCCTTGAGCAACATGCCTACGATTCCCGACACGGTTGACCTTCCCAGCCCAGTTGCACGCGCCACGTCCACACGGGATATCGGACCATGCTGCCTAATCGCGTTCACAACCAGCGACATGTTAATGTCGCGAATCAGCTGCCTATCACCGGTTCTCAGGGTTCTGTTTTTCACCCAAGACCATGCCTCTCTTCCCGTACATCAATGTCGTCGCAATCAGGCTAATATGGTCTATGAATGCACTATCAATGTGATATCGGACCATTATCGCTGATAAACTCGCTTTGTATGACTACGATGTTAGTTCGTTCAGTGACCGTATTAATTCTGCATGGGTTAAGTTCTACTCGTTGGGCGGAAATCCTTCTTCGGCTAAACAAAGAATTGCCGGCATCCGGCGCCACGACTCAGACAGCGCAGACACCGAACAGGAAGCCGAGGCATTCAGCCTCGGCTCAGGTGTCTTTGTGGCTTTTAGCAGGTCAGGCTGCCGGCCTAGAGCGTATTATCCAGCCACTCCACGGTGGCGCAAATCGCCTCATCGACCTTCTCGGGTCTGGCCAGGCAGTCGAACATGTGGTCGGCATCCAGCTGCACTAGCGCCTCATCGCCCTGGTGATAAACAAGGTAGACTTCCCCGGATTGGGGTTGCGGCGATACGATAGTATCGTTCAGGCCTACGATGACAAGCAGCGGGCCCTTGAAAGCAGTTATCTCCGCGACCGGGTCGACCATGTACAGGTCGCGGAAGAACGAGCCCTTCAGAGTTGTTGTAGCGCCCCACGGCAGCGCGGCGGTAACCAAGTCGTCAGCGCCTCCGGTCAGCCCCGCTGTTACTGCGTCCGCCCCCAGTAAATCAGAGTATGTCGAAGTTGGACTGGCTACGGCTGACCAAAGAATCGCCGAGGCGACGCGCCGGTCCCTCCCTGCAGTAGAGGCAGCCACTAGGCCTCCCTGACTTAGGCCCAGAACGGCCACGCGACTGGGATCGATCCCGTCCAGCGCGCATACGTAGTCCACGGCGGCCAAGGCGTCGGAGATCTGGCCGCTGAATGTAGTATCAGCCCACTCCCCAGCACTCTCGCCTGAACCGAGGAAGTCAATGCGGAGGCTGGCGTAGCCCTGTTCGGCCAGCACGCGTGCGGTCCTCTGGAAAAGGGCTTCGTCTGTACCTACAACCGGCATCTCGTGCCTCTGGCCACTAAATCCGTGGAAGATGATGACAATCGGGTAAGTGCCTTCGGCCTCTGGCTTGGTCAAGGTTGCCCTGATCGTCTGGCCCTTGTTCCGGAACTGAACATCGCTCTCGACAGCGGTGTACTTGGGAGATGGAAGGGCCGCTTGGACGTGTGCAGTAAGCAGGAATGACAACACTACTAGAGCGGCAATGATCGAGGCTGCGCTTCGTCTTTTCATTGTTCAACCTCCCGATATGTATCTTAGCGCTATTGCGCGCGGTAGCATCTTCGATGGGATTCCATCATTCTCCTGCGCCCGAGCGGGGTTCCGGGGCATCCTGTTCGTTTTTGAGTAGGTTTTTCGAGCAACCTACCCAGATTCTACGTGGTTTGGTGGGTGCAAGTTATCTGAATTCGCGCCGGCAACGGCGCGTCCTCTTTCCGGAGCCAGGCCCGTGGCAAATCCGCAGGCAGAGACGGGTTACATAATATGGTCACGCGCGCATATCTCCCGAGTCTCCCCGGGAAGGCCGCCAGACGACCTCCGATTCCCCAGGAAGCCCCAAACTCGCCCAATTTCCTCCCCTGCCCGTCAAAACCTAGTACTTTCTGAATAGGCTCCGCGGAAAACCGTACTCTTTTCTCATAGGTTCGCTAACGCCCTGCTAAACAAGGGTTTGCCTAAAGGCTTGCGCAAGGCTGCTTTCACCGGCAACTGACGCCTCCGAGAGCAGGCAGGCCCGTTTGGAGAAACAATCTCGAGGTAGCGAATGAGATTTCAGGTACATTCTCCATCGTCGTGTATGATAGTCTTGGACACAGCAGTTCATTGAAGCCTCACCCGCCGGGCAACACAAGGCCAGGGGGCGAGGCCGGAGGGCGGCGGGAGCGCCCGTGACGGACGGCAGGCGCCGCACGGCCAGAACGGATGGCCGACAACGAACAACACCAATCAGGAGGGACATATGAGCCACACCACTCTTCCTCCAGGCTTCCTCTGGGGAGCAGCAACATCTGCATATCAGATCGAAGGGGCCACGCAAGCGGACGGACGAGGCGTATCGATATGGGACACCTTCTGTTCCACGCCCGGCAAAGTCCTGGGCGGCCACTCGGGCGAGCAGGCCTGCCGGCACTACTTCAGATATGCCGAGGACGTAGGCATAATGCGCGAGCTTGGCCTGGATTCCTACAGGTTCTCGCTGGCCTGGCCACGGCTGATGCCGGACGGCCGGGGCAAGCTGAACAGCAAGGGGCTTGACTTCTACAAGCGTCTGGTCGGCTTGCTCCTGGAAAGCGAAATCCGCCCCATGGCCACCCTGTACCACTGGGATCTGCCTCAGGCTCTTCAGGACAAGGGGGGATGGGCGAACATCGACACCGCCAAGCGGTTTGCCGATTACTGCTTCGCCGTCTTTGAAGAGCTGGCAGATGTGGTTCCGATGTGGATCACCATCAACGAGCCGGCGGTGATAGCGGTGCTCGGGCACATGAGCGGCGAGATGGCGCCCGGCCATCGTGACGCCAGAGAGGGCCTTATCGTGGCTCACCACCTTCTGCTGGCACATGGCATGGCAGTCAGGGCGTTCAGGGATTCGTCGGGCCGCAAGCGAGCTGCAGGCGCAGATGCCTCCCAGCCAGTCAAGGGAATTGGGATTGCTCTCAGTATCAACCACCAGGAGCCAGCGACTGACGATGCGCGCGACATCTCTGCGGCAAAGCGCGCCGACGGTTTCTGGAACAGGCTCTACCTAGATCCACTGTTTAGGGGGCATTACCCTGAAGACATCCTGGAACCGCTGGCCCAGGCAGGCGTATTGCCCGATGCCCTCGCCAAGCCGCGACCTGAGGAAATGCAGATGATCGGCCAAGAAACTGACTTCCTCGGAATCAACTATTACACCAGAAACCAGGTCGTATGGGACCCTGCCGATCGCCTGCTCAATGCCTCGGCAGTCGCCCCGCGACCGCCGGTCACAGCCATGGGATGGGAAGTGTACCCTGAGGGACTGTTCAAGGTGCTCAAGAGGGTGAGCGACGACTACACCAAGATTCCTCTGTTCATAACCGAAAATGGGGCCGCTTTCGATGACTCACTCCCCCCGGATGGCGCCATCATCGATGACGGCTCCCGCATAGACTACCTCTCATCACACGTCAGTGCGGCGCGCAGAGTGTGCGAATGCGGTGTCAACCTCAAAGGCTACTACGTGTGGAGCCTTATGGACAATTTCGAATGGGCCCAAGGTTACTCCAAACGTTTTGGACTGGTGCACGTGGACTTCCAAACACAACAGCGAACGCTCAAGCGCAGCGCCCTGTGGTATAGAGACTTCATCACTTCACAGCGTTGACATCCGCGGGTTCCAAGCCCCCCGTCATCATCCTCGGCAGGATTGCCGGCGGCATATCGCCGCAGTACTTTGCTGCCGTTCGCGGATCGATTCCGAGTCCCTCGCCAACCTGGGTGCAGTGAAGACCTTTCTCGCGTAGCTGTCGAACGTCCATTCTGGTCCTAGCTCCAATCATGATGCTGGCGCCTGACTTGGCCACAAGGTATTAGTGCCATTCGGCGATGAGGTAGGACTACCATGCCGCAATCACAAGCAGTCAGAGAAGAAGTGCATTGCCTTTAGAGATTAACTGCATTCTACGGCTGGTGTTGACACTATCCCAGGCAGGGGCCCAAAGCATGGTTTGCTCCGTACGTCGGGCCTGTCAAGTACACGATGGAGATCACTGAAATTGGCGAACCTGAGCGGAGTATCTGCATCGCAGTCGCCCTTCGATCATATAGCGAGTAGAGTTCTCCAGCATGGTTAAGAGCAGCAGAGGCGGGGGTAGCGAATGAGGTCGGTCACGTCCGCTACTCCTGTTCACTGTGCCCACCTAGAGCCGGCCCAAATCCCGCAGTTCGCTACCGCTGAACCACCAGCCTGAACGGTTTGCCCACCACCATGCCCTGTCAATCCGGCCACACACGGCAACCAAGCGCAGCGAAGTCGCTATCGTAGGTCCATACTGCCAACTTCAACTCTGCGACCAGAACGGCGCTGGTGCAGTCAGTAAGCGATAGCTTGAGGCCGGGGTGCTGCGTGAATAGTTCCCAGGCCTTCTGTTCGACGCTCTCGCTGACCCACGCCAAATGCAGCCGGTTGCACTCCTGCGACCGGGCAATGATGTCACGGAACGCCGCCGCATCAGCATACCCAGCGCGCATGCGAAGCCACGTAACAGTTTCGTCGATAATGTAGTTTGAGGTAACCATCAGGGCATTGCGTGACAGCAATTCCGCGAGTGTTTCCCTGGCGTGGGCATGATGAACGTCTCCAGGAGCTAAAAGCGCTACCCATGCACCAGTGTCGACGAACGCCTTCACGGCTCGCACCTTGCACATCCCCCGCCGCCGTCACGGCCGATGCAAGCCTCGGGCGCCCCGGGCTCTGAGTAGAGATCGCGGTCGTGTTCGTCACTACCATCCATGGCTTCGCAGGCAACGCTCAAAGTCAATAGCTCGGCCAGTGGATTACCTTCACGGCCAGCCTCTCTGGCAGCCCTTTCCACATACTCTGCCAGGGCCTCTCTGATGATGAACGACTCCGATCTACCGGTCGCCAGCGCTAGTCTGCCAAGATGTTCATCGAGTTCGGCGGATAGGTATATCTGCTTGCGTCGCAGGTCCATACCGAACACCTCCTATAACGATGTTATCACCATGGTAACATCACAGCTGGATGGTGTCAATGCGCTTATGACATTACTTCGTGACGGCGTCGACACTAACTAGGAGCCTCGCGAACACTGCCATTTAGGCCGCAAGGTTTGGAACGTGGAATCGAACTTGCGTCCCGGTCACGGCCTGATCCCGATCTAGGAAGGCATGAAGGCCGGATCAGAGCAACAGCCTAATGCGCGTCAGTATCCCTTCATGTGCTTGTGGGCAGACCATTACTCAGACGAGACTCCAGGCGCAACTCGTAGGTCTCCTGGAGGAACGCTGGCGCAGTCAGACGGCCCAGACAACAGCCGCGCCCCTCCACCGGAGGGGCGCAGCGGCCGTCCTAGCTAGCTTAATCCCGCGCAGGCGCCGGGTTGAGGTAGTAACCGACGCCGTTTGCCATAACTTCGTCGAACGACGGAACCTCCTCTATGACAAAGGGTTCGCCGTCGCCCACGAACTCCATGTTCCTAAACAGCGCCGCGAGCGATGAGAGGTGCCTCCCGACTCGCTCCTCGAGAGGGTGGCCCTCATCATCGTAAGGTACGTAGAGCCTACCGAGCTCGGCCGCCCTTACGTAGAGCGCGTCTTGGCCGGTTAATACGAGCGCCTCGTCAGTCCGCCCGCGTAGGCGGCCCTGCGACGGATTCGCCGTCTCCATCAACACAGCCATGGTGTCGGAGTAGTCTCCCCATTCGCGGTGGCTGAGGCCATAGAACGTGGGAGGCGACTTCTCCAATCTCATTCGAATGTCTTCCATATCCAGGTCCATCACAGTCATGGCAGCGAGGTCTTCTGCCCCCTCATGCGCGACTATCGCATGGATCACCGGATACTCCGGCGACGCCTCGTGCAGGTCAACCGATACGTCTGCGTTCTCCTCACGTATCAGCTCCATGATGGCGTAAGCTACCCGTTCCGTATGGGTCCCGTCTGGCCGCCCCGGGTATGCTCTATTCAGATTGCGGTTCTCGCTGCCCGACAGTTTCTGACCGGACGGGTTTATGTAGGTGTCAGGATCAGGCCACTGGTCCAGCGGGTTTGTGGCACGGGATCCGAACCTGAAGGTGCGGGCTGAGCCGTCTGATGCAGTCAGCCTGAAGTACTGAGGAGAACCCTCCTGAGGGTCGTTGTGCGTAAACCCGCTCCGGTTCCCCCTCGGCACAACTATGAGCCGGCCGGCCTTGACCTGGGCCCTCTCCACCAGAATAACCGCAGCCATCAGGCCCGAGGGTTCGTTCGGGTGCGTTCCTCCAAGCACGAAGGCAGTAGCGCCTGGTTCCTCCCCATCGAGAATGTAGACTTCGGTGTCACCCGTTGTTCCAGCCAACGCCGGAAAGTAATCCGACAGCATGCGCGTCTGGGTTACGCCGGGCCCCGGAACGATAACCTCGTCGCGATGCATCTGCCTAAACTGCGCGCCCGTTGTGAGCACCACCGCCGCGGCCAAAGCGGTAAGGATAAGAGCACTCCATTTGTGGCGTCCATGCTGCATGATGTGGCACCTCACTTCCAATTGAGGACTCGGAGCACAAGCGGCACGATGACCATGGCCGCAGTGGCCTGCTTCCAGAAGTCCTTTTCTGTCCATAGTTCAAACGCGCACAGCACTAGCATGAGCGCGCACACGCCCCAGTATATTGCGGTCAGCACGGTTCTCGTCCCCCCCTATCGCACCAGTATCCGCGCAAGCGGCGTGGACCATCTCAGGATAATCACAGCCCACACAGCAGTGAGTACAAACGGTATGACGCACTCGCGCAGTACGGTGAAGTAGTTCTTCTCGTCTACCACCTGGGCCGCAAAGATCCCAGCCAGGGCGGTGGGCGGCACCAAGTCCCCCAAACCAGCGAGGAGGGTCAGAGCCGCAGTGGCCACTATCTCGTTGTGCGTACCCAGTAGGGCCAGTATGAAAGGCACCCCGAGGACTGACGACGAACCGAAGGCCGACACTGCGCCAAAAGCAGGCATAGAGATAGCCATTGCCACGTATAGCAATGCTTTCGGCATCCCGAGCGCGTTTGCCACTACCCACCCGCGCACTCCGGTCAGCGTCATTACCTGTATGAACATTCCCACTCCCATCAGTATTCCCATGACAGGCAACGAGTCGTGGACAGCCTCTCGGGCGATCCTCCACATGTTCGTCGGTCGTCCAGTGAGGCACGCAACCACAGCCGATATTAGGAAGACAAGCGGCATCCCCAGGTCCGGAAATCTGCCTGGTAGGATGTTGGGTCCCGTCATGAGCACGACAAGAACAATGAACGGAACATAAAGCCGAAGGCCGTATGTCTTATGATATGACTCCGGTAGCTCATCACGAATGTCGTCGATGCCCGTCAGACGCTTCATGTGCGGCAGCCCGAGAATCACGCTCACCGCGATGGCCAGAGGCAAGGTAGCGAAGAGAAGCGGTAGGCCAAAGCCTACGTACGGCATATCGATGCCCCCGCCTATGATCATCGCTGGGATGTTCACCGGCGGAGCGAGCATCCCGTATATTCCCGCCATAGCGATCATGGCGGCGGTCCGTTTCCGCGGCACGCCGAGCGCCATGAGAACCGGCGCCACCAATGCCCCCGCAGTGAGCACCGACGCTGTGGATGATCCGGTTATCATGCCGGGAAACATGACCAGTACGGTTAGGCCCACAAGAAGCAGGACGCGCGATCTGTAGAAGGTCTCTACCAGCCATCTTGCAACTGTATCTAGCAGGCCCGATTTCTGTATAGCCTTCATGAACATCATGGCGGCGCCGATCACCAGAATCGTGTTCAAGTATCCGAACGATCCCTCTACCAAATGGCGCAGGGCAATGCCCTCTCCGGCCGATATGGCTCCAGCCGTAGACGCTATGGCCAAACATACTCCGATGGGAAACTTGAAGCCGAAGGCAGTTGCCATGAATGTGGCGACCATGATGGCGAAGATTAAACCTTCAGACAGCAAGGACTACACCTCCACGATAGCCTCGGTCGAGGCAGCGGCCTCGAGGCGAGAGCCTCGGGGCCGCACTGCGCCGACCGACACCACTGCTGAACCTAGAGTCCAAGTGCGGTACGCAACGGCTCCAGGGTCTCAGAGATCCGTGTCACTTTGGTTATGGGCACCCTCTTGCCCGCCAGTACCTGTTCGAATAGCCCATCCTGATCGCCTGCCTCCACCAGTATCACCTGGCTGGCGTATGGCAATGCCGCGCGAATGAAGGCGTCGGACAGGTCGCCGCGCCTCTCCAATCCCCCTACGTGCATGATGACGATATTCATCTGGAGCGAGCGGGCCTTCTCGAGCATAGCCACTGATCGTTCTAGCTCCTGCTCTTTGTTGATTCCGGCTGCGCCCAGTCCTTTGGCGCTGCCGCCCACTATCGCCACAAGCGCCGAGTATTTCGGCTGCTTGTCGCCTCCTGCAAGCTCCCCCGCTTTCGCCAGCGCGTTCAGTTCGAACGGGATCTTCCCGCGGACGCAAAGCTGCTTGATCATTGACGCCTCAGCGCTCTGCCCGATTGACGTCAGCAGAATCGGCTTCGCATCTGCCGCAAAGGCCGAGGCGCAGGCAATAACGAGAATCGCAAGCATAGCCACTAGACATGCTGATCTCGCGTGTCGTTGCACTAACATCTCAGTAAGACCTCCTGGTTCAGTGGAGAACAGCGCTAGAACCCAACTGCGGCGCCCAATCTTCTCGAGTCAGCGGCCCCGCATATCATGCCGGACGACTGATCAAGTAGTATGGCCTGAGCTCCGCCGAAATACGAATCGTAGTCGCCCCTTACACTGACGGTGTGCCCCAGGGCCGTCAATGCATCGCGTACCTCGACAGGGATTCTGCTCTCCACGAACAGAGTGCCCGGCTTCCCGGCAGAGCTGGAGCAGAACATTCTGGGGGCCTCAATAGCCTCGTCAAGCCCCATGCCGAAGTCCACAATGTTCATGATGATCTGCGCCATGGACGGGAATATCCTCGTGGCTCCAGGAGTGCCCAGCGCCATAAAGGGTTTGCCGTCTTTCAGAACAATCGTCGGGCTCATGCTGGATAGAGGCCTCTTCCCGGGCTCTGGGGCCGACACCGAAGCGGGATTGGTGGAGAAGTCGTCCATCTCGTTGTTGAGAAGCAGGCCTGTTCCATCCGCCATTACTCCAGATCCGAAGAAGTAGTTTATGGTCTGAGTGAGGGAGACTATGTTGCCTTCCTCATCTATGACAGTAAGGTGAGTCGTGCTCTCATGCTCGAAATTCTCGGGATCGCCCGGCTTGAGCTCCGTCAATACCTTGTCCGGGGCAATCTGATCGAACAAGGTCTGTGCATACTCCTTGGTAGTCAGGCCGGCCATGGGCACCTTCACGAAGTCGGCGTCGGCCATGTAAGCAGCTCTGTCGGCAAAGACCAGTTTGAACACCTCGGCGAGTGTATGCATGTAGTCCGGCGTATTGTGCCCTAGTGCCTTGACGTCATAGTTCTCCATGACGTTGAGTATCTCTATGAGGTGCGTGCCGCCGCTGCTCGGAGGGGGCATAGATATGATCTCAAGGCCCCTGTATGTACCCTTTACGGGTGTGCGCATGACTGCATCGTAATCGGCAAGATCCTGCATCGTCATATTTCCGCCCGACTTGTTCACGGCCGCCACTACTGCCTCTCCCACAGGACCACGATAGAATGCATCCGAACCCTTCTCGGCTATCAACCTGAACGTAGCCGCAAGTTCCGGGTTGCAGAGTATGTCGCCCGCCTCCAGCGGCAGTCCATCGCGGAAATAGGGCACTTTGTCGGGATCATTGTACGTTGCCAGTTTCTCGTAGTTGTCCTTAATGATCCCGCTTAGTTCTGATGAGACCTCAAAGCCCTCCTCTGCGAGCTTGATCGCGGGCGCGGCCACGTCGGCAAACGTGAGAGTGCCGTACATCTCAAGAGCCATCTCAAGCCCTTTCAGCGTTCCGGGAACGCCTACCGCCGTCCCGCCCAGCTGAGTCCAACGTTCGCTCTTGGCCTGGTCAGAGGCGTACATGTCGCGAGTCGCGGAGAGCGGCGCCTTCTCGCGGTAGTCAATCACGGCGACGTCTCCAGTCTTGGCAAACCTGATCACCATGAACCCTCCGCCTCCTAGCCCGGAAGCGTTAGGCTCCACCACGTTGAGAGTCAGCGCAGTAGCGATGGCCGCATCGATAGCGTTTCCGCCGGCCTTCATTACGTCAACCCCCGCCTGCGCTGCGAGTGGGTGCGCCGCGGCGACCATGCCATGGCGGGCAACCACGTCCAGCGGCGCATGGGGATCTACGGCCGCGTCGGCCAACACCATGCCGCGTCCGATGCCACAGACCGCCAGAAGAGCCACTGCTACAGTCAGAATAGCGCGCCTTTTCACCGATCAATTCCTCCTTCTCAAATTGCGCGTGCCCTTGGGTAGACCCATGGAACTATAATCCATGTGTAATTCACCACCGAGTTGCCCAAGAGATCGCTATCATGGAAGTGATTCTACTCGTTTCCATGTATTCCTCCCTGCCCGCGAACCGCATGGAAGGAGAGGCCAGCGCAAGCGGCGAATAACCATCTTTCAGGAGGCGGTGGGCGGTCATGTACGTGTTTGCGGGTATCTGCATCTGTCTTCTCGGCGCCGGTGTGGTCGAAAGTCTCCTTCACCAACGATGCATTGCACGAGTACCAGTGCGGGTGCACGTCAACGGCACGCGGGGCAAGTCCTCTACGACCAGGTTGATAGCTGCAGGGCTTAGGGCAGGAGGCCTCCGGGTAGTTGCCAAAACCACAGGCACGGCAGCCAGATTGATCATGGAGGACGGGTCTGAACTCCCTCTCGCCAGGCGCAGCGGCCGCGCAAACATATCCGAGCAGATGCGCGTCGTCCGGCTGGCGGCCCGCCGCAGGGCGGACGCTGTGGTGTTGGAGTGCATGGCGCTGGAACCCGAGAACCAGTGGGTGACTGAGCGCCGCATGGTTCGGTCAACGATGGGCGTAATCACCAACGCGCGCCGAGATCACCTTGACGTGATGGGCCCGACCGTGGCCGATGTGGCTGAGGTCCTCGCCCTTACCGTTCCGTATCGCGGCCATCTGGTAACAGCTGAGCGGAGCTGGCTTCCGGTTTTCGAAAGGGCGGCTAGGAGATCCGGCGCGCGACTGCACCTTGTGGACGGCTCGGAGGCGCCGGACGAAGTCAGTGCGGGGCTCGAGTATGTTAGCTTTAAGGAGAACCTGGCATGCGCCCTGCGCGTGTGCGAACTGGCCGGAGTCCCTCGCCAAGTTGCACTAGCCGGAATGGCAGCGGCCGCAGGTGATCCGGGTTCGATGACCGTACGCAAGATCACCATCAGCGGCGCGGACTACGTGTTTGCCAACGCTTTCGCGGCCAATGACCGGGATTCCACACTCGCCGCATGGAAGATATTCGCCGACTGGACGCGAGCAGAATCAGCGCTGCCAACGGCAGTGATAATGAACAATAGATATGATCGACTACCGCGCATCGCCGAGATGGCAGCACTGATCGCGCAGGAGATTCGCCCGTCCGTCGTGTTTCTGGTGGGCGAATCAGGGAGACTGGCTGCGCGCCGCCTTGCCCGCGCAGGTGTACCGAAAAGCTTGGTAGTCGACCTTACCAGGGCCGGCGATGCCCGCCTGGCACTTGACAGAATTGCAGCAGAATGCAGGGAAGGCGCGCATCTGTTCGGGATCGGAAACACCAGAGGCGCCGGGCAAAGCATCGCAGACTACTTCCTTGAGAATGGAGTGCCAGCTTGACTGTTGCGCTATCGGTTGGAATAGGACTCATCGTCAGCTTCGTCTACACTGAGCTCACCGGGCTTTTCGGCGGCGGCTTAGTCGTTCCGGGTTACTTCGCGTTGTACATGAACCAGCCTGCAAGGATCGTCGCTACCCTCGTCGCGGCTCTGGCGGCCTACGTAGTTGTGTGGGCCATATCGAACATCGTAATCCTCTACGGACGCCGCCGATTTGCGGCCTGCGTTCTCACAGGGTTCTGGATAGGCTGGGCCATGGCGCGCGCAGGCATCAAGCTTGGCTGGGGCGGGCATGAGCTCCGGACCATCGGCTATATCGTCCCGGGTTTGATAGCCAACGACATCGCCCGGCAGGGCGTGATACGTACGGTCGCTTCTGTTGTTCTGCTTTCGGCGGCGGTGCGCCTCATCTTGATCCTGATCGGCCTGATCTAGTCGGAGCCGATACGCATCCACAAGGGGGGAATGGGGCCAGATGCATACCAAGAAGCCATGGATGGCCGTTTCTGGCCTTGCGCCGCTCGGACGAGTGTTCACCCGCAGCCACGTCCGCGTCCTCGGCATAGTGCTGGCGGCAGCACTGGCCGTTGCCGGCCTCTCGCTCGCGGAAGGGTCCGGCCAGGCATCGTTAGCCCTGCGCGGCGGGCCCGGCATTGCGCTCGCCAAAACAGCGTTCTACGACCGCCAGGTCCGGGCGGCTGAGATCATGCACAACTGCGCGCTCGCCATAGCCGAGGAGCGGACGGCGCGCGGAATCCGCATAGACCCTGAGCTCGATCCCAACGGCACCGGCCTGATCGGCGCGGAATTCACCGCGATCACGACCACTCTCGGGGTTCTTGAGGCCAAGCGCACGACTACTAATCCCGCGTTCGCTGCGTTGATGGTCCGGTATCTCCGCGAAGCCAGGCTGCAACCAGGCGATGTGGTTGCAGTGGGCGCAAGCGGTTCCTTCCCCGCGCTCATCCTGGCAACACTGGCAGCATGCAAAGCGCTTGACCTTCAGCCGGCGGTGATATACTCCGTAGGCGCATCCATGTACGGCGCCAACATCCCGGACTTCACCTTCGCCGACATGCTGGCCTTGCTCGATCGGCGAGGGTTGCTGCCTTACGAGCTGGCGGCAGTATCACTTGGGGGTGAAGGCGATGCCGGAGCAAGTGGAATCCTCGGCCAAGGCACCGAATGGTTCGAGCAGGCTGCATTTCGATCAGGGGCGCCTGTGCTGAAGGCGGACACAATAGCCGACAGCATCAGACGTCGAATGGAGGTCTTCGCCGACACGGCCGAGAGACTCGGAAGGCCGGTAGCATGCTTTGTGAACATCGGAGGCGCAACTGCCAACTACGGAAATACTGCTGCATCGCTTGACTTCCCCAACGGACTGGTTTTACAGCCAACCGTCATGTCGGCTCATCCCGAACGCGGGCTGATCTTCGAATACGCAGCTATGGGAGTGCCTGTGATTAACCTCCTCGACGCACGCGGACTGGCAATCAGAAACGGCCTGCCTGTGGACCCCATACCTCTTCCGCGCCCCGGCGAAGGCGGGGTGTACTTCACTCAGGCACATTCGCGTCCCGCCGCGGCTGCGGCCCTTCTAGCGAGTGCAAGCGCAGTCCTGACAGCAGCTGGCGCACTGCGGAGGGGCCGGCGGGGCGCCCCCGCCTGAGCTCGTCGGCACGCAACTCCCGATCCTGCGCCCCCGCCAGGAGGGAAGACTTCTGCGCCTACTCGGCGACCGCGGGGTTTTCGGTACGGCTTCTGGCGACGCCGTACTGGAAACCGTACGGTTCTGCACGCTCGAGCTTACCCCGACGTAACCGGCGGTGGCGCTTCCGTTGTCAGGGACTCGGCGCCCGGCAAACATGCAGCTAGGAGCCCTGGCAAAACATGGCGCTGCGGCGGCGAGCCGTTGGTGGGCGCCCATGGGGGTTGTTCGACCCCCCAACCCCCCTCCGATTTCACTGGATAGCGCTCAACCATATGGGTTTTCCATAAGGCTCGCAGAAAAGCCGTACGGTTTTCCACCAAGCTATGCCAATCCCTGCTCAGCGCCACTTTCGTAGCTTACGCCCTGTGCAAGGCCCCTTTAGAGGAGGAGCCCCACGGCCAAGCCGACTAGGGTGTCCATTCCCGCATTGCTCGCCTATGCAGACGGAGGGACCATTTTGACTACCGTACTGCGTGAGGCAACGAATCAGATTTCAAGTACACTTTCTGAGGCAACAAGTGTGACCGTAACATCATTCCATGACGGCCTCGCCGCGATAGCCTCTACAAGACGTACAGGGCGGCCAGCAACAGAAGCGCGGCGGCAAGGAACAAGCCAATGACCTGCAGCGCCTGCATTAACAGTGGCAGAGGATCCTCGGGCAACCAGCGAGTCACCCTATCTGTAACGGGACGAAGACGGAAGCGAAACCGAATTGGTGTCCCGGGCACAGCCCGATCCCGATCCAGGGAGGTGTCGTAGGCTCTTCGCTTCCCGGCATCGCTTAGCACGCCATAGGCCTCCACAAGCTGGGTGAATGCGCGGGCAGCGTTCGGATCGCGGCACACATCGGGGTGAGATGCGCGGGCCTTTGCCCGATACGCGGCGCGTATTTGGGCCACCGTGGCCTCACGTCCGACGCCAATGATCTTGTAATAGTCGACCTCATGGTAGTCCGTCATCTCCGCGCCCACCCCCGAGTGGCGCTCTGATTCGGTACCATATCGCCCTACTCCTGCGTGCACAGATAATCGCGATAGGTGGAGGCAGGATCAGAGCAACAGCCTAATGCGCGGCAGTATC
Source organism: Bacillota bacterium (assembly GCA_019136685.1). GTDB lineage: Bacteria > Bacillota > DTU025 > DTU025 > DTU025 > UBA5389. The sequence continues at coordinate 6,813 of JAGVTS010000195.1, read as the reverse complement.
CCGGATATGGAGAGGGCAGCGTATAGCAGCAGCAACGCCAGGCCGATGTTGAGAGGTTTCCTGTACTGACCGAAAAGGCGCTGAATGGTTGTGCCGAACAATGCCCAGCAAGAGGCCGCTATGGCCGAGCAGCAGGCGAGGAAGACGGAGAACAGAATCAATACAACGGGGGACTGGTAGTATGGGGTGATGAAGTTCGCAGTCACCGTGAGGCCGTACAGGAGCATCTTCGCGTTGACAAACTGCATCGCCATGCCGGTGACAAACGTTGCACTACGAGCGTTCGCGGTTGCCGTATTCACATCAGTCTTGAACACGCGCACGGCCAGATACAACATGTACAGCCCGCCCAGGGCCTCGGCGAACGGGCGAAAGCTCGGGACGAAGCGCGACAGTGAAAGGTTGAAGTAGCTGCAGACAGTCATGACCACGATAACCCCCGCGAAGATACCCGCGATGAAGCGAAGCGTCTGACGAAATCCGAACCTGCTCCCGTTCACCAGACACATCATGTTGTTTGGACCCGGTGTGATTGTCATTGCCAGTACATAGGACAAAAACGCAAGCACGTTGGGCATTACCGAATCTCTCCCCACTCGTCATCTGCGACCTCTACATGCTACGTGGAGTTCGCCGTAAACTCCACGTCTTCCTTGTCTTCCTTGCATATTCCACGCATTTCGCACACTGCCTGCAGTACGTGGTTTCGCCCCCATCTGATCGCATGGGGGCGAAGATGCGCTATACCTTGTACTGGGGGCACTAGAAGCTGGCCTTCACCCCGGCAATCACCCCGCGGGCAGCCGGCACAATCGAGCCCAACGTGCTCGTATCGTCCCCGAATCCCGTGATCGCCCCGATTGACAACTCCACCGCCTGCACCGGGTTGTAGGTGTAGCGGGGAATCACAAGCCCTGCCTTTCCCGTAAGGTCCAAAAGGCCTACTAGTTCCAGATGATGGTCGTCGGCCGGCGAATAGCGCGCCACTAGTAGAGCGTAGACGCCCGCCTTGCGCTCCTGCCCGGGCTGGGTGTAGGGGCTCAGCAACGCGTTGGCGCTATCGTAGATCAGCTGCGCCGACGCGAACAGGCCTGTGCCTATGTTGAACGTGTAGTCTGCCCCTGCCACTACCTGAACGTACGGATCATTCGACGACAGCGGCATCGTGGCGGGAGGCGCCGCGTCCAGTTCTTCGAGCTTGTCGGGCACCGTCACAGCCCCTTCAAGCCACACAGCGGCATCGCCAAGCGTTCCCGCGGTCGCCAGGCCGAACTGATGCATCCGGCGGTACTTCAGATGCGGCGCGAACGGCGGATAGGGGTCGGGCAGCCCGGTGGCCTCCAGCCACGCGGCAGGCAGGTCCTGCCATCCGTAGAAATACGACGCATACACATTGTGGCCGCCCAGCATCGTCTCGCCCCGAACAGCAAACTCGAGGTTGTCCCGGAGGCTATCAGGCTTGCCGTCCGGTTCAACCTGGGCCAGTTCGCCCGGGATGGCCGCCGGCACGAAATCCAGTACCAGCACGCCGGTGACAGCCGACGCGCTGCCGAAGTAGTATGTAGCCGCAACCGCCGGCACAGGCGCTCCGGCGACGCTCAAGTCAGTCGCCGAAAGCAGGTCGCGTGGGTTGACCACGCTGGTGGGGTTGATTCCGTCGGCTGTGCCCCAGTTAATCAGCTGACTGCCAAGCCTCACGTCTACAGGGCCCAATGACGCATCCAGATAGGCCTCTCCCAGTTTGAGCTTGGACGCGGCCTCAGGCTTGGTGGATAGGGACGCCCAAGCATCCAGGTGATAACCTACCCAGGCGCCGATATCGCCCTCCAGGGCAAGGCGGAGCTTGAGCCAGTCGCCGGTTACTTCCTTCGCCTCAAACCCGTAGTGGAACTGGTATTCGGCGCTTCCGGAAAACTCGGGAGCGCCGGCAATGGGCACGGCTGCCGCTGCCGCACCAGTGAGCGCCAAGAGCGCCGCAATCAGCATCGCGATAGTCCTAGGCAGACTCCATACACGTTTCATCCTCAAGCGACTCACCCCTACTTCCTCAGATATCTCAAGCTGAACACGTCGTCTGAAATTGGTCTTTCGTCGGTTTCGATTATCTTGACCGTAGTGACGCTCCCTGACGAGGCGTTCTCAAGGACGATTATGTTGGGCTGCAACACACCTTTAGCCGTGCGCTTGATGTCGGAGAAGGTCATGACCTTCTGCAATTTGCTGCCCTTGCCGAAGAACTCGATCCTCAGTGGAATCGAGGTATCCTGCCAAACGTACAGCGCCACCGACGTATACGAGGAGCCCGAGCCTTTCGGAGTCAGCTTCACCACGTAGCACAGCTTGCCGTCTACCTTCTGGTCGGCGGCGAGGGCGGGCGTGTAGGCCTTCCACGTGTTCTCGTTCATGGAGATCTCTTCGAATGTGAAGTCAGTTCCCATGAACTGCCCCTGCACCGCGCTGCCGGCTATCCTCCGTTCGCGACCGACCGCGGGCAGGTACAACCACATCTGATCCTCGGCGTCCGGCTGTGTAATGCTGAGAAACTTCGTGCCCTTAACATCGGCGGGCGCCTGAAACTCCACCATCTGCTTGGATGTTCCCTTTCCGTCATCTACCCGGAACACCTCGAGCCGGTGCATCTTCTTCTGCTTACCCTTCTCCACCGTCATCTCGATCACTGCACGTCCGCTGCCTGATAGCAGCCCGGTTCCTTCTACCGAATCCAGCACTTGCTGCGCCGTGGGGGCGGCATGCACTGATGGTGCAGGCGCGAATGCCACAAGCACGACCGCTGCCACGCACATCGCCGTTACGGCGACTGCACCCAAGTCTGCCTTCCTCCTCATACTCGTTCCCCTCTCGCTCGTTGTCGTGTCTCTTGTGTAGCTTGATGCCCTCTTACACGTTGTTCTTTCGCGCCAGGCGCCCGGGCCAGCTTCCAGTTGCTCGCCGCGAGCAGAGTCACCGGCAGTAGCGACAGGGCGCCCGCTGCCGATACCGCCATAGTCACTGCAATCAATGTGCCGAACTGACGCACCGGCGGGAACCTGGACGCCAGCATCACCATGAAGCCCGCCGCAACCGACAGGGCGTTCAGCGCCACGGCAATGCCGGTGTTCGATATGGTATCGTGAGTGGCCTCATCGGGCGCAAGCCCATTCGCCAAGCCTTCAGAGAATCTGCTGTAAATGTGAATGCTGTAGTCGATGCCTATCCCGACGGCTATGGAACTCACAAGCGCCGTCACCAAATTGACCGGGATGCCCGCCCATCCCATGACGCCGAAGTTGGCAAGTATGGTAAGGGCTATCGGGCCCATACAAAGCGTCGACGTAAGCGAGCGTCCGAGGGTGAAATACACGATGACTGCCACCGCTATTCCCGCCAGAAGCAGACTCTTCATCTGGCTCGCCATTATCTGCCTTCCCATGGACTCCGACAAGAACGGCAAACCGGTGAGGTACACGCGGTCGATAGCGTCTACATCTTCCAGATTGCGCGCCACGATGCTTCGGGCCTGTTCAAGCGTTCCCCCTGCATTGGACGCGTTCACTGTGGAATCCACCATCACCTGTATTCTGGCCTGTGTCTCATCGAGGCTGAGCATCTGATCTATACCTACATCGCCCGACATCGACACCAGCAGCAAGTACTGTGCGACCTCCTCACGCGACTCGGGAATCCGGTCCCACGCAGGATCGTCTTCATGAAGCGCCAGAGACACCTGTTTTACAACGTCTACAATGGAGAAGGCCTTCCCGAACCCACTGCCTTTCTGGAAATCCTGCTGGGCTCTGTCCATAGCGTTCAGGGTGACCGGATCGAGGATATCGCCCTCAACCAGGACTTGAATAGTGTCGACGCCGCCGAACTCCGTCCTGATGAGGTCAAAGTCGCGCCTGGCGACGCTGGACTCATCGAAGAAGGTGGCAAAATCGGTGTCCACCTTGAGGCGGGAAAGCCCTCCCGCCGACCACGCAATCAGCGCTAAAGTGGCGATTACCACCACGATGGGCTTCCGCAGTACGTAGTTGCCCACCCTCTCCAGAAACCTCCGGCTACCCTGCGCCATGTTATTGCCTCGCGGCGCAGAACCAACCCGCGCAATCCGACTGTGTTTCGAACCGAGCCTTCGGTCCAGCACAGTCAGCACGGCAGGCAGAAATGTCAGGGCAATAACCAGCGCAAAGCCCACGCCTATGGCCGTTAATCCGCCGAATTCGCGCATCCGCCTCATGGAGCTGAACACGTTTGACCCAAATCCGGCCACGGTGGTCACGCCCGCCAGGATTATCGCTATTCCCACCGACTCGAGAGCGCGACCTGCGGAACCGTTGCCGTTCCCGTTACCGTTCTCTTCATAGTAGCGGTGCATCATGTGCAGGCCATAGGCACTTCCCGACGATAGCAGCACAACCGGCAGCACTGCGCTCATCTGTGTCAGGGGGACTCCGATTGCGCCCATCAGACCAAGGGTCCACACAATGCTCAGCAGCACCGTGACTAGCGGCAAGAGTACACCACTGATAGTCCTGAAGCTCAGTGCGAGAACGATAACGATCACCGCTACAGCAAACGGGAAGAGCTTGAACAGGTCGTCTCGCAGGTACTCCTCTGCCGCCTTGCTTAGGCAGGGCGAACCCGACAGGTGGAAGGCGATGTCGCCCCGACGCTGATCGATCACTGCCCGAATCTGGCCTGAAACTGCCCCGGCATCGACTCCCTGGTCCAGCTGGGCAAGGGCCAGAGTGTAGCGACCGCTGTCGGACAGAAGCACACCGGCTATCTGGGGGTTCTCCTCCATTCGGCGCCGAACGGCGTCAGCCTCGCCCTGATCCGTCGGCATCTCGGCGAGAAGATCCACCACCTCAAGGCCCCAGGGAGTCCCCTGCACCTCAACCATGTTGGTGACCGACCTGACGGAATGGACACCGTCAATGTCCTCTATACCCTGTGTGATATCCTGGAGAGCCTGCAGGCCTTCGGGGGTAAACACGTCGTCGGCCTCAGCCGCGATCAGAACGTATTCGGAGCCGCCGAAAATCTCGTCGATATGGTCGAGCGCCACTATCTCGGGGTCTGTTGAAGGGAAGAAATCCCGCACCGCGGTGCTCACTGTGATCCTGGTCGCGCTGAGGGCGGCAAGCACGGTCAAGAGGATCGTCATGACGATTACTGCCACCGAGTGCTTCTGAACGAACCTAGACAGAGACCTCACACATTTCAGCTCCATTTCACGCGCCGCGTTGCCATCCGTCTGCCGCACCGGCGCTCCCGGCTGACTGACCCGTCAGTCAGTCGCTACTAGATATATTGCCCCAACATCGCCGTGATGTCAACCGAAACACACACCGAAATCTGCGCCGGCTTACCAAATCCCCGGCAGGAGGCGATAGCGAACACGCCGGGCATATGCTTCATAGCCTGCCAAATCCCGCACAAGAGTGCGGTCTTCATACGCTGTTCTGACAACTATGGTACCGATTGTGGCGGCAGCGGGAATCAGCGCCCATGCTGAGCCCAACATCAGAGGCGCCCCTAGCGCTGCCAGAATCACCCCCACGTACCCTGGATGTCGGACCAGAGCATAAGGCCCATGGCTCACGACGGTGTGACCCCGCTCTTCCTGAATCCGCACGACTCCTGAAAAGAACCTATTCGTTGCCATGGCCCAAAGAGCCATCGCGTATCCTAGAATCACTATCACTACGCCGGCTCCCTGAACCAGGGGCGAAACCTCCGGTTGCCAGCCATAGCGGCAGTCGAGTCCGGCCACAAGCGCAATCGCGACGGGTCCAAGCCATGCCATGATGACCGCCATCGCCACATCGAGCGCCTCGGCCCCCTGCCCAACTCCGGATCGCTCGGCAAGCAATGCCGGACCCGCGGCCAAGGCGACCGCCACTACCCCAATGAGTGACAATCCCGCGTATACCCATGCCATAGTCCAGTTCAATCTGCCGGCCGACACAAATAGGAGGATGCTGATGGCGAGAGAAGGCGCAGCGGTCTTAGCGATGCCCTTGAGCGCCCTCGCCTTGATGTCCCTGCCGACGTCCTCGCTGAGGCCCCCGTGCGTGCGGTTGTTCATTGGGTTACTCCTCCTCGCCCCGGCACGATAGTCTCCAATCAACCCAACAATCCGCATATGGGATCAACCGGTTGCAATAGCATACTCCGTTACGTCTGTGCCGGCCTCCATGATCATTCTGCACGCGGCGAGTTGCTCCTTCATCCGCAATCCTTGACTCCATTGTGAACATATGTGCATGCACTTGCGCCGCGTAATCAACAATGGTATCAATGTGAGCAGATGACAGTAATGGCACATCTTTTCATATGAATGGAGGGCAGACACATAACACATGAGAGAGCAAGCATTTATGCAGACCAGTCTGCTCGCCAGAGTATCCAGGATGTACTATGAACTGAACTTGACTCAAGATGAGATTGCCTCTCGAATCGGTGTATCGCGACCGACAGTCAGCCGCCTTCTCCACGAAGCGCGGAGGACCGGTATAGTCCGAATCGCGATAAGCACCCCCTTTGACACCGAAGACCGCCTCGCAACGCGCATCGTGGACGAATACCAGATAGCCGATGCAATCGTGGTACCCGATGAGCTGGCTGGCGACGGAGACGGTAAGCAGAGCATCGGCGCGGCCGCTGCGACTCTGCTCGAACGCATGGTCAGGGAAAAGGATGTCGTCGTCGTGTCTGGAGGAACGACTGTACTTACAGCTGTGGACAACCTCATGCCGCTCAGGCCAAGGCGCATTTCAGTCGTGCCGATCGTGGGCGGAATGGGCCGGC
>JAGVTS010000243.1 GCA_019136685.1 Bacillota bacterium | reverse complement strand
CTGCAACCCACAAGGTCAGATACCGCTCAAAGAAGCCGAGTCCGCTGCTGCGGCTCATGATCCGCACCTCCGGTGTATGGCAAGTTTATGGCTATATTACCATATTGCCTTGAACGGCGCAACATGCTATCCACAGGCATGCGCAATCACAGATCGACGGAGCTACAGAACCACGGAGCCGCAGCGTGGCGCCGCCGCTACTCTTGTCTGCAGCAGGAGGCTGGAGACGACTTGCGGCAACGCTTCTCGGCCTCTGAAGAACCCGCCCTTGTTCGGCCTCGCCATGCACGGTTCACTCCCTTATCCGACATACTGAAACACAAGTCCTGACACCATTTCGTGCAACCCAAGGCGCGACCACGAGGCGCCTATGGCCATGGAGCCGACGAATGCGACTACAGCGTAGAGTATCGTATTCCTAACACCCATGAGGGGCGGCAGTAGCGCGATGATATCAGGAAAGCCATCGTCGGCCCGAACGGCGCGCCGCTTCTGAGCAGCCCTGCGACTATGGGAATGGTCGAGCAAGAACAGAATGGCGTCACAGCCCCAAGTGCGGCTCCCACTAGATACCCTGCGATCGAGCGTGAACGGCCCGGCCCATGAGGCTGCGAATCTGTTCTTCTGAGATCAGTGCCTGGAGAATGCTCATAAGTAAGCTGACGCCGAGGAATAGGGCGACTAGCTCGCCCGTCAGCATCGCGAACCATCTCAGGGCTTCGCCAAGCGCTTCGGCAATCCGGCGAGGCGCAGGAATACGTCGCACGCTCGGAGAAGGAGTAGACCGGCGAAACTGGCCTATTCGCGCCCTTTGCTGTGCTGGGAGGACTGGCTCGGATGTTGGGCCGAGAGAATGGGCCGAGAGGACGGGCTAAGGGGACGGGACGGGTATGGATTTGCTGGTTGACGCGGATATTCTGGCCTGCCAGTTTGCGTATGCGTATGAGGCCAGACGGGGTGCGGGCGGCATGCGCGCGGCTGCGACTGCTGACGGGGATGTGGACGGCGAGGCGCGGAACGATGGGCTGCGCACCGACGGAAGGTGGGCGATTGCCGGGTTCGATTCGGCAGTCGAGCGCATACTGAGGGAGACGCGCACTGACAAGGCGATTCTCTGCTTCACCGGCTGCGAGAATTTCCGGTACGCCATACTGCCGACATACAAAGCAAACCGCAGAGGCTTGCCCAGGCCGGTGCTGTTGGATGTGCTGATCGAGCATGCGCGGCAGGCATGGGAGTGCAGATCAGATGATAGCCTGGAGGCGGATGACGTCATGGGCATCATGGCCACCAGGTCGCCGCGGAGCTATGTTATGGCCAGCACCGATAAGGACCTGAAACAGGTGCCGGGAGTCCACTACAACTGGCGGACAGACTGCATGGAGCGGGTGACGACGTCGGACGCGGACTACTGGTTCTACTTTCAGGTGTTGACTGGCGATTCGACTGACGGCTACTCGGGATGCCCCGGCGTGGGCCCGTGCCGCGCGAAGACGGTCCTCGAAGGGGCCGGCGCCGACCCTTGGGCTTCGATTGTCGCGGCCTTCGAGTCGAAAGGGCTGTCGGAGGAAGACGCGCTTACGCAGGCCAGGGTGGCTCGGATACTGCGATGCGATGACTACGATTCTGCGCGGCGCAGGCCGATACTATGGCGCCCGCGCGAAGACTCGATCAAGTCGGTGCGATCGATCATGCCAAGCCAATGAGGCGTCCAACCTGATAGACGGCAACTGCAAGCACCCATCCCAGCACGAGCGGGTATGCCATCGCGAAGGCGGTCCACGCCCGCGAGCCGGTCTCGCGCCGAATGGCCGCTATGGTGGCCGCGCACGGCATGTACACAAGCGACATGACCAGGAATGCGTAAGCCGACAGGGGCGTCCAGTTGGCCTGTATTGCGCTGACCAGGCCGGCTTCGCCCGCCCCTGACCCGTACAGCACTCCCAAAGTGCCCACTATCAGTTCCTTGGCGATGGCTCCGAACACCAAGGCCGTTGCGGCCTGCCAGGTTCCAAATCCGGCGGGCTTCAGTAGGGGCGCTATTGCACCGCCTATCCGGCCGATCAGCGACTCCGGGCTACCCGGGTCGGCGCCTGGAGGCAGGTTGGACAATGCCCACACCACGACCACCGCCAGGAGAATGACTGTGCCGGCCTTGTGGAGGAATTCTCGGCCTCTCTCCCATGTCTGGATCAAGACCCCTGATAGCCTGGGCATTCGGTATGGCGGGAGTTCCATTACGAATGTGGACGAGACGTCGGGCTTAAGGAAGACGCTCAGCACTTTGGCTACTAGCGCGGCCAGCACGACGCCCAGCGCATAGAGGGAGAACACCACGAGCCCGCGGCGCTGGGGGAAGAAGGCGGTGGCGAAAAGGACATACACCGGCAACCGAGCGGAACACGAAATCAGTGGATTGACGAGTATCGATACTAGCCTATCACGGGGGCTGTCGAGGCTGCGCGCCGCTAGGATGCCGGTGACGTTACACCCGAAGCCCAGTATCATCGGGATGAACGCCTTGCCGTGCAGCCCAACCGCGCCCATGAGTCTATCGGAGATGAGCGCAGCCCGTGCCATGTACCCGATGTCTTCAAGAAATGATATGGCGAAGAAGAGCAGGAATATTGGGGGCGCGAACTCGAGCAGGGCGCCGAGGCCGGCGATGACCCCGTCCACAAGGAAAGCGATCACGACTTCCGGCGCGCCTGCGATTTCCATCGCGCGCGCGACCCATCCTCCGAAGGCTCCGATTGCGCCTCCGAGCCAGCCCGCTACGGGTTCGCTCAGTGAGAACGTGAATTGGAACATGGCCCATACTACACCGAAGAAGATCGGGTAGGCGAGCCACGGATTGAGTACCGCCCGGTCGATTCGTTGCGACGGTGACTCTGAGGGGCTGTCGGCAGAGGTACTGACAACCAATTGGACGATATCGGCCGCGAGCTTGTAGCGGCGCTCGGTGGCCAGGTCGTGTGGTTCGACGGAGTCATGTGGCCCGACCAGAACGTCGGACTCGATCCAATGTTCTGACTGATCGCCCTGCGCCGGCGAATCGCCTTGCGCCGTCTGGGCAGAAATGGCTACGAACGCAGCGTCGAGCAGGTCGTCGATGCCCTTGACGCGCACCGCGACCGTGGGCACGACCTTGACTCCCAGGGCTTTCGATAACCCGTCCACATCGATGTCTAGGCCGAGCGCCCCGGCCTCGTCGAACATGTTGAGCGCCATCACTAGAGGGACGCCCATTTCGAGCAGCTGAATCGTGAGGTAGAGGTTCCTTTCGAGATTGGTGGAGTCCACCACATTGATCACGACATCGGGCCGTTCGCGCGTGATGAAGTCGCGCGCAATGGTCTCGTCCAGAGCCTGCGAGCCTAGGCTGTAAGTGCCGGGCAGGTCGACTACCAGCGCGGACTTGTCGCCTCGGGTCACGCGTCCTTCCTTCTTTTCGACCGTGACTCCGGGCCAGTTGCCCACGTGCTGGCGGGCACCGGTTATGGCGTTGAAAAGGGCGGTCTTGCCCGAGTTGGGGTTGCCGGCGATGGCGATTACGGGCAGGATGCGGGCAGCGGAATCGTTCATGACGTAATAGTCCTCCGAAGGTCATATGTATGCTGACGCTAGTAGTACACGGAGATAGTTAGTGTCAACTAACTCTGGTCCGAAAAACTCGCCTTCTACGGGACGCGGCGCCTGACCGGCCATGCCTGTGCCGGCCTTGGCGGGGACATGCACATGTTGAACTGGGGCACGGGCTGACGATGATGCCTGCAGCCTCAGTCCTTCTGAGGCCAAGTCGGCATCCTCGGGCGGACACGATGATTGGGTCGCCCAGAGGAGCGACGCCTTCGAGGCGGACTTCGGCGCCTGGCGTCAGACCCATATCCATGAGCCTGCGTCTGAGCGGGCCCGGGCAGCCAATGCGGACAATCGTGCCGCCTGCTCCCAGGTCGAGCTCGTCTAGCGAGGTTGGTCTTTCGTTGCTGATCATCTTGCGGTTCCTCTTTCCATGAAGTCTATTAGGCCCGTCATCGTTTCCTTACTGACTACATGCTCGATTTGACACGCATCTTCTTCAGCTACCGATTCGTCTACACCTAGCACAGAGACGAGGAAAGACTTGATCGCGCGGTGCCTCTTGCAGACGGCCTGAGCTGCATTCCGTCCGTCTTCTGTGAGGTAGACTGGCCCGTACCTCTCTCGGCTTATCAGCCCGCGGTCTACCAAGAGACCCATGGCCTGGTTGACGCTGGCCTTGGACACTCCGAGCTTGGCGGCCACATCGGTAGTGCGCGCGCCGTCATCATCGCCTGCTAGCTCCAGCACTGCTTCCAGGTAGTCTTCGAGCGAAGGTGATATGCGGGCCCTCGATTCAGCCATGTTCAATCCTCCTTGCTCAACCGGTCCTGGTGGCGACAGCGCAGTGCAACAAGTAAGGCACGCCTAACATTCTCTGATCAGAATATACAACAGCGTGTGAGCGGTGTCAAGAGGTTGGACGACGAGAGGTCGGACCATGACATGCCTTGCCCGAGCGCGGTGCGCACGTACGCGCATTGACACCTGGGACGAGTTCTATCACAATGGTTATGAGCATATGATTGATATTCGAGGACAGGGAGCAGACTTGGCAAATGGACTCATGAGAGTACAGGTGACACGGATGGCATACATCTTCGGCCTGGGCTCATAGGGGTCCTCATGAGCGAGGCGCTGATCGGTGCCATCTGCCGTGACGACGGGTTGACCTACTTCGGATATGCGCATGATTTTGAACAGGAGCTGATACTATGCCAAGACCGCCCAAACTCAGACGCGTGGAGTTCATCCCTCTGGTGACCGTGTTCAAGCCTGCGGGCGTGTCGCTGCGTGACCTCGAAGAGGAAGTGCTTACAGTAGAGGAGCTTGAGGCTATACGCCTCAAGGATCTAGAAGGACTGGAGCAGGAAGAGTGCGCTGAACGTATGCAGGTGTCTAGGCCTACGTTTCAGAGAGTGCTCTCATCGGCCAGGGAGAAGGTGGCTCGGGCGCTTGTGGAGGGAAAGGCCATTCGCTTCGAAGGCGGAACTTACCGACTGGCTCTGGGGCAGTTCCGATGTGGATCGTGCAGCCATGAGTTTGAGGCCCCATTCGCCGCAGCTCAGGGTGGGGTAGATCCTGCGTGCCCGCAATGCGGAGCTGAGCGAGGAAAGCGAATCGGGCGCGCCGGACACGGGCACGGGCCCGGGTGCGGCCCCGGAGGAAAGGGACGGGGGCGCTGCGAAAGCAGATGATTGATGTTGGCGCGGGCGGCAAGACGGGCTCCACCCGGCTGGAAGAAACTAGTTTGTTCAGATTCCGAACGCATTCTCTCCGATCTGTCTCGTTTGGTGACAATGGGTGCTGCATAATCGAACGTATAGCTGTATAGAACCGTGGAGAGGGATCGCTGATAGCAGTATATGGGATTTCCGTTGCGCGAATACGGCAACATAAGGCAGAAAGCCCCACAAACGCAGGCTGACTGCCATATTGCACAGGCCAAACCCCCACATAATGACACTCATCTGCGTCCCATGCATCCATGCGTTCCGTTATGCATCAGTCATCGTTCGATTTCGCGACACATCTGCGAGAATGCGTTCGCAAAACGGACAGGTCATCGAACGCCCAGCTCAGCGGCTGTTGAAGCCCGAAAGAGCAGCGTACAGCGCCAAAGACCGTCCCGACATGAGCCTTCCATGTCAATTCGGCGACATCAGGGCTTCTGCAGAACATCTGGCACAGGGGGAGTGTACCAGCGAATGCTATGAACTTCCTGGTCCATCCCATCACCTGTGGGTTCTCCGACAGGCTTTTAGCAGAGCCTGTCGGAGAACCATACGGTTCTGCACACACTGGCTTTCCCGAACGCAACCGGCTACGGCGCTTCCCTTCGCAGCCGTTCGGCTTCCGGCGAAGGCGCAGCTACAGCTAGGCATGCGAAGAGTCCGTACGGTATTCCCACAAGCTGGACAAAACCCTGCTCAGCACACTTTTGACGGCGTGGCCCTACGTGAGGCCTCTTTTCGCCGCCTTGGTTATTGACATATGCCCATAACCTTGGGTATACTGATACCGGGCATATGATCATTATAACTAAGGAGGTATGTGAAATGCCGAGAGGAGACGGAACAGGTCCTGCAGGCTTCGGGCCGATGACCGGAAGGGCCGCAGGCTATTGCGCAGGGTACGACGCTCCCGTAGCAAGGGGTAGAGCAGGGGCAAGAGCGCAGGGCGCAGTGGGAATTCGACCGAGGATTGGGGCAGGTCGCGGTAGAGGCCACAGGCGGATGTACTACGCCACGGGTATGCCGGGCTGGATGAGGTACGGCTGCCCCGAACTCCCTGTTGGGGGATTTCAAGGTGTGCCGCAGGAGAGCCGCTATGCCGATGATGTTCAGGGCATGTCGGCCGAGCGCGAGAAGGAGTTGCTTAGCCAACAGGTGCAGTTTCTCAGAAACGAGCTTGGGATCGTGGAACGGCGGCTCAACGATCTAACTGGTTTGGGAAGTAGCCCAGAGCAGAGCCCGGACCAGGGCCAGGGCTCGACGGAAGGCGGCGAGTAACATGCGTATTGCAGTAACCGCTCAGGGCGCGGATCTGGATTCGGCCATGGACCCGCGGTTCGGACGGTGTCGGAACTTCGTGATCGTCGACTCCGACTCCGACAAATTCGAGGCGTTTTCGAACGAGAGCGTCATGGCGTCTGGAGGCGCGGGTACTCAGAGCGCGCAGTTTCTGGTCAACAAGGGAGTAGACGCGGTTGTTACGGGCAACGTTGGCCCTAACGCAGCGCGCGCGCTGGAAGCGGCAGGTATCAAGGTGTATGTTGCGACTTCCGGCACGGTGCGTGATGCCCTTCAGGCTTACAAGGAAGGCAGACTCAGCCCGGTTTCCGGAGCCACTGTGGACTCGCATCACGGGATGGGAAGGCGCTAGGATGCTGAGATCATAGGCAGCGAGACTGACTCAACGATTTGCACCGACTTGGGAGGTTCATCGCATATGAAGATTGCATTGGCAACAGATGGCGCAATGATATCACCGCATTTTGGCCATTGCTCCGAGTTTACCGTGGTCACAGTAGAAAACGGCAAGGTTATCGGTACAGAGCGGGTCGACAATCCGGAACACCAACCGGGGTTCCTGCCGGAATACCTATCGAAGCTTGGGATCTCGTGCATAATCGCAGGCGGTATGGGCCCGAGGGCGCAGGAACTGTTCGCCGCCAAGGGCATGCAGGTCATAGTGGGCGCCTCGGGCAGTGTTGCTGAGGTTCTCCAAAGTTACCTCGCGGGATCGCTCGAGGTGGGCGAGAGCGCGTGCGACCACCCCGATAGCGCCGAAGCACACCAAGGACATGGGTCATGTAGCCACGGAAACCACGACGACCACCATGGCCATTCTTGCGGACACGGCAAGTAGGCCATGATCGTCTCAGTCGCTAGTGGAAAGGGCGGCACAGGCAAGACAACTGTCGCGGTCAACCTGGCGCTGGCTTTGGAGGATAGTGTGCTTGTAGACTTTCTGGACTGTGATGTCGAGGAGCCCAATGCACATCTATTCCTCCATCCCGTGCTGGAGACTTCTGAGTCGGCTTCTGAGTCGGTCACTCTGCCTGTGCCTGTTATCGACGAGAGCAAGTGCAGCGGATGCGGGATCTGCGCTGAGGTGTGCGCCTTTCATGCGATACTGTCGTTCGGGAACCGCGCGATCACCTTCCCCGAACTGTGCCACGGATGCGGAGGATGTGCGCGGTTCTGCCCTGAAGGTGCAATAACCGAGGCGGCCAGGGAGATCGGGGTTGTGGAGGCCGGCTGGGTGGGGGCGCCGGCGGCAGGAGTGCCGAGGCCGGCGGCAGAGGCGGGAGCGGTACGGGGGATAGGGTTCATCCATGGGCGTGTCAACATCGGCACTGCTCTGGCTCCTCCGGTGGTGAAGGCTGTCCGGAGTAAGGCTGCCCCAGCTAATGGAGTCGTCATAATCGACTCGCCGCCCGGGACGTCCTGCCCGGTCGTGGCGTCAGTGAAGGGTAGCGACTACTGCATACTTGTTACTGAGCCGACGCCGTTTGGGCTGAACGACTTGATGTTGGCCGTGGACATGGTTCGGGAGCTAGGAATTCCATTCGGAGTGGTTATCAACCGTGCAGGGCTAGGCGACGACAAGGTCGCGGCTTTCTGTAGACAGGAGAATATCCCTGTGTTGCTCGAGATCCCATTCGACAGAAGATTCGCAGCCTCCTACGCTCGCGGCGGCCAGCTTGTGCGCGACTTCCCTGAGCTGGGCGATGCTCTGAGGGGCCTTTGGCGGCAGATTCGGGCTGCGGCTGGGCCGCTACCCGAGGAGGAGGAGACGCTACGATGAAGGAACTGCTTGTCATGAGCGGAAAGGGCGGCACGGGAAAGACCTCTATCGTGGGAGCGTTCGCGGTTCTCGCGGACTGCAAGGTGCTGGCCGACTGCGATGTGGACGCAGCTGACCTGCACCTTCTGCTCAGCCCGACGGTGAGGATCGCCGAGGAGTTCCGGGCGGGACAGCAAGCAGTGCTGGATCCGGCCAAGTGCGTCGGCGCCGGGAAGTGCAGCGCATCAGCCGTCTGCGCCGAGGCCTGCAGGTTCGGGGCCATCGGCCTGCCCAGCCAAGCAGGTTCCGGGGCAGGCTCTGCCCTCGGCGCCGGTCTTCCCCACATCGATCCAGTCTCTTGCGAGGGATGCGGCGTCTGCGCACGCACATGTCCTCACGGCGCCATCTCAATGGAGGATGTGGTGTCGGGGCACTGGTTTGTGTCTGATACGGCCTACGGGCCCATGGTCCACGCACGCCTCGGAGTGGCCCAGGAGAACTCGGGCAAGCTAGTCACACAAGTCAGGCGCGAGGCGCGGTCGATTGCCGAGAAGCAGGGGCTTGGCTACATCATCACCGACGGGCCGCCCGGCATAGGTTGCCCGGTCATATCGTCCATGTCCGGAGTGGACCTTGCGCTCATTGTCACTGAACCTACAGTTGCAGGGACGCACGACATGCAAAGAGCGGTTGAACTGGCACGCCACTTCGGCGTGAAACCTGCTGTATGCATCAACAAATATGATCTGGATGAGGCGGGCGCCAAACAGATCGAGCAGTATTGCAGCAGCGAAGGTGTGCAAATAGCAGGTAAGGTCCCGTTCGATGAAGAAGTGGTCGGCGCCGTTGTACGGGGAGTGCCTGTGGTGACGCGCGATGGTTCCCATCGAGCAGAGGGCAAAGCAGCCCAGGCCATTCGCCGTCTTTGGGCAAACGTCGAGAGTGAACTGGCAAGCTGACCGGTAGATGGGAGATTGAGATAGCATGGCGGAGCGCGAATGTGAAAGCGACCTGAGCGCGGCACGACGCCTGCTCGAGAGCGGTTTCTCAGTGGTTCTAGTCAAGGGCGGGAGGGTGCTTGCATCAGAGAAAGGCGAAGGGGTCAAGCCCCTTCTTCTGGCGTGTCAGGCAGCGGGGTCCGATGCTCGAGGTTCATCCCTAGCCGACAAGGTTGTGGGGGTCGCCGCGGCACGGGTGGCGACAGACGTCGGGGTCTGTGCAGTGTACGGTCGTCTCATGAGCGAAGGCGCTGCGCGCGAACTGCACGATGAGGGCATCGCTGTGCACTATGACAAGCTTGTTCCGATAATCCTCAATCGCGCCGGCGACGGCCAGTGCCCCATGGAACGCCTGGCTCTTGGCGCCAACTCGCCCGGAGATGCGCACCGGCGCCTTCTCGAGTTCCTGAATATGTGAGCGCCCCAGCTAAGTCGGCAGAGCGGTCCGGATTTCGCCAAGTACATCCAGGAAATGCTCCGCCTCCCGAGCAACATGATCCGCGAGAAGCGGCGGGACGATAGCGATGATTTTGCACTCCAGAAGCAACTGATGAGCGGCGCGTTTGAAATCCTTGATCCGCACGGTCTCCTTGATTACCTCGTCGGTGAATCGAGCGACGACTGGGAACCGGTCTGGGTCGGCTTGCAGCATTGACCTGTAGTCCTGGGCTTGGCGGAGAAGACGCTCGAAGACCCGGCTTAGTTCGTCGGCAGTCTCCACAAAACCCCGCTCCGATTGGTCCAAAAGGCTCATGATGAACTTGGCGTGGTCCGTCATGATCCTTAGCCAGAATGTCTCCTCACCAAGAGCCATGGCGAATGGGGTGGCCGCGCCTCTCTCCTGCGTGTCCAGAATGTGCAGGAAGAGGGTGGCCTCACGGGTTATGTGGTCCAGCAGCAGGGCGTAGTTGAACCCTCCCAATCCCCCCACCTGGCATTTCAGTGCCAGGGCAATGAGCATCCTCTTGAAGGTGATGAAACTGATCAACGTGGCGCGAACCGTCTGCATGTAGGCGGCGATCTCCGCGGGGTTCATGATGCGCATGTTCCCGGCCCGGGTCAGGAGGTCCCTGAATGCAGCCTGGAACCGTGCCGCCTGGGCTCGGAGATCTTCGCGCTGGACTGGGAGGCCGTTTTCGATGAAGATAGCATGCTCCATCATGATCCTCAGCCAGTAGCAGAGGTTCCGCTCAGAGCATGCGATAGGCATGGTGACGATCTCACAAACGCTGATTTCAGCGGGCATGGTGCTCCTCCTTCGGTGCTAGCTTGTGGCTCTTCCATGTGTTATGCCTCGCAGAGCTTGGATGTGACACTTCGCGGGCCTTTCGTGCGTATAGTGGAAGGCGCCGTCACGTGCCGGAAGGTATTGACGGCAGTCCTACTGGTGGTATTGATCATGATTCCTTCTATTGGCGCGCATGTGGGCGCTTCTGCCGCCCTCGC
>JAGVTS010000101.1 GCA_019136685.1 Bacillota bacterium | reverse complement strand
GACGCGCAATAGTCACGGCGAATACGCCTACGAAATGACGCTTGAGGAACACCGAGAGTTGGCTGAGGTGCTAAATGGCGTCAAAGGTCACGTTGTTCTTTCTGGCTACGCGTCACCCGAGTACGACGAGTGGTATGCGGGATGGGAACGCGTAGAGTTCGATGCAACCCTTTTTGCTCGATCGGATCGGCAAAGAAGCCGAGATAAACGCACCGAAGTCTTGTGGATCAAGCCTGCTGCCTGATGGAAGGTGGTTACAGGGCCATCGGCAGCGGGCCCTTGACGGCTCCTCTGGGGGAGGCACTGAAAGTCGGGTGAAGTGCTCACCCGGCTCTTGGTATAAGTGTACATAAGAAGGGGTGGCTGACGGTGGCCGATCGTCTGGCAATAGAGTACGTCCCCCTCGGGGCGCTGACGCCCTTCGAGGGCAACCCACGGCGAATCAGCGAGCGCGGCCTCGGGAAGATTCAGGCAAGCATTGAAGAGTTTGGCTTCGTGAATCCGATCCTCGCCCAGCGGGGCACGAACATGATCATCGTCGGGCACCAGCGCCTCAAGGCGGCGAAGGCCGCAGGGCTTGCGGAAGTCCCGGTTGTATGGCTCGACATGGATGACGTGACCGCTAAGGCCTATAACATCGCAGACAACAGATTGCAGGATGAGGCAGAGTGGGACGACGCGCTCCTGGGTAACCTGTTCCTGGAGCTGAACGCGGCCGACTTCGACGTGGACCTGACCGGGTTCAACGACCGCGAGCTGGGCCGGATACTGGCCTCCATCACGGACGAGGTGGCCGAGGACGAGGTGCCCGAGGTGCCCGAGGTGCCGGTGACTAAGCCGGGGGACGTCTGGCAGTTGGGGCGGCACCGGCTCATGTGCGGGGATTCGGCCAAGGCCGGGGATGTGGAGCGGTTGATGGCGGGAGTATGCGCCTCGGCGGTTGTGACAGACCCGCCGTACGGGCAGAACCAAGAAGGCGTCACTGGGGATGCCCCCGACAACCTAGCTCATATTGTCAAAGCGGCGAGTATTCTGCCCGTGAAAGATGCGGCAGTTGTAGCCTTTCAATCACCGAGAACCTTCGTTGTTTGGCTTCAGGAATGCATACGAGCAGGGCACAAGTTGGAACGTATGTTGTGGTTATATAAACAAGCGCAGAACGCCTACCCGTGGCGAGGATGGCTTCTGACTTCAGAAGCCATCCTCGTCACGTCGGTAGGCTCGCCGCATTGGAACGATGTCCACCCGTATTCCCATGACTGCTATTTGCTTTCCGAAGTAAGCAATCAACTGCCGGAAGGGATAGGCTGGCATGGTTCGGTGAAACCGTTAAGCGTTGTTCTTGATATTGTAACAAGGGTTTCTTTCTCGGGTGACGTTGTTTACGACCCCTTCCTCGGCTCCGGCACTACGTTGATTGCCGCCGAACAACTAGGGCGGACGTGCTACGGCATGGAGATTGACCCGCGCTACTGCGACATGATCGTCAAGCGCTGGGAGCAGCTGACCGGCAAGAAGGCTGAGCCTGCGAAGTAGCACTATACGTCGAAGCCGGGTGAGGCCAGTCGAGCGGGGCCGGGCCTGCGAAGTGGTACCATGCGTCGAAAGTCGGGTGAGGCAGGATGGGCCAGTTGTCGGGTACGGCGCTCGCCAAGGGCGTGTGCGAACTGATGGAGGTCAAGCCCCGTCTGATAGTCCTGGTGACCTGTCCCTACTGCGAGGCCCCCGGGCGAATGGAGATGGAGCCAGCCGCCCGGACGTTCTGGTGTGGGAACTGCAACAAGTCCGGGCGTCTGGAAGAGCTACATACGGTGGCTGAGGGTGTGTTCCTACACCGGCACCGAGCAACCAAGCGGTTGATGGAAGAGAGGCCCACGCGTCGGTAGTGTAATGGTAGCACCCCCACCCTCCAGGTGGGTAGTGCGGGTTCGAGTCCCAGCCCGGCGCTCCATGATATGTATATACTTGACAGAACCCCTCCTCATGTGTTATAATAAAAGAAAAACTACAAAGAGGAGGGTCCCAGATGCGGGTTATGACAAGCAGGTTCCACAACAAGAAGATTACTGGGATGGACGTGGTCCCGGTGGCCATCGCGCTCGGTGTGCCGGAGTTCCCGTTGGGTTTCAAGGTGAGGGCCAAGTCGAAGCTGATAGTCCCGGACAGGTGGATGCTGAACAAGCAGGTGACGCAGGAGCGATACCGCCAGGCGTACAGGGCGAAGCTAGACGAGGCTGGCTACCCAGCCATCAAGGCCGAGCTAGAGGCGATAAGCCGAGCGAACGGTGGGCGGGACTTGGTACTGCTCTGCTGGGAGGACATTAGGAAGCCTGGCGAGTGGTGCCACCGGACGATGTTCGCTGAGTGGTGGACTGAGCACAGCGGCCAGGGGGTCCTGGAGCTGGAGTCTGGCCAGACGGTAGGCGTCGAGTCGCCCGCGCTCCAGCCAGTGCAGGGGTCGTTGTTTTAGATTCCGGTAGTCGGTTACGAGAAAGGTGGGGCGGGCTTCGGCTCGTCCCGCCTAGCCGTATCTGTGGGGGCGACGGTGTGTTCAAGGGCACGGTGAGAAGCGAACTGAGGCCGGTCATCCGTGAGATTGTGGGTCAGTACCCGGGGCTGCCCGCGTATGTGGGCGGGTCGGGCAACCTGACCGTTGAGCGAGTGCTGGCCGACGCCGGGGTCAGGGAAATACGGGGCTGCGACGTGGCCCTGTACCCCTGCGTCATCGGCCACTTGGCCGCTGGGGACCCGGTCAGCGTGGACGTGGCCGACCCGGGGTACGACTGGCTGAAGCCGTACTTGGATACCCCGACCCGGGCAGCCGCGACCCTGTTGCTGGCGTCCGAGTTTTTGCCCCATGCTGAGAGTAGTGAGCTTTACGGCCAGAGGATGCTGGCCGAGTACCGGCGCGATTGGGACCGGCTCCACGCCGGGACAGTGGCCCGGGTTACCCGTGCTCTCGACGGTGTGCGGCTGACCTCATTCTACGAGATGGACCTGGTAGACTTCCTGCGGGACGCACCCGAGGAGTCGATCGTCCTGTCTTTCCCGCCGACCTACGCGGGCGGGTACGAGAAGCTGTTCGATGCCATGCACCGTGTGTTCGGGTGGGTGCCCCCGGACTACGTCCGGTTCGACGAGAGGCGGTTCAACGAGCTGCTGGAGATCATGCAGTCCAAGCGGGCCTGGGTGTTGATGGTGAACAAGCCGTTGGAGGGCATGGAGCCCGGGGCGGTGACGTATCCCGGCCCGATGGGGCGTTCCAAGCCGGTGTACTTGTACTCGTCGGCTAACGTGTCCCGGCTCATGCTGATGCGCCAGCGCACCGAGCTTGTCCCAGCCAGGCGCGTATCAGACGAGTTGGTCGGCCCACTTGGGCTGGTTCCCATCACGGGGGCGCAGCTGAACCTGCTTCGCTCCGAGTACCTGGGCAAGAACATAGTCACAGTGAACGGCACTTGGTCGTTCGCCCTGCTAGACGGAAAGGGGCGGCTGATTGGGGCCATGTCGTTCACGCACACGCCGACGAAGAACCGGTCCATGACCGAGGTGTACATGCTGTCCGACTTCGCGATCAGGCCGACCGCGTACCCCCGGCTGTCCAAGCTGGTGGTGGCTGCGTCCCTGAGCCGTGAGGTCCAGGAGTTGCTCAAGAGTCGGATGGCTCGCCGCGTGGATTCGATCACCACCACGGCGTTCACGGGGAAGGCCGAGTCGATGAAGTACCGGGGGCTGTACCGCAAGACCGGCGGCGGTGAGGATCACGTCAACTACGCCGCGCAGGCTGGGCGGTGGACACTGGAGGAGGCCCTACGATGGTGGACGGACCAGCACGACAAGAGCAAGTAGACGAGTTAAACGGGCGGCTAAAGGACCAGCCGTACAAGCTGGCCCTAGTCCCGGTAGGCGATTTGGTCCTGCTGGAGAAGAACGCCAGGTACATGACCCAGGACACGTTCGGGCAGCTGGTGAGTAACATCAAGCGCGACGGCGGCCTGAGTTCGGTTCCCCTCTGCATGAAGGAGGGGGGCAAGTATCGGGTTCTGTCTGGCAACCACCGGGTGCAGGCCGCTAAGGTGGCGGGCCTGACTGAGGTGCTGGTCATGTATACGGACCGGCCCCTGAACCGGCAAGAGCAGATAGCGATCCAGCTATCACATAACGCCCTAGTCGGGCAGGACGACATGGCTATCCTGAAGGAGTTGTACGAGGAGTTAGAGTCCGCCGACCTCAAACAATACGCGGGCCTAGATGACAGGGCTCTGAAGTCCTTGGAAAGCCTTGACCTGGCTGGCCTGGTACCCGAGCGGCTTGAGTTCAGAACCGTCCAGTTCCTGTTCCTGCCCACTGAGGCAGACCGGCTCCGGGCTTGCCTGAAGCGGGCGTCGGAGGCGTTAGGCGCGAACGAAGTGGTCGCCGTGCGGCTGGACGACTTCGATCGGGCGGTGTCGGACCTGGCCAAGGCGCAGATGTCGTACAACGTGCAGAATTCGGCCCTAGGCATGATGTTGGTGTTGGACGTGTTCGAGCGGCACCAGACCGACCTGGCCGAGGGTTGGGGCGTTTCGGAGTCCAACAAGCAGAGGTCCCGGGTTCCTTTGGCGTCCGTGTTCGGCGGCGATACGGTGCCCGTGGACGTAGCCCGCACTCTGAAGCGGGCGGTGGATAAGATGGTGGCCCGCAAAGAGGTGGAGCCAGAAGAGGCGTGGCGTTGCCTCGAACAGTGGGCGACTAAGTACTTGGAGGGTGAGTAACCGTGCCCCGAAAAAGAAACAGCCCGCCCCCCTGGAAGACGGGTTTCACCCGTTCGAAGGCCCACCTGGAGGTGCCCGGCATGGATGTAGTGAGGGCCCCCTGGGAGCGCCAGAAGGGCGAAACCCGCGTGGCGTTCGAGGCGTTCATCACGTATCGGGACAGTATGGAGCGTACGCTGGCCAAGACGGGGGCTGCGCTAGGCAAGTCGACCAACCTGATGAAGCGGTGGTCCTACCGATGGAATTGGGTGGACCGGTGCATGGCCTGGGATATCGAGGTGGATCGGATCAGGCGCGAGTCCATGTTGAAGGAAATCGAAGCCATGAACCAGCGACACATCACCGAGGCCATGGCCCTACAGCAGAAGGCTATTGAGCGGCTGCGCGGGGTGGACCCCGCCGACCTGAACCCTAACCAGGTGCTGGCCTACCTGACTGAGGCAGCCAAGATGGAGCGGGTGGCTAGGGGTATTCCGGACAGGGTTCAGCAGGAGGTTTCCGGCCCTGATGGTGGGCCGGTCGAGGTCAGTGCACAGTCTGGCCTGGACTTGTCGCGCCTGACGGAGGAGGAGCTGAGGGCGCTTGCTTCCATACGACGGCGGCTTGCAGGGTCTGCTGAGTGACCCGGGCATAGACGACAAGATAGGGGCTGAACTCGCCCGGCGCAGGTTGGCCGACTTTATGCAGTACACCTCGGGCGGGGTGTGGTGGCCAGGCAGGCACCACCTCGCGTTGTGTGAGAAGCTTGAGGCCGTAGAGCGCGGCGACATTCGGCGGCTTATGGTGTTCATGCCACCTCAGCACGGCAAGAGTGAGATAGTGTCTCGCGGGTTCCCCGCCTGGTTCCTGGGCCGCAACCCGAACCGGAAGGTCATCATCAGCTCCTACGCAGCCGACTTGGCGCACGACTTCAGCCGGGCGTCACGCAACACCCTGCGGGAGTACGGCCCTCCGCTGTGGGGCATACGGGTGGCGACCGACAGCTCGGCAGTAGATCATTGGTCTGTCCGGGGGCACCGGGGCAGGTGTGTGGCCGCTGGCGTCGGGGGCCCCATCACTGGTCGGGGTGCCAACGTGGCAGTGATCGACGACCCTTTCAAGAACCACGAGGAGGCGTCGTCCCAAACCATCCGCGATGCGGTCTGGAACTGGTATCGCAGCACCCTCCGGACCAGGCTGTCGCCCCATGGGGCTATAGTGCTGGTCATGACCCGCTGGCACGAGGACGACCTAGCGGGGCGGCTTATTGCCGAAATGCAGGCTGCGGGCGAGCAATGGGTCATTATCGAGATGCAGGCCGAGGCGGAAGAGGGCGACCCGCTGGAGAGAGCCGTCGGGGAAACATTATGGCCGGAATATGGGTTCGACAAGGCGTGGGCCGAGGAAACCAAGCGGGCTGTGGGAACGTATTTCTGGCAGGCGCTGTATCAGCAGCGGCCTTCGGCGCCGGAAGGCGAGATACTGAAGCGCGGCTGGTGGAAGTTCTACAAGGCCATTCCTGCCGACCTGCAGGAAGTCATTCAGTCATGGGACATGACATTCAAGGATTCGGATGGTTCAGACTTCGTGGTAGGCGGTGTGTGGGGGCGCAAGGGCGCTGATAAGTACCTGCTTGATCAGGTGCGCGGGCGCATGGATTTCCCAACGACATTGGCAGCTGTGAAGGCGCTTACGGCCAAGTGGCCGCAGGCGCGGGCGAAACTGGTCGAGGATAAAGCCAACGGCCCCGCCGTGATTGCCATGTTGAAGCGTGAGATTCCTGGGTTGATACCTGTGGAGCCGCAGGGCTCCAAGATGGCGCGTGTGGCCGCGGTGAGCCCTGAGATTGAAGCGGGCAACGTCTACCTGCCCGACCCGAGCATAGCGCCGTGGGTGAGTGACTTCATCGAGGAGTGCGCCGCATTCCCCAACGGCAAGCACGATGACCAGGTAGACCAAATGAGCCAGGCGTTACTGAGATTCGGCCAGCGGCGCAGTATGCCGCCAGTGCCCAAACCGCGAGGTTGGTGAGATTGTGCTAACGGATCTGAGTTTCATAGAGCGGGGCAAGCAGTGGCCGCCGGATGCTGAATCCGAGCGGCTTACTCTTTATACCAAGAACAGGAATCTGTTCGAGGGTAAGCACGAACTGGTTTACCGCGACGCATGGAATCGACTGCTGCGCGAAGAGCAAAGCCTAGTCGTTCAAACGGTGCTGAACTGGCCTAAACGCCTGTCCACGTTGTGGGCGGACCTTCTGCTAGGCGAACCGCCAAAGATCACGGCGGGGGAGAGTGAGAGCGAAGAACAGCAGGCGTGTGACCGCATCATCAACGACAACGACCTTCACAACGCGGCATACGAGGCCGTGCTTGACACTTCCATGTTGGGCACGGGGTTGTTCAAGGTCAGGTATGACGGTCGGGGTATCATCGAGTGTCAACCGCCGGAGTTGTGGTTCCCCATCGTGGAACCCGCGAATATCCGGAACATCATCGCGCATGTCATAGCATGGACAACGGTGCCGGCAAACAGCCATAAACCGGGGCAGTTCATCGCCGAGATTCACGAGCGGGGCAAGATCACGCGAGTAGTGCATGAGTATGCCAGCGGGCGCATTGGCCGCATGGTGGAGGAGCCCGTCGAAACGCTAACGGGCGTGGATGACTTCCTTGTGGTTCCATGTCACAACCTGCGCACTTCGAATCGACTTGTGGGGCTTGATGACTACACCGATCTGGATACCGTGATTTCCGAGCTGGAAACGCGCATAGGTCAGATCGCGCGGATACTGGACAAGCACAGTGACCCGAACATGTATGGGCCAGCGAGCGCACTGGAAGAGGATCCGCAGACCGGCGAACACACATTCCGCGGCGGCGGCAAGTATTTTCCCGTTGCCGAGGGGGAAAGCCCGCCGGGATACGCCACGTGGGATGGTCAGCTTGACGCGGCTTACAGAGAGATTGAGCTGTTGATGGAGCAGCTTTACACGCTCAGCGAGACTTC
>JAGVTS010000078.1 GCA_019136685.1 Bacillota bacterium | reverse complement strand
CGACATCGAGATCTCCCCCGGTCTTGAGGGGATCCAGACCCAGTGGCTCCGCGGAGTTGAGATCACAGGCGGCGCCACCCTGGAGAAAACCATCGATATCGGAGGATCCGGTTTGCTGCGCCTCAGGGTCGTAGTAGATGGAAAGCCGCTTCAGGCCAGAGCCTGGGTGCACTTCTTCGGCGGCGAAGGCGGCAATATCACACAGATGGACCAGGTCTCCCGCGGCGTCTTGGAACTCAAAGTCCCTGCAGGCGCCCACGACATCGAGATCTCCCCCGATCTTGAGGGGGTCCAGACCCAGTGGCTTCGCGGAGTCGAGATCACAGCCAGCGCTACTGTCGAGAAGACTGTGACCATCGGAACTCTCGGGTTGCTCAGGGTGCGGTTGATCGCGGACGGAAAACCTTTCAACAAGGCTAGCATAGAAGTGTACGATGACTACGATGGCTACGTGATGGACCTTACGCGAGTGGCGGGCGGCACATTCGAGGCCAGGCTGCCTGGTGGGATGTACCGCATCGTCGTCGAGCCCGATTCGGACTCGTACGATGTGGAGTTCGTTGACGGGATCGAGCTCGAAGATGGCCAGACAGCGGAGCTCAATGTGACGCTGCGCGAGTTCTAGACGAGTCATCTCATCGAAGTGAATCTTCAAACGCTGGCCGCCTATCGGCCAGCGTTTGTTGCTCTAGCTAGGGGCTTACCCAAGGGTTCGGAAAACATCGGGTCCGTCCGGGTTCACGCCCGAATGACACCCGCAGGCGACCGTTGGGTCTTTCGACAGGCTCGCCAAACCCATGGTAGCCGCCGCTTGACGCTCAATCCCACTTGGCGGCCGCTGCTGACCCGCTCAAGCTAAGTACTGCCCGGACTTCAGTGGCTGAGACAGCAGAACGACCGGCGCGGGTTGTTGGCTGAAGGGATCATGCTCGCGGGAATACCTATTTAGCTGGTCTTTATATCGTGGCCGTTGGGTACAACGGCTGGAGCTGGGATACTATCAGTATTTGCCATTAGTCTCGGAGATACCTGCCGAAAGTATTGTCACAATGTGACTGTATCTCTGGGCGGATACCCCCGGGGGTGTGCACCTGAGCCACAGCATCTTTCCGTCCCTCAGCACGCCCCCAGCCCACGCTCCGCATGTAGATGTTGCCATTTCGACATTTGGGCGCTGCCCTGGGCATCCTGATCGGATGGCAACACGGCCTTATGCAGGGAGTGGCCCATCAAAACTATGCGTGGCAGGGGTCTATCCAGCCTGCTGGAAAACCGGAAGGCCTTTTCGCTTGCCTGCTGATACTCCGTACGGTTCTGCGCAGTCGGACGAACTCGGAAGCCGTTTCGGGGATCGTGGAGCCCCCAATGGCAGTCGCCGGCAGCCCAATATCGATAGGCCATATTCCCGTACCCGCTCTAGCTGCGCATTCGCCAAGCGTCCATCTCCTACAAGGGGAAGTACTGCCGCCGGTTGATTTCGAACGGGCCCACGTGTGCAGAACCATTGGGTATTCCGACAGGCTCCGTCAACATCCTGCCGGAAAGCCCCTATGCATTACTCACATCGCTGGAAGGGACCCGAGTCTTGCCCATGGGGGCAGACGCTCTGGGCGGAGATCCGCCCGTACTCGAAGGCGCCAGTATCGATGAAAGCCGCCTTGCGCATACATTTCGCCAAACGGCGTTTAGCAGGGCGTTAGCGAACCTGCAACAATACAGTATGGTTTCTCCGCGAACCGTCTCAGAAATGAGCAGGATGACGCACAGTCAGCGGCGTCGGTGAGCGCATATGCTACTCGGGCCTGTACGCCCAGAAAGCTCCACGGACGTGGGTAATGCATAGCAGCAAAACCCAACGGTCAGTAGCGAGTCCCCCTTGAGTGTAGCTTCGCGATTCCCCAAATCTCAGGTTGCTTGCCTAGCTGCTCATTTCCGAAATGCCTGCTTTCCACATATTACATGCGAAACGTGAGCCCCAGATCTACCCCTGGGTCTATTCCTGGACCCGGTGCGACTCCAGTTGCTTCCGCTGCGGTCCTGGCGAGACTGCATGCCTGAACGCGAGCGACCTCGTGCGACCCCGAAAGCAACAATCGCTACACGCACCCAGTCCGGCCATGGCTTGAGTTGCCATGTTTTCTATGGTAAGCTCTCTTCAGCTGCTGACTGTAGTCAGCTCTCCCGGCGACACCCAGTCTATGGTTGCGCACAACGGTACCATGAAGGTACTTGTCCTTTGCACGAGGGCGGTATCGTCATGGCATTTTTGTGTTCGGAGGTGAGGGAATTGACCGGATCTGCAACTAGGAAGCTGGTATTGGCGGCGTTGTTTCTGGCCCTGGGCCTACTCATGCCGTTTCTCACTGGACAGATTCCCGGCGTGGGGTCAAAACTGTTGCCGATGCACTTGCCAGTCTTGATCTGCGGTTTTGTGTGCGGGTGGCCGACCGGGTTGGTCGTCGGCCTGATCACGCCAGTCCTTCGAAGCCTCATCTTCGGCATGCCGCCGCTCTTTCCCACGGCGGTGGTCATGTCCTTTGAGCTAGCCGCATACGGCTTCGCCACAGGGTGGCTTCGGCGCGTGCTTCCCAAGACGAACGCGGCTGTGTATCCCACGCTGATCCTCTCCATGTTGCTGGGCAGAGTTGTGTGGGGCGCGGCTAGCCTACTAGTTCTGGGCTTCGCTGGTCGAGGGTTTACGTGGAAGGCTTTCATGGCCGGTGCTTTCGTGAATGCGCTGCCCGGCATCATCCTGCAGCTTGTTGTTATCCCGGTAGTGATCATCGCCATAGACAGAGCCAAGCTGATCGACGATGTCTGATGACGCTGAACTGCGGGAGGTGCTGTTGTCGCACCAGCAGCGCTATCCCAGGATGCAGATTCAGGACCTGGTGAAGCTGGTCTATCAGAACGAGTTCGCCGGCGGGCACATGATCGCCGACGCAGAGAGCAGTCTGCAGCGCCTGCGCGCCGAATACCAGGCGCTCGCCGGCAACTGCGACGGTGTGAACCCGGGCGAGGTTTTCATCGGCATCGGCAATGGTCTCTGCCGACTGCAACTTGCGGCCATAGAGGGCACGGGCATTCGGTTGACCACGGTCAATCAGTTCTTCGTCAATACTGCCCGATCGAGGCGCGGAGATCTCGCCAGTCTCGAACAGAAACTGGAGGTGCTCCGCGCCTGCTGTCAGGCGGGCAGCCTCCCACATTCTCTGGAGGACCTGCACGATTTTCTGCTCACCTATCGGGCGCAACGTTATCCGGCGATCAGCCATAGCGCCGTCTACCGAGATCACTACAAGCCGGCATACCGAGTAGTAGACTCAGTCTACCGGGATTACAGAGATTCGCGCTATTCTGCCGGATCGATGCGCTACTAGAGTCGCAGCACACTGTGTGCGTCGCTATCGACAGCCCGAGCGACCCTGGCAAGAGCATGCCGTCAGCTCTGCTGGGCCAGGTCTGTGACTGCAGTCTCTAGCAGTCTTTCGCCCAAAGACAGAGCCAAGTAGCCGAATCGCGATGCCGGCGGCCCTGACTGAGGGCCACCCCTCCGATTTCAGACCAAGGCCGAGCAGTAGTGGAATGGTATAGCATCGGAGCGCAGCGCTGTCAGGCAGAAATTCTCGCAAAACTGTCAGATGATAACAATACGTTTCGTTGCACGCAGATCGTTCACGCGATGCGCGAGACAGCTATACTCCTAGGGAGGGACACAACCTTGAAGCGCACGCGTCATGCGGTTGTTCTGGCGCTTGGCTGTGTGTCTACTGGCAGCCGGCATATCATCCCATGCACGTACGCAGGCAGCAGTTGCCGGCGAGAAGACCTACATAGAGCTGATTTTGGACTCTTCGATCAGTATGGGCGCCCGAGTGGAAGGCTGGAAGTCCAGAATGGACGTGGCTAAGGCCGTCATGGAGCAGCTCATTCGCGACCTTCCGGACGACCCCAATCTCATCGTGGCGCTCAGAATCTACGGAGCGGAGCTACGGAAAGACCTCACACCATGCGAGGACACCGTACTGGCTCAGCCCTTTGCCCCAGTGGCCAAGGCGCGGGAGAATATGATCGACCAGGTCAAGTCGATGAAGGCCGGGGGCATGACGCCCATCGCCCTCTCTTTGGAGCAGGCGGCTCTGGACTTCGTCGACAAGACCGCCCGCAACATAATCGTCCTGATCACCGACGGCGAAGAGAGCTGCGGCGGCGACCCGTGCGCGGTATCGGCCCGGCTGCAGGCGGACGGGATTGTCATGAAGCCGTACGTGGTGGGGTTCGCCCTCACCGAGAAGCAGGCCGCTCTTGTGCGCTGCATTGGCGAGTACTACCCGGCTTCAGATACGGCATCGCTCAGGCAGGCTCTCTCCACGATCATGGCCCGCGCCGTGGCCCCGGCGCACATAGAAGTGCAGGCCTGGGCGGGCGCGGTCAACGTGACAGGGCAAGCGCATATCGAGATTGTGAGGTCCACAGGCGAGATGGTGCAGTGGACCCGCACCGCTCAAGATCCCCCTGTCGTGCGAGCGCAGGTGGACGAAGGCCAGTACACAGTGCACGGTCATCTCGCCGCGGGCTCGCAGGTTCTGACGGCCCAGGCGGCGAGGATCGCCGCGAGACCCGGGCAGACCAGCGTCGTGAGGCTCGACTTCGGTCCGCTGGACGGCAAGGTCCGCGTGACCGCCCACGCGTCCGGGCAGGATGTAAGCGACCGTGTCGAAACTCGCGTGCTGAAGGCGAACGCGCCCGTCGCCGCGAGCTGGGCCGGGATTCCGCCCGCCACGAATCTGCCGGCGGGCGAGATATCCGATCCGTTCGTCCAGCGCCAAGAAGCGCCTGGAGTCCAGGTCCGGGCGGGCGAGACCGTTCAGATCAAGATGGACTTCGACCCGGCGGGTCTCCTCCGCATCAAGGTCATCGCCGATGGAAAACCGCTCGCTGCCGGCGAGTACTTCATCTACATCGGTGGCGAGGGCGGCAGACGCGAGTGGCTAACAGAGCGCTCGGTAGGCGTACATATGAACTCAGGGTCCCTGCCGGCACCCACGACATCTCAATCCAGCCCAGGCTGGCCGGCGTCGGCAGACAGTGGATCCGCGAGATCGAGGTCACCGGGGGCGCCATGGTCGAGAGGATCCTCGAGGTCAGTTCTCCTTGACGTTAGGTTCAGCATGACAGCGCTCAAGCGCTAGACTGCTCACCGCAGGTATACTGTGGGGCGAGGTTGCCAACCTCGCCCTTCGCCTTTCACGGTCCGTCTTTGGGCATACTCATATGGATGCTCGCCGCTCAGTGGACGATCAGTCATCACACGCGAAGAAGGAGGCACCAACGCACATGGGCATTCAGTATAGTCACGGCGTTTCGGATGGGGCGCAGATAGCGTGGCGAAGCTGGGGCACCCAGCCGTTCAATGAAGCACGCACCGGGGAAAAGCCGGTGCTTCTGTCGATATCGGCGTCGTGGTGCCACTGGTGTCATGTCATGGACCGAACGACCTTCTCCGACCGCGATGTCGCTGCTCTCGTCAACGAGGCATACATCCCCGTACGCGTCGACACCGATGTGCGCCCGGACGTGAACGCCCGCTACAATATGGGCGGATGGCCGACGGTGGCCATTCTCGATCATGACGGACACCCGCTGGCCGGCGCGACGTACGTGCCTCCCGACAGGATGCTGGAGTGGCTAGGGCGGCTATCCCAAACCTATCCCGCCCTGGCGCGCTCGCGCATGGGTGGAGATGATGAGCCAGACCAGGATCGCAAACGCGAGCTCGGCTACGACGACGAACATGATGATGTCGGCACTTCCGACCGCGAACCCGACCTGGACCCCTATTACGATGCGCTGGGCGATGTGATGGCTTCCTACGATTCTGTGTATGGCGGGTTCGGAGACGCCCCCAAGTTCCCGATGTTCGACGCGATCAACCTCGCCATTTCCGCATACCGCGTCAGTGCCGACCCCTCGTGCAGACAGATCTTCGAGCACACGCTTCACGCGATGACCTCAGGCGGAACCTACGACAAGGTAGAAGGCGGTCTCTTTCGATATTCAACAGTCCGCGACTGGAGCGTGCCCCATTTCGAGAAGATGCTACTGGATAACGCACTGCTTGTCCACACCCTGGCGAACGCGTATCAAGCCGTACAGAATCCGGAACTCAAAGCCGCCGCTCATAGCACCGTTCGCTACATGGACTCTGTGCTGTTTCAGCCGAACATCCCGGCGTGGTCGGGCTCGCAGGACGCAGACGAGGAGTACTACGCACTGGCCACCGCCGAGGAGCGGGCCCGCCGTACGCCGCCGCGAGTCGACGCGCGTGTATACGTCGACTGGAACGGGCGCGGGTCGACAGCCATGATCGCCGCCGGGCGCGTGTTCGACGAACCTGAGTGGACCTCGCGCGGAGTCCAGATCCTACGTGCTATCATCGACAAGTGCCTCGACGCAGAGCGAGGCCTGGCCCACCTGTATGACGGCAGGCCCCAGCTGTTTGGGCTGGCCCACGACACGATTTCGGTGGGCACTGCCTGCCTAGACGCGTTCGAGGCGACCCGCGACCGGAGCTGGCTTGATCTCTCATCTGCACTGGCCCAGTCGCTGATCGCAAGCCACACCGCAGCGCGGCATGTTCGAGGAGCAGAGGGGTTGGTTTCTCGGATTCCGAACCCAGATGACCCGCCCGCTTTCAGAGAGCCTGCCCGCGACTACCGGGAAAACGCCTGTGCTGCCATCTGGTTTCACCGGCTGGCCCGCGCAATGAGCCCCGGCGATGATGGCGCCACTGAGGTCGGCTCGGTTGGCGTGTGCACCGCCCCCGGTGTCTGCAGAGCGCCCGGCCCACCCAATGCATCAAATGAAACCTCCGAGATTCTGAGAGCCGCAAGCTCCTGCCTTGCCTATTGCCGAGCGCGCTATGAGGGTCATGGCCTGATGGCTTCGGCCTATGCTCTCGCCCTTGGCTATCTTGCGCTGTCGCCCGGCTGTGACTCGTGCTCGTAGGGCGCGTGTAGGTCCTTGCAGACTCCGCTAATGGCAAGGCCAGTCGGGTATGCCGAGAGTGGATGCAGACACGAAGGCGCTGTGCTCGCCGAAAATGGTGCCCAGCTGGCCTAGTGAACCCACGTTCCGCATGTGGATGTTCCCATTTCGGCATTTGGACCCTGCCCTGGGCATCCCAGTCGGATGACAAAGCGGCCTTGCCCGGGGCTAGGCCCATCAAAACCATGCATAGCAGGGGTCTATCCAGCCTGCCGGAAAACTCAACGGTCGGTAGCGAGTCCTCCTTGAGTGTAGCTTCGCGATTCCCCGAATCTCAGGTTGCTTGCCTATGGGCAAGCAATGTGGGAATGAACGCTTCGCGCTCCGTAGTGTGCAACCTATGTGCGCCATACGCTGCATGTTCATCGCAAAAATGTGCGTCTAGCTGGCCTTTTGTGATGTGATCGTTCTCCGAACAGGTTTTCGCGGATATGTCGCGAATCCGGACAATGGGTGGTGCATATCGGAACGTATATCCGCATAAACGCGGAGAATGGGATAACTTGGTGGCCGCAACGGCAGACAGTGGGATGATATGGCTGACACATGGGCCATTATGCTAGCATGTGACATGTTCAGTCAGCCAAGATGGGGGTATATGTTATGTCTGTATCGCCTCAGGCGTTCTATGCACTTATACGATCGATTATACACCAACCATTGTTCGATTTCGGGACGCATCGCCAAAAACGTGTTCCGAAAA
>JAGVTS010000172.1 GCA_019136685.1 Bacillota bacterium | reverse complement strand
AGTTGAGTCCGGTATAATGCTGTAAAATGGCCTTTGAACTGCGACGATGGGTATGGAAAGGCCATCGATTCTCCGGTAGAATTGGAGTTGGTACCAACCAATTATCTACAGGAGGAGAACCAATGGCCCGATATCAGATTACCATATCCGACGAGCAACTGCACGGACTTCTTCAGGGGGATCGCGGTCTAGCGGATCTGCTTGAAGCCGTGCTCAACCAGGTGCTGCAGGCGCAAGCCACTGAGTACGTGAAGGCTGAACCCTATGAGAGAACCGAGGAAAGGGTGGGGTACCGCAACGGGACTAGGGATCGAGCGCTTACGACGCGAGTAGGCGCGCTGACCCTTGAGGTTCCTCAGTTTAGGAACGGCAAGCTTCCGACGGACATGTTCGAGCGATACCAGCGCAGCGAGCAGGCGCTGATCGTCACGCTCATGGAGATGGCGGTGAACGGAGTCTCCACTCGCAAGATCAAGAACATCACCAGGGACCTGTGCGGCGTCGAGTTTTCCAAGTCCACAGTGTCGGACATGCTCAAGGGGCTGGATCCCGTGGTGCACGAGTGGGTTGAGCGGCCCCTGGGCACGTATCCGTTCCTGATCGTCGACGCCATCGTGATCAAGGTGCGCAAGGGCGGTCGCGTCTGGAGCCAGAGCATGCTCATGGCCACTGGGGTAAACCCCGAAGGGATTCGCGAGGTCCTTGGCCTGCGGATTGCCGACAGCGAGAAGGAGGACTCCTGGAGGGACTTCTTCAGGTGGCTGAAAGGCAGAGGCCTTACCGGCGTAGACCTGGTGGTTTCCGACGACCATGGCGGACTGGTCAATGCGGTAGCCGTCGAGTTCCAGGGCTCATCATGGCAGCGTTGCCAGACCCATTTCACCAAGAACATTCTGGATGCGTGTCCGAAGGCCGTTCAGCATGAACTACATTCGAGGCTGCGCCTCATGTTCGAAGCGCCCGACATGGACACTGCAAGAGTATTGCTGGATGGGATAATCGACGACTTCGGCGCGAAGGCCCCTGGCGCCGTGAGCAGGCTCGAAGCTGGGTTTGAGGATGCGATGGCGGTCATGGCTCTGCCCGAAAACCTTCGCAAGAGGCTGCGAACGACCAACTGCGCCGAGCGCTTGAACGAAGAAGTCCGAAGGCGCGAGAGGGTCATCAGGATATTCCCGAACGATGAGTCCGCCGTGAGGCTGATCGGAGCCGTGCTGATGGAGATAGACGAAGCCTGGTCAACCAGTCGCCGCTATCTGAACATGGAGGAGTACTGGCGATGGAAGCAGTCATGCGAGTCGGGCGAGGCTCAACCGCTGCCGACCGCAGCGCAGCGGGCAGCCTGAAGCCCCGTACATGACACGCCAAGCCGGTAGCTGCCGTCCCCTCCGGCGTAGGCCGAGAGGCAAGCGGCATGCATAGTAGGAGCTTTGGCCTCGGCCCAAACGCAGGAGAATGGAGCAACACGGGCGGACCCAGACGCGGTCCTCCCAGGTTACCTGGGCATTAACCCGTTCTACGAGGATCGATTCTACAGCACATTTTGGACTTGACCGCTGTTGAGCGGCCGTTGTGGTATAGGTCATCAAGCCTGTCACATGCCCGCCCAGAAGTGCCGGCGTAGCTGACCCGGACCCGGTAAACGGAATATAAGTCAGTTTGACCTCAACTGCCTTCTCAAGCTCGATTGTGCCCAGGTGGTTTGCGGTCCAGCTCCCGCTGCCGCCCAAAGTGACGGCGCCGGGGTTCTTCTTAGCGAATGCGATGAAATCAGCTAGGGTCTTGAGAGGACTGTCCTTCTTGACCACAAGGGCGCAGGGAGTGCTCTCAAAGCAGTAGACCCTCTTCAGCTGCTCGGTTGTGTAGCCGGCGTCGCCGCGCTGCATAGGTTGGAGTATGGTGTGTGGAAGGTTGTCGCCCGCTATGGTATATCCATCTGGCTTCGACCTGATCAGCTCCGACCAACCCACGGCTCCGCCGCCGCCAACCTTGTAGGTTATGACGACTTTGGTCTTCAGGACATCCTCCAGATACTTCTGCTGCAGCCTAGCCGTGATGTCGGACTCGCCGCCCGGATCGAAACAGATCATGTAGGTAACCGGCTTCTCGGGGAAGCTCGCGGCCGCAACCACCTGCCCGAATACTAGAGCAACCAGACCGAGGATCGCCATGGGTGCAAGAACTCGTGCCAGTCTCATCGGGTTTTCCTACCTCCTCCATCATCAGTTCCTGACTCGACCATCAAGACGGATCGTGCTACAAGGGCAAGCACAACGCTGTCTAATTAGTCAAATGCAAGTGACATGCCAACCGGTCGACCCGGGGCCGACAAATGCATCGGGAGCAGTAGGAACGCAGTAATCCCGCGCAGTTGCACGCTGACCATGTTACAGGAATGTTGCGAAGATGAAACAATAGGCTAACCTCCGGGTGTAACATGATCTCTGAGCTTCCGCCATAAGGTCACTCGGCTGATCCCTAGTCGCTCCGCGGCGACGGTTCTGTTTCCTCCGCACTCCTCCAATACACGTGCTATTCGATCGAACTCATGACTGCGGACTGAGGAACGAAGAATCTCCCGCACAGGTGAGGCACCAACGTGGGCGCCCAGCGCGTGCTTCACTTCTGTGGCGGATATCGTGGGATTTCTGCCGGATACAACTAGCCTCTGTACCACGTTTCGCAGCTCCCGGGCATTGCCGGACCATTCATGCTCGGACAGCACTGCAAATGCAACAGGCGTGAAGCGTCGCGGCTCGAGCCCTGACTGAGCACAACATGTGTCCATCAAGTGTTGCGCAATGATGGGAATATCCTCCTTGCGGTCACGGAGCGGGGGCAGCGCCAATCGCAGAACATCCAGGCGATAGAAAAGGTCCGGCAGGAAGCTGCCGTCATCAACGAGTGCACTTATCTCACGATTGGTCGCGGCCACCACGCGCACATCCAGAGATACGATGCGGTCGTCGCCGACGCGCATGATCCGCCTATCCTCCAGCACACGGAGGAATCTCTGCTGGACAGATAACGGCATCGCCGCGATTTCGTCGAGGAATACCGTACCGCCGTTCGCCTGCTCGAAAAGGCCGGCTTTCCCTCCTC
>JAGVTS010000116.1 GCA_019136685.1 Bacillota bacterium | reverse complement strand
GACTGGACCCCCATATGGCTCAAGGAAGTCCAAGTGCGCGGATCGTTCTGGTGCTCGACCGAGCAGTTCGAGGGCAAGACTATGCGCACCTACGAGATCGCAGTGGAACTACTCCGCACCGGCAGGCTTAGCCTATCACACCTGCTTACCCATAAGTTCAGTCTAGACGAGTACAAACAGGCCATTGCGGCCAACCTCAATATAGGTACATCCCGGCTGATCAAGTCGGCCTTCGAGTTTGACTAACCGGAGGCCGACAACTCCGGCGCCCTCGACGTGTGCTGTCGAAGCCCTGCGAGAATGGTATAATTGAATAGCGCAGCGCCGTAGCGCCCTTGCGCTGCAGAAACATAGTAGCACTGACGCACCACTCGACAATTCACACTGGCAGGCTACCGCACTGGCGGCCTGGCCAGCTGGAGGTAGCAATGGCCTTGGCACAAGTCGGAATTACGGACACGACCTTTCGCGATGCTCACCAGTCGCTATTCGCTACGCGAATGCGCACTCACCACATGCTCGAACTTGCGGCATACCTGGATAGAGTCGGGTTTTACTCGATGGAGGTGTGGGGCGGCGCAACCTTCGACAGCGCCCTCAGATATCTCGACGAGGACCCCTGGGAGCGTCTGCGCCTGATACGTCAGACGGTAGTCAATACACCCCTCCAGATGCTGCTGCGTGGCCAGAACCTGGTTGGCTATCGGCCTTACGCCGACGATGTGGTTGATGCCTTCGTGGGCAAGATGGTGGAGCTAGGGATCAACATCGTCAGAGTATTCGATGCGCTCAATGATATCCGAAACATAGAAAGATCAGCGGCTTCAGTGAAGCGATTCGGCGCTCGCCTTCAGGGGACGATCTCATATACCGTCAGTCCGGTGCATTCTGTGGATGGTTATCTTGATTACGCCCGCCAGTTGAAGGATGTGGGCGCCGACTCCATATGCGTGAAAGACATGGCTGGGATCCTGACTCCGTACGCAGCATATGAGTTGGTTCGCCGGCTGGTGGACGAAATCGGTCTCCCTGTGCACCTGCACAGCCATTACACATCCGGCATGGCGTCAATGACTTACCTCAAGTCGATCGAAGCAGGCGCAGCCGTGGTTGATTGCGCCACATCCACACTGGCAATGGGTACATCGCAACCTGCGTCTGAATCACTGATCGTGGCTCTTGCGGGCACACAGTACGACACCGGCCTTGACGTGAGGCTCATCAGGCCCGCTGCGTCCATACTGAGGCGGATCATAGACGATACCCCCGAATATCGCGACCTCATCGGCAACATGCAGGTTAACACGGACGTGCTCGTCTACCAGATCCCCGGCGGCATGATGTCCAACCTCCGCGCACAGCTCAGGCAGATGCACGCGGAAAACCGGATCGAAGAGATCCTGGCCGAGGTCCCAAGGGTCAGGGCAGAGATGGGCTACCCTCCCCTGGTCACTCCCATGAGCCAGATAGTCGGCACCCAGGCTGCCTTCAATATCATCCAGGGAGAACGCTACAAGACTGTATCCAATGAAGTCCGCGCCTACATCAGGGGAGAGTACGGACGTCCGGCCGGTGAGATCGACCCCGCCCTGAGGCGCATGGTGCTGGGTGGAGCGGCGCCTGTGACGTCTCGGCCCGGCGACGGCCTAAGCCCCGAGTTGCCGGCGGCGCGCGAAGCGGTGGCGCGGTTTGACGGTTCTGAAGAAGATGCTATATCACATGCATTGTTTCCTAAGGAGACAGAGAACTACCTCACGCGAAGACTGGCCCTACGCAATGCAGTTGGCTGCGGATCTACCCAAGCCTAGCTGCCGTCGGCTACCTACATTCTATACGGTGTCCGGACAACATCTACACCTGGAGAAAATCGAGAATCTTCAGAGCCATGTATGCCAGGAACTGATCATCAGTGGAGGAGAGATTCAGGCCGGAGATCTGTGATATCCTGATCAGGCGCTGCTTAACCGTGTTGACGTGTACAAAGAGCGCTCTCGCGGCCTCTGTGGCAGACGATGCGTTTTCGAAGTAGACCCTCAGGGTTTCGACCAGGCACGTTCCGCGCCTCAGATCGTAGTCGATCAGCGAGCCAAGCTTCTCTCGCACAAACGCCTCAAGCTCTGACCTATCTGCACATTTACTTATCACCCGGTAGACGCCTAAATCGTCGAAGTGGATGACCGGCGTCCGGTCTCCAATCGCCCGCCCGATTGACAGCGCCTTCTTCGCCTCCTGGTAACTGGCCGATAGCCTGGTCACGTCCTCTCGGCACTGCCCGATCCCCACACGCGTGCGAATTCCCGACTGACGGGCGTTGAGCGCTTCCGCGATAGCCCGCCCATACCTGAGGCTCACCTCCTTCGCAGCACGCACAGAGCCGGCGGCATGTTTGAGCAGTATCACCACTTCCTCGCTCTTCACGGCCACTATGACATAGAGCCCACTATCACGGGCGGCCCGCCTAACAGCGGTTGCGATGCGATCCGCTTCCTGGACGAACCACTCCTTCACAATCTGTGTGCCTGGAGTCCCTGCTTCAGTCTCCGTCTCGATAACCAGCAGGGAGAAGGCTCCGTCCAGATCCCACCCGAGCGAGTCTGCGCGTCGCAGAAGCGACGCTTTGGTGTCAGAGACCCCCGCCAGCAAGTCTTCCACGAATTGGTACGCTGCACGCCGTTCGATCTCCTTCTCAGCTCTGTCTTTGAGCATCTCCAGCGAACCCATACTGATCGCAATCCATAGGCCAACTGCCTCGACAGAGGAGAGCGCAGGATCTCCCGGCCAGATTGCCACGGCGCCGGTTGTGTAGCCCTGCACCGCGACTGGCACATATCTCACCAGATCCCGTTCGCCGGCGACTGGAACACGCCTGATCTCGGTGTGAAGCTCGCGATACACTTCGTAGCCGAACCTGGCGGGCAGCGACTCATCGCGTACGTGTGTCGACATGGGGAGCGCATGCAGTACCTGCGCGAACTCCTTCGAGTCCTCCTGCACATAAGCCGCGTGCCCCAGTATCTCATCTCCCCAACTCACCAGCGCAGCCGACCGGTGCAGATGCTTCGACAGTAGTTCAGCTACGGCGTCAAAGTCCACACTGTCAAAGCCTTGCAGAGACATTCCGTAAAGCCTCACGACGCCCCGAACAAGGAGTTCATGCCTGTGCAGATTCCCCGACAAGGCCAGCACCGCGAGGCGGCACTCGTCAAAGCCCGGAGGCAATGCGATGACCGGCAACGCAAGCGCATCCGCATCCGCCAGGGCATCCTCAAGAGCATCCGCAGAAGTGCTTTGCCCAGCAATGCTCTCTTGCCCCGGCAAATGGGCGTCGACGTTGCCTGCTGACACCGCCACCGCCACCGCCACCGCCGCAGCTCCACGGCGATCTGCTTCCCGCACAAGCTCGCGCGTGACCTGCTCGAGCCCGACAACGATCATGTTGTGCCGGTGCGCCTCCTGTGCCCGCCAGGCAGAGGCCGAGCGCACGCATCGGCCAAGCCCCCCGGCGCCGGCCAGCACAGACGCATCGGGGCCCACTGCGCTTAGCAAGTCGCCTACAGTCATGAACACCGGCGGTCCCCCCATTGCATCAGATTCCGGGCATCATCATAGGCTCGAGTCCGTGCGTAACTCCCGCAGGCGGCAAGCCGCCGTTCGATCAGTCAAACGCAACCCTGATAAGCGCACCGAGGAATCGGACACACCCTGCAGCCCCGCGCTACGCGGGTTCTAGGCCGGCCAGCCCCAGGCCAACTGGTTTTGCGCTAACCCGTCAGTGCATCCCAATTCTAGCCAGCGGAGCCTGTTATGTCAACCTACCGAGCCAGACACTGACTCACAGCAGCGTGCAGCTTCAAAGCCTCGACGCCTCCTGCGCCCTCCGCACTACAGCTACGGCGGCGCCGGCCAGCAAGAGCACTGCACCCACCCAAAGCAAGCTGGCAAAAGGCTTCACACTGATCTCGAGTGTCACTGAGCCCGCCTGGTTGCGCCGGTTCCCCTGCACCTCATACTCAGGCAGCAGTTCGCCTATACGAAGCACAGCCACACCCGCCCCTGCGTCAATCGCCGTGAGCCTAAACGCCACACTCCGCGAATCCACCGAATCCGTGGAATCCACATCGATCAGTGCATCTGTCTGCAATTGCCCGCCTGCGGCGAAGCCCAGCACCGGCGTTACACTTCCTAATGCACGACCAGACGAGATGTTTGAAATCTCGAGGGTAGCGCCAACCGCCATCACGTTCTCGCCCAGGTGTTGGCTCATATCAAACCCCACGAACTTCACAGCCAGGCTGTCAATCTCAGCCTGCTCGCCCTTATGCAGCCTGAACTCCTTGG
Organism: Bacillota bacterium; assembly: GCA_019136685.1. Taxonomy (GTDB): domain Bacteria; phylum Bacillota; class DTU025; order DTU025; family DTU025; genus UBA5389. The sequence continues at coordinate 3,480 of JAGVTS010000116.1, read as the reverse complement.
CATTGTCTGCCCACGACAGTCTCTCCGGTGCATCCTCCTGAAGCGGCGAGATGTAAAGGTCGCTCGCGAACGTGGATACTATGGCCGGATGACGCAGCATCCCTTGATTGGCGGGACGCATGTACGGCCGCGCAGCAACAGTAATGTTGCTTCCGGGCTTCGACACCTCCAGATTCCAGGCAACAGAAGGCCGGACACCCGCCCGACTATCGAATTCATCGCGCAACACATACGCGACCTTCCAGCCGAATACATACTGCTCCTCCCCAGGCCTTAGGCTGAGCGTATGAGTCCGGCTGAATGCGGATGTGGTAATCACCCCGATCAGGATTAGCGCTATGCCCAGGTGGGCGACAAAACCACCCATCAGTCGCAGACCGGCACGCGCCTGCACGCGCTTGGCCAACGCCATCACATTACTTGTAAACGCCAGGAACGATGCGAACAGAAAGAGAACAAACCACACGCCACGAGCCCCAAGCAGCACCGCAACCACGGTGAGTAGCATAGCTGCTGCAGCCGGAATCAGCATTGCCTTGCCCACGCGGGCAAGTGTCGAGGCGCCATAGGCCAAATGCGGACATACCGCGGTTGTCAGCATTAGCAGGAATCCCAACGGAGCGTTGGTCATGTTGTAGAACGCCGGTCCTACAGAGGACGGATTCCCGGATAAGCCGGTAAGCAGCGGCGCACTGGTCCCAACAGACACGATCGCCGCTGATGCCACGAACAGGAGGGCCGAAAGGAAGAAGGCGAAGTCGCGGGATACAGTCGCTTCATACGGCTCTCTGTAGCTACGCTTTGAACTCATACTTCTCCATCGCCATATGAGCATGAAAAGTGACAGCGCTGCAAAAAGCACACACGCGCTCACCAGGTAGGCAGATATCCCCAAGCCGGCAAAGGAGTGGACTGAGAAGTCTGAGAGCACTCCGCTACGAGTTAGGAAGGTTGCGTAGACAATGAGTAGAAACGAGACCATGGCCAGTACAATGTTGGTCCTCACCATCTTGCCGCGCTCGCGCTGCACTATCAGGGTGTGCATCAGAGCCGCCCCCGAAAGCCACGGAACCAGCGACGCGTTCTCCACCGGGTCCCAGCCCCAGTACCCTCCCCATCCCAGCGTGGCGTAAGCCCATTTGGCGCCGATGATGATGCCGGCGCCCAAAAAGAGCCAGGCGGCGACCGTCCAGGCGATCGCAGGCCTCACCCATTCTGAATACTCATCGCGCGCAAGCGCCGACAGGGCGTACGCAAACGGAACCGCGTACAATGCGTACCCAGTGAAGACTATGGGGGGGTGTATCACCATCCATGGATCTTGGAGCAGCGGGTTGAGCCCGGCTCCGTCTGCGGGCACTGAAGGCAGCAGACGAAACGGAGTGGCCCTGAGCAGCAGGACCATCAGGACTACGTGCACCAGCACGTAGAACCGCATAACGGACGCCTCTGCAGATGCTGACGATGCTGGTAAGGCCGGCGAAGCCGACGGATCTGCCGGGATTCGGGCTCCCGAAGCGATATCCTTGGCGCTGGCCGCGAGTATAAGGCCAATCGCTCCCGAGAGCGTGGCCCACAGCAGGAATGTGCCTTCCTGCCCGGCCCAGAACCCGGAAATGAGGTAGATTACGGAGAGCCCTGTTGATGAGTAGTTGGCAACATAAGCAAAACGGAAATCGTGTTTGAGAAACGCCGCAAGTAGCGCCGCTGAGGCCGCCGACAGCAGTATGAATTCAACTGCAAATAGGCGTCGTGCCGCCCGTACTCGCGCCTCGCGTGTAGCCATTGAGCACGCGCCGCAGGATGCAAGATAAAACCCGAGAGAAAGACACGACGCCGCAAAGGCGCCAATCAGCGCGTAGTTCCAGCAGCTGTAGGCAGTCAAGTAGGGTTCCTCCCCTCAATACCACGTCTGCCGCTGATTATACCGTTTGAGTACCACACTGTAAACGGAAATACCCAGGTCGCAGGCATCACAGCTGCGATCGACCGCGTGAAGCTACCCAATGCCTCAAGATGCAATGATTGACAGAGGCGTCAGCTTTCGATATCATCCAATCGATGAGCAATAGAGCATTCAAAGCACTACCTGCAAGCATGCCCCCTCGCCAGAACTGCCCACTTGTGGACACGACTCTCCACGCAGGCTCATCTAGCAAATCGTGCGGCTGAGGTCAGATAAAGACGCGCGATACACAAGACGGCCTAAGAAGGAGGGCAGAGTGCCGCCTTCGGCGGGATTTTGAAAGTGCGGCACGTTGCTGGTGAACGCAAAGGACCGGATCATACTGGCGCTCGATGTTGATACTCAGGAAGAAGCGCTGTCTCTCGCGGGCAAGCTCGCTGGGCATGTTGGTGTTTTCAAAGTTGGCCTGCGTCTGTTCAGCATAGCCGGGCCTCAAATAGTAAGCAGGCTGCAGGAGATGGGGCAGGTATTCACAGATCTCAAGCTTCATGATATTCCCAGCACAGTAGCGGCTGCCGGCCGCACCCTGACACGTCTGGGATGCAATATGCTCACCGCACACGCAGCCGGCGGCACCGTAATGTTGAAAGAACTGGTCAGCGCCGTCTCCGACGAATGCCGCAAAGCTGGGAAACCCGCCCCCACCGTGCTGGCCGTAACAGTACTGACCAGCATAACCCAACGCCAACTTGAGGAGGACATGCTGATCAGCAACATGCTTGTGCGCGACGCTGCCATGCGCTTCGCAAGCAGAGCCCAGAATGCCGGGGTTGGCGGAGTGGTCTGCTCAGCCAGCGAGATAGCTGCTGTGCGCGCAACCTGCGGGCAGGACTTCAAGATAGTGACATCCGGAATCCGGCCCACATGGCATGGATCCAACGATCAAAGGCGCATCGACACCCCCTTCGAAGCGATCAAGCGCGGCGCAGATTACGTCGTGATAGGGCGTCCTATTACGCGAGCAGCCCACCCAGTTGCGGCCGCGCACGCCATTGCGGAGGAGATGGAGTCTGCGTTCACCGGGTTTGACATCTGACAGAACACGGCGCCGGCAATTGGCAAACCGAGGCTGTATCGTCGTAGAAGCGCATGAAGGGAGGAACGGTGTGCCGGTTCAGTGCAGTGCTAGCAGCAAGGCTTCGGAGATGCTACATGCGGCTACCGGCAACCCACATCTGATGGAATCAACACTCAAACTAATCGCGGAGCTGATGGAGCTTTCGGCCCGTACAGCTCCCAAGGCTGGCGGCAAGGACTACATTGTCACAAAGGTTCTCACAGGAGACGAACTGAAAGAGCTCGCATGCGAAATGGTGCGATATGGGCAACAGGCCGGCAAACCCAATTTCGACCGCGACGCAGCTGGTGTAAGAGCGGCTGGAGCTGTGTTGTTAGTCGGGATAAGAGACGCGAAGCCTTCATCGCTCAACTGCGGCGCCTGTGGCTACGCCAGGTGTGCCGATATGCCGGCGCCTCAGGATGGGCCTGAATTCAGTGGGCCTTACTGTGCCTGG
>JAGVTS010000176.1 GCA_019136685.1 Bacillota bacterium | reverse complement strand
GGCCGGTGGCACAGGCAGGTCAGCCTGTTGGCTGAAGAGAGTATAGCCAAAATGCGCGCCAAAGGCCTCGATGTGGGCCCCGGCGCGTTTGCGGAGAACATCACCACGCGCGGGCTCGAGCTGCCGAATCTTCCCATTGGAACCCGCCTGGGAGTTGGCTCAGAAGCGTTGCTGGAGGTGACCCAGATAGGCAAGGAGTGTCACGCCAAGTGCGCGATCTTCCAACAAGTCGGCGAGTGCGTGATGCCCCTGGAGGGCATATTCGCAAAAGTGCTGCACGGCGGCGTTGTCACGGCCGGCGACCGTATCCGCGTGTTGCCTGCTATCAATATCGGAGTGGTGACTATCAGCGACAAGTGTTCCCGGGGAGAGCGGGAGGATATGAGCGGCGCCGCGATAGAAAGCACCATGTCGAGCATGGCCGTCGTAGTTGCACGAAAGATTGTGCCCGACGAATTTGACGCCATATCCGAAGAACTCCGCCGCATGGCCGACAGGCTCAACGTGAACCTGATCTTGACCACAGGCGGCACCGGGTTTGCCCCTCGCGATGTAACTCCTGAGGCGACCCTCTCTGTTCTCGATAAGCTGGCGCCCGGCATTTGCGAAGCCATGAGAGCGGCCAGCCTCGACAAGACCCCGCATGCCATGCTGAGCAGAGCCGTTGCAGGCACGCGCGGCAACACCCTCATTGTCAATCTGCCGGGCAGCCCCAGGGCCGTTCAAGAGTGCCTGGATGTGCTGGCGCCCGCGCTTCCTCACGCTATCGCAACACTGGCCGGCGCAGGCGGAGAGTGCGCAAGATAGGCCAGACCAACCAAAGCCAGATGAACAAGCCGGATGAATAAGCTTGCATCATTCGGGCATGGAGCCTATAATAGGCACAATACGAATTTGCAGGATATATTGCGAAGTTTAGCGAATCCCCGGTCAACGACTTGCGATTAACGGCTGACGGCGCGTGTGCGGCGGATGTCCGAGGGGGAGATTACTAGTGTCGTCGGTGGTGCCCGAAGGCTGCCGGCAACGGCGAGATCCTGTTGGTCTGCCGCTGCTGGAGATGAGAGATCTCAAGACCTACTTCTACTCAGAAGACGGCGTAGTGCCTGCTGTCGACGGTGTGAGTCTGTCGGTTGGAAGCGGTCAGACGCTGGGCGTCGTCGGCGAGAGCGGGTGCGGGAAGAGTGTCATGTCGCTGTCGGTGATGCGGCTCATTCCGACCCCGCCCGGGAAGATCGTAGGCGGCGAGATACTGTTCAAAGGGCAGAACATTCTGGAGAAAACCGAGGCCGAGATGAGGCGGATCAGGGGCAATGAGATATCCATGATATTTCAGGAACCCATGACCAGCCTCAACCCGGTGTTCACTGTGGGCGACCAGATATCCGAAGTCATTACGCTTCACCAGAAGGTCTCTCCGAGGGAGGCCCGCGACCGAACCATTGAACTGCTGAAGCTTGTGGGCATTCCGTCTCCCGAAAAACGCGTTGACGACTACCCCCACCGGTTAAGCGGCGGCATGAGGCAGAGGATAATGATTGCCATGGCCCTGTCGTGCAATCCGACGCTCCTTATAGCCGACGAACCCACCACAGCACTGGATGTGACTATCCAAGCGCAGATACTCGACCTCATGACTGAGCTGCGGGAGAGGCTCGGAACCTCCATAATGCTGATAACCCACGACCTTGGCGTTGTTGCGGAGATTGCGGATGAGGTTGTAGTCATGTACGCAGGGAAGGTTGTCGAGAAGGCGGACGTGGTGACAGTGTTCAAGAACCCGGCCCACCCTTACACTATTGGCCTGCTCGGATCGATCCCAAAGCTCCATGCGACATCGAATAGGCTCCAGGTGATCCGAGGGGTCGTGCCCAATCCTGCCAACATGCCTCGAGGATGTCGATTCTACCCAAGGTGCGACCGGGTTCGGAAGGCGTGTCGGGAGAAGGAACCGCCCCTCGTTGCTGTCGGCGACGGTCACCAGGTCAGATGCTGGGATGTTGGGGGGGATCCGTCATGAGTGAGCCGCTGCTTGAGGTGAAAGATCTTGTAAAGCACTTCCCGATCAAGAAAGGATTCATCCCTTCGAGGCAGGCAGAAGTAGTCCGGGCGGTCGATGGGATCAGCCTCGACGTGTACCGCGGCGAGACTCTCGGGCTGGTGGGGGAGAGCGGCTGCGGCAAGTCTACCACGGGCAGGCTGATATTGAGGCTAATCGAGCCGACGAGCGGGTCCGTCCTGTTTGAAGGGCGCGACATACTGACGCTTAACACGCAGCAAATGCGCGAGCTGCGCAAGAAGATGCAGATCGTGTTCCAGGATCCGTATGCGTCCCTAAACCCCAGAATGAGCGTTGGAGACATCATAGCGGAGCCGATCGAGGCTCATGGTCTGGCGCGGGGGAAGGCATTGAGCCGGCGTGTGGAGGAGCTGCTCGAAATGGTCGGGCTGGCTTCTTATCATATGAAGAGATACCCACACGAGTTCTCCGGAGGTCAAAGGCAGAGGATCGGGATAGCGAGGGCATTGGCAGTCGACCCCGCGCTGGTGGTGTGCGATGAGCCGGTATCCGCTCTCGACGTGTCCATTCAGGCGCAGGTCATAAACTTGCTGCAGGATCTCCAGGACCAGCTGGGCCTCACCTATCTTTTCATTGCCCATGACCTCAGCGTGGTCAAGCACATCAGCGACAGAGTGGCGGTGATGTATCTCGGCAAGATAGTCGAGATTGCGCCCAAGGACAGCCTATATGACGATCCTAAGCATCCGTACACCGAAGCGCTTCTGTCGGCGGCGCCGATTCCAGACCCGGAGAGGAGACGCCAGAGGATCATCCTCGAGGGCGATGTGCCAAGCCCCGTAAAACCCCCGAGCGGCTGCAGGTTCCACACAAGGTGCAGGTACGCGCGGGATATCTGTTACGACCGCGATCCCGCCGCGATAGATGTGGGCGATGAGCACCGCGTGGCATGCCATTTCCCTCTCTCGTCGCGCGGTGATTCGGATAGCGGACACCAGTTCAAGGATAAGGAGATGAACTAGCTAATGCGTGTGTATCGGTTCGTACTAGTCTCGCTGGCGCTAATTGCGCTGTTCGTCTGTCCGTTGACCATCAACGCGGCCCCGTCGGCGCTGCCCAAGGATGTGGCCGCAGGCGATGTGGACGCCGATGCGATTCAGTTCGTAATCGGCAGGGGCCTGCTTCTTCCGGGATCAGGTAATATCTTTGGACCGGACAATACCATGGCTCGTTCGGAGTTCGCCACTGTTCTCGCAAAGGCGCGTGGCATTCAAACCGTGAAGCCGAGCACCCCGACCTTCTCCGACCTGAAGGCGTCTGATTCCAGCTATCCATATGTCGAAGCTCTGGTGAAGGCAGGAGTGATACCCGTCGCATCGAGCAAGAAGTTTGAGCCCGAGGCCCCGGTGAAGCGTGCCGATATGGCTGTGTGGATCATCAACGCTTTGGGCCTCGCCAAGGAAGCCGCCTCGATAAAAGAGCCGGTCCTGATGGCAAATGATGAGGACAAGGTGCCGCAGTATGCGATTGGCGCCATGACCCTGGCCTACAGGTCAGATCGACAGCTTCTTGGATACCGTCGCGGGCGTCTGGCGGCGCCTACGGAGGGCGTTACCAGGCGCGAGGTCGCCAAGGCCCTGTACATGATGATGAACCCTCCCAAGCGCGGTGGGACCATCGTTACGGCTTTCACTGCCGAACCGCCGGGATTTAACACCCTGGTCACGTCGTCTGGGGCGACCTGGACGATTGACAACATAATCGGAGACGGGAATACCGGCAGCGATCAGGATGGGTTCTACTTCCCCAGAATGGTAAAGAGGCTTCCATCCGTCGAAAACGGGCTTGTCAAGATTGCCAAAGACGGGAAGATGGAAGTCACCTTTGAGATGCGCCGGGGCATGAAGTGGCATGACGGCAAGGAGATAACTGCTGACGACGCCATTTTCCAGCTCACGGTCATGCAGGATTCCGACGTGCCCGTCTCGGCGAACTACTTCGAGATGAATGTCAAGAAAGCGGAGATCATTGACAAGTACACGTTCAAGATCTATCTTGACAGGCCTGATGCCAGCGCTCTCTTCGGTTCGTCAGTCTATGCGTACTATTACGGCTGGTTCCAGCTACCGAAGCATCTGTTTGAGCCGCTGTACAAGGCCGCTAAGAAGAGCGGCGACTGGAACAAGTTCGTACAGGAAGTAACCAAGAACCCCGTCATGTCCGGCCCATTCAAGCTCAAGGAGTCCAAGCCGGGCGAGTACGTGATTCTCGAGGCTTTCGACGGCTACTACATGGGCAGGCCGAACATCGACCAGATACTCATCAAGATCATCCCGGACACCAGCGTGGTCAATGCCTCAGTGATAAGGGGCGACATCGACTTCGGTCGCTATACGCTCACGCTGCGCGATGCAATCAAGCTCTCCACAGAGCACGCCGACAAGTTCGACGTTACCTTCACGCCTACCGTAGCGCCTGACTATTTGCTTCTGAACTTCTGGGATCCCAAGGATCTGTCGAAGCCGCACCCTGCGCTCTCTGATATCAGAGTGCGTCAGGCCATCATGTACGCCATAGACCGAAATGCAATCAACAACGTGGTCTACGCAGGCAAGGGCGATGTAGCCGATGCCTGGATCACGCCTCTGCACATGATGCGCGACGCTCTGGCGGATCCAAGGGTGACCAAGTACTCATACAACCCCGCGAAGGCCAAGGCCCTCCTGGCGGAGGCCGGATGGAAGCTCGGAAGGGACGGCATTCTTGAAAAAGACGGGCTCAAGTTCAAGTACACTCTTCTCGGCCCGGCCGGCTCCAAGGACATGGAGATGACAGAGCAGCTGATCCAGAAGATGCTCAAGGACGTAGGAATTGCAGTCGAGATCGATAACAAGCCGGCCCACGTCGTTATCGGAGAGCTCGAGCCGCACAGGCAATTCGACATGGGCATGACCGGATGGGGGTACGGCGTGTCGGACGAAGCGGCGAACTACTGGGATTCCGAGCTGATACCGTGCGACGAGAACTCATGGGGCGGAGTCAACCAAGTTGGGTGGGTAGATGCCGAGAATGATAGGCTAGTTCGAAAGGCTGCCGAGACTCTGGATCCTGTCGCCAAGACCGAGCTGTATGTGAAGCATCTGGCGCTGTGGACGAAGGAACTGCCCGCCATACCGTTGGTTGCCGCTCCTGCCAACCACTTTGCCAAGAAGACGATCAAGAGCTTCGCGTCTGGATACGACAACGGTCTGGGGTGGGCCATCCAGAACTGGTACATCCAGAACTGAACCCATCGCAACTGAGTTGACACTAGAGGTGAACAGATTGGCTTTCAACGACATGCTAGACGATCTGCTAAAAGGGGTGCCAGACTACACGCGCTTCTACACCGTGAATGAACTCGACCGAAGGTCCGAGGCGCTTGCGGCCAAGTACCCAGATGCAGTGGAACTCGTAGACCTTGGGGCGTCCCGTAACGGGACGCCCATCCGGAGCCTCAAGATCGGGTCAGGGGAGAAGGTTGCCCTCATGTTCGGCTGCCCCCACCCGAACGAGCCCATCGGCGCCATGATGCTCGACTACATCTCGGAACGGCTTGCGGCGGATGCTGACCTCAGACGCGAGCTGGACTACACTTGGTACATTATCAAGTGCATCGATCCCGATGGGACTCAGCTGAACGAAGGATGGTTTGCCGGACCATTCAATATCGAGACGTACGTGAGGAACTTCTACAGGCCCCCTGGATACCAGCAGGTCGAGTGGACCTTTCCGATTCAGTACAAGACGCTCGACTTCAACCGTCCGCTGCCGGAAACGCAGTGCCTTATGAAGATAATCGACAATGAGAGACCGCTGTTCATGTACTCACTCCACAATGCCGGATTCGGCGGAGCGTACTGGTATATCACGGGCGCAGTGCCCAAGCTGCACGGTCGCTTCCATGAGCTGGCCAAACGGCACGGTATCCCGCTTGCGCTTGGAGAACCGGAGGTTCCATACTGCGAGAAGTTCGCGGATGCTGTGTTCGGCCTGTTTGGTGTAAAGGACACTTACGACTACTACAAGGAGCACTCATGCATGGAGGACCCGTCCGCCATGATATCGGGCGGTTCGGGCAGCGACGAGTACGCGCTGACCGTGGCGGGCACCTTCTCGCTTGTGTGTGAGCTGCCCTACTACTACGATCCGCGCATCGAGGACATGAAGCCTATCGACAAGAGCCGAAGGGACTCGTTCCTTGCGCGTCTTGATGCGTCGGAGGAGCACTGGAAGTATGTAGGCGAGATGCTGGCCAGGATAGAGCCGGAGCTGTCGAGGAAGGATTCGCCGTTCTATGACGCCATATCCGACAACCTCAAACACATACCCCCGTCGATTCAGGCTGAGAGGAACTGGGCTTTTACGGCGGAGGAGATGGCGAGGCCGGCCACAGGCGCAGAGGACTTTGACAACATGGTGATAGCTCGGTTCTACAACATGCTGTCCATCGGAATGTTGCTGCGTCTGGTTCGGGGCGAGCTGGAGGCTGCAACCGCAGCCGGCACAGCCAGGAGTGGAGTGCTGGAGAAGGCAGAGATCGAGTTGGATGAGGCAGTCGTCCGCGGATGCTCGGAGCTCGAGAAGGCCTTGAGCTACAAGGTTGTACCCATTGCGGACCTGGTCCGCATACAACTGGGCAGCGGAATGCTTCTGGCGAAGCATCTGCTCGACAGCTGATCTCGCTCAGGTTGAGGTACGGGAGAGGAGGAGGCCTTCGGGGTGCGGGCGGACTCGCGCCCGCGCCCCGGGGGCGCAGTAGCAGTGGGATCATACATCTTGAAAAGAACACTGGGAGCAGTGCCTTTGCTCCTGCTTATCTCGATCATCGCATTCAGCTTGCTCGCGCTGGCCCCCGGCGATCCGCTTCTTGCGATTCGCCTCGAGAATCCGCGCGCTGTGTCTGCTGAATCCATAGCCAGGCTGCGCGAGTACTATCACCTTGACGACCCCATATACGTGAGGTACTTCCACTGGCTCAGGAGCGTGCTGGCGGGCGATTGGGGCTACTCCAGCGTCTACAAGACGCCTGTGATGGAGCTGGTGCACTCGAGAGTGCCGAATACTCTGATCCTCACGATGAGCGCGTGGCTTCTGGGGCTTCTTATAGCGTTGCCCATCGGGATGGTCTCCGCCTCCCGGCAGTACAGTGCGTTCGATTACATTGTTACGTTTCTCGCATTTCTTGGCCTGTCGATGCCGCCTGTTTGGTTCGGATTCATGGCAATAATGCTGTTCTCGGTGAAACTCAGGTGGCTTCCCATCGGGGGAGTGTCGAGCATGATTACCGGGTCGTCCTGGGCTGTTTTCGCCGACAGGCTGGCGCATCTGATCCTTCCTATGATCGTGCTCGGGCTCGTACAGGTCGCATACTGGGTCAGGTACGTAAGAACGTCTCTCCTCGAAGTGCTGGGAATGGACTACATCCGTACTGCAAGAGCCAAAGGGCTAGACGGGCGAACGGTGCTCACCAAACATGCCATGAGGAATGCGATGATACCGGTGTTGACCATCGCAGCTCTTGACATTCCCTACTTCTTCGGAGGCGCAGTAGTGGTTGAGACCATATTCGCATGGCCCGGAATGGGGCGTCTCATGTACCAGGCTGTCATAGGCGGTGACTATAACTTGGCCCTGTGCTGCTTAATGCTGCTGGCGGTGCTCACAGTCGTATCGAACCTTATAGCAGATGTGCTATATGCCGTGGTAGACCCGCGGGTGGTGTACTCATGACCGGCTGGAGGAACGTATGGAAGAGGCTCAAACGTCATAAGCTGGCGGCAATCGGGATGGGCGTATTCTTGGCCCTCTTGGTCGCCGCGATCATCGTGCCGTGGAT
>JAGVTS010000074.1 GCA_019136685.1 Bacillota bacterium | reverse complement strand
CGCGCACCCTGGCGCGCACCCGCTCCGCCCTGAGGGAATTGGTGGACGCGATGCCGCGCACAGCCAGGGTGCGGCGCGGCGACGATATCGTGGAGGTGTCAGCCTACGAGGTAGTCAGGGGCGATATCGTGGTGGTCCGTCCCGGTGATCTGGTCCCGGTGGACGGGGAGGTCGTCGCAGGGAGCGCCTCCCTCGATACGTCGTCGGTGACGGGCGAATCGATGCCCATGGAGGCCGGGGTGGGCCGGCTCATCTACCTGGTGGCCGAGGCGGGCGAGCAGAAACCCAAAGTCCAGCGTACTCTGGATAGATTCGCTCAATGGTATACCCCGTCGGTGATAGGCGCATCCGTCGTAGTCTACCTGATCAGTCGCGACATGCATCTCGCTCTCACGTTTCTCGTGATCGCCTGCCCCGGCGCCCTGGTCGCTGCAGCGCCAGTTGCAATGATTGCCGGACTGGGCTCCTCGGCCCGCCGGGGCGTGCTGATCAAGGGAGGGGAGCGCCTGGAGCGCATCGCCGGCATCGACACTGTAGCCTTCGACAAGACGGGCACTCTGACTCTGGGTAGACCCAGTGTGGTAGCGGTAGAGGCCTTCGAAGGGTCGTCGCCACAGCAGGTTCTGGCAGCGGCCGCCTCCGCCGAACTACGGTCGGAGCACCATCTGGCATCCGCGATACTGGCGCGGGCGGAGGCCGACGGGGTCGATCCCCTACCTGCCCGCGATTGGGACCTGCGTCCGGGCCGGGGAGTGGTGGCTGTCACCGACGATGGGCTGCGGGCCGCTGTGGGAAACACGGCGCTCATGAAAGCACTGGGGGTTGCCGTTTCGCCTGAGCAGCTTACCGCCGTGGAAAGCCGCGAGGCCGAAGGAGAGACCGTAGCTATGGTGTCGCTCGCTGACCGGGCGATAGGCCTGATTGGAATAGCGGACGAACCCCGGCCAGACGCTGCACAAGCCATAGCCGCCCTGCGCGATGCAGGCATCGACCGCATCGTGATGCTCACAGGCGACAACAGGCGCGCGGCCGAGCATATCGGCGCCGTCCTCGGCATACATTCCGACTACATACGTGCGGGCCTGATGCCCGACGAGAAGGTCAGCGCCATCCGCGACCTGCAGGCCGCCGGAGCGCGAGTAGCAATGGTCGGCGACGGCATCAACGATGCACCCGCCCTTGCGATGGCGGATGTGAGCATAGCCATGGGCGCGTCGGCAACCCGGGCGGCCATGGAAGCGGCCGACATCGCCCTGATGAGCAACAACCTGATGAGGATACCGCAGGCCATGACTCATTCTCGGAGGATACTGCGGGTCGTGCGCCAGAACGTGGCCCTGGCCGTGGGCGTGGTCGTGTTCCTGCTCGCAGGCGTGCTGGCCGGCCGAGTACATCTCGCGTCCGGCATGGCAGTGCACGAAGCCAGCATCCTTGCGGTCACACTCAATGGAATGCGTCTACTGAAGCAGCCCAGAGGAAGCTGACCAGCAGGGCGCAGGCTCGAGGCACACGGCGCGGGAGTGAACGCGTATGAGTGGGTACCTTGTCTAGCCTGCCAGGCGGCTACCCCCTGCCGTCATGGCAGGCTAGGCCATCGGCAGGTGAAACCATAGCGATAGCGAAACATCAAGCCAATGATCTGACACGCATGGGGCCTTTCCGGAGGCGATGACGGATGACCGGAGACCGAACAAGGAAAACCAGGTGGGTGGGCGCACTGCTCCTGGTGCTGCTCTTGATCATAGCAGCGGTTGTCCTCGCAAGGTGGGGTAGCGCCGGCAGAACGATCACTTCTCGCACAGGGATCGGGGACGCGTCCGGAGACGATGCCGGCAGCCTTACGCCTGAGGGGGCCGACGGGGACTCGTGCGCACCGACCGGCTGACGGTTCTGACAAGCGGCCTGGAAGGCCGCACGGTAGCGCCTAACCCTGGCGGAGGGCACATGCAGAGGGGGACTATACTACCCGATGAAGTGGCGAGGTTTCGCAAGGACGGCTGTTATGTTTGCAGTCGCGAGCCTGCTCGGATGGGTTGTTTATGTTGCCGTTGATCCGCGCATCGCAGCCCTGGATCTTCACCCTGATATCCGCACCGGGCTGAGCATAGCAAGTTACGGCGTAACTGCTCTCGTCGGCATGTTAGTTGCCGATAGACTGTTCGGGAAAGGCGGGGCCGGGCACTAAGGCTCGAGGCGCAGCGGCGCTCGTGCTCTGGCTAGCAGCTCAGGGCGACACTGGGGCAGCTAGCCAGGGTTGCAGCCGCCTCATTCGTTCCTTCTTCCGTGACTGCCGTGTCTGGCCACAGGATTCCTTGTGACCGGCGATCCCCCATGAAATGGACGTATTACCGCCTACGGACCATGTTATACTAAAGAAGAGCCGCCACGCCTCACTGCGCGGCGACGGACCGGGCGTTTTCGCTACGCCCGGTCCTCAACATAGTTGTAGCTGACGAAAGGTGAGGACAGATTGAGTTACATCGGATCAATCAACGTTGGGCAGGGTGCCGGCGGCGTTCAGCCTGGCGCCCGCGACCGGCTGGTGTTGCCCGATGTCGCGCGGGTCGGCCGCCGTCTGGGCGGGGGCAGGAACCCGGAGAGGATTCCATTTCCCAGTTGCCTTGCGGCCTGTCTCAGATACATCGGGGACTACTACCCTTGGGTTCCCGTACGGGAGCACAGCATGGACGGCCGCCTCAACTACTCTTACATCCGAACCATGGGCGTGACCGGCATGGCGTTCGGCCTTCTGTGGGGGCCCGGATGGAGCCCGGGCAACGCCGGCCTCATGTCAATCGCCGACCCGGACGAGATCATAGATCGCGCTTTCCGCGCCGCCGGGCGCTCATATGAGACGATCTGGAGCACAGGCAAACCCAGCGACGGCGACACCCTCCGCCGCGCACTGGTCCAGTCCCTTGAATCGGGCCGGCCTGTGCTGGCTTTTGGCGTGATCGGCCCCCCGGAATGCTGCATAATCACCGGATACGACTATGAAAAGGACGCAGTAATCGGCTGGAGCTACTACCAGGATGACCCAGGAGTTTCGCAGGACGTGGAGTATGAGCCTAGCGGCTGCTTCCAGGTGCGAAACTGGGCGTCAAACACTGCCGGCCTGATCACTATAGGCGACAGGACCGGCGACGGTACCCGACCATTCAGTCTTGCCCAGTCGGCCCTCTCCATTCTGAACTGGGCGCTCCGCGTAGTTCACACGCCAGGCGTACACGGCCTAAAGAGCGGACTGGCTGCTTATGCGGCCTGGGCCGAACAGCTCGTGCACGATTCGGACTTCGCCGCGCACGACGAACAACTGCTCTGGCAGAGATATGCCGTGCACGACAGCGCAGTGGAGGTAGTGGCCGAATGCCGCTGGACTGCTTCGCGCTTCCTGACTTTGATGGCAGACGCAGTGCCTGGACTGTCGGCGCCTCTGTTGGTGGCGGCTGAGTACTATCGTCAGGAGTACAGCCTCATGCTCAGGATATGGAGCTTTGTGGGCGGGAGGGCAAACCCCGAGGCTCACTCCAGGTTCGCCGACCCGGCAGTCCGCCGCAGAATCGCCGGGATTGTCTCCAACGCCCGCGACGCCGACGCGAGGGCTGCCGCCATGATTAACCAGGCCGTGGCTGCGCAGATCACACGACGCGGGCAATAGAGCCTGGTTCCCGCGGTTGACCGGCTGATATGTCAAGGTTATGATTGTATTCGGAGTTTAGCGCTTGTTATCGTTGTGCAGTATAGCTTGGTATGACGTGGGGGTGACTTGATGTTCAGGATCATGGAGAAGCGCCTCCTGGCGCCGGCTGTGCATCAGCTGGTGGTGGAAGCACCTCTCGTAGCGAGGAGCGCGCGGCCGGGCAACTTTGTGATTGTTCGCACAAATGAGACTGGTGAGAGGATTCCGCTCACCATCGCCGACTATGACCCCGAGAAGGGCAGTGTCATGCTGGTAGTTCAGGAAGTTGGCAAGAGCACGATGGACATCGGCATGATGGAGGCAGGCGATTCATTCGCAGACGTAGCAGGTCCGCTTGGACAAGCCACTCCGATCAAGAAGGTCGGAACTGTAGTAGGCGTGGCCGGCGGAATTGGCGTGGCTCCGCTCCTGCCGCAGATTAAGCTGCACAAGGAGATCGGAAACCACGTTATCACAATCGTAGGAGCGCGCACACGCGATCTCCTGATCCTGAAAGACGAAACCGAACAGGCCAGCCACGAGGTGATATTCGCCACCGACGACGGCAGCTTCGGCTACCATGGTTTTGTCACTGCCGCCCTGGAAGAACTGATCAAGCAGGGTCGGCAGATCGATGAGGTTACCGCTATCGGTCCTGTGCGGATGATGCAGGCCACCTGCAATCTGACACGGAAGCACAACATTCCAACCCTTGTTAGCCTCAACGCAGTCATGGTGGACGGCACCGGCATGTGCGGGTGCTGCCGGGTTACAGTAGGCGGCGAGACCAAGTTCTCCTGTGTTGACGGCCCCGACTTTGACGGGCACAAGGTGGACTTCGACGAGCTGGCGTCAAGGCAGGCCTTCTTCCGCGATGAGGAGAACCTTGCGCGCGAACTGGCCGAACAGAAGAGAGGTGGATGCAGGTGCCACGAGAAATAGTCGACAGAGTGGAAATGCCCAAACAGTCGCCTGAGGAAAGACGGTCCAACTTCCGTGAAGTGGCATTGGGGCTCGACCCTGAGCTTGCCGTGCGCGAGGCGAAGCGGTGCATCCAGTGCAAGACCAAGCCGTGCACGAAGGGATGTCCGGTCGAGGTTGAGATACCCGACTTCATTGCCCTGATGGCCCAGGGCAAGTTCAGGGAGGCCGATGCCAAGATCAAGGAGAAGAACAGCCTTCCGGCAATCTGTGGCCGCGTGTGCCCCCAGGAGAGTCAGTGCGAAAGCCTGTGTACCCTCGGCAAGAAGTTCACGCCGGTGGCTGTGGGGGCGCTCGAGCGGTTTGCAGCCGACTGGACCCGGGAGCACAGCCCGGAATCCGGCTGTGAGAAGGCCGGCTCCGATGGGCCTGCGGTCTGTGCGGCGGCCGATGGCATTGAGCGGCCGTCCGCCCGCGTGGCTGTGATTGGCTCCGGCCCCGCCGGGCTTACCTGCGCCGCCGAACTGGCGCTCATGGGCTACAGGGTCGACATATATGAGTCTCTTCACGAAACCGGAGGAGTGCTTCGGTACGGCATACCCGAGTTCAGGCTGCCCAAGGCCATCGTGAACCAGGAAGTTGACTACGTTCGCAGCCTCGGCGTCCGCATATTCACCAACGTCTTGGTTGGGATGACCCTCGACCTGAACGAGATGCTAGCTAAG
The DNA here is from genome assembly GCA_019136685.1 of Bacillota bacterium. GTDB lineage: Bacteria > Bacillota > DTU025 > DTU025 > DTU025 > UBA5389. The sequence goes on along the minus strand of JAGVTS010000074.1, from coordinate 2,871 downwards.
GGCGAGTACCAGGCAGCATTCATCGGCACAGGCGCTGGGCTCCCCTATTTCCTCGAAATCCCCGGCGAGAACCTCAACGGCGTATACTCAGCCAACGAGTTCCTCACCCGCGTGAACCTCATGAAAGCCTACAAGTTCCCCGAGTACGACACTCCTGTGAAGATCGGCAGACGAGTTGCTGTAGTTGGCGCCGGCAATGTGGCCATGGACGCGGCGCGTACCTCCCTTCGCCTGGGGGCCGAGGACGTCAAGATCGTCTACAGGCGCTCGCGCACGGAGATGCCGGCCCGTCTGGAGGAGATCGAAAACGCCGAGGAGGAAGGCGTGCAGATGTTCCTGCTCACCAACCCCGTCCGCATCATCTCCGACGGCAAGGGCGGGGTCGGGGCGATGGAGTGCATCAAGATGGAACTGGGCGAGCCCGACGCCAGCGGGCGCCGGCGTCCGGTACCGATTCCGGGTTCGGAATTCACCATGGACGTTGACACCATCATAATCGCAGTGGGGCAGGGCCCTAACCCGCTGCTGGCTCGAGCCACCGAAGGGCTCGCGCTGAACCGCAGAGGGAACATTGAAGCTCGTGACGAATATGGAGCGACGAGCATTCCTGGCGTGTGGGCGGGCGGCGACATAGTGACCGGTGCTGCCACCGTCATCTCTGCGATGGGGGCGGGAAAGCGAGCCGCCAGGGGTATTGACATCTGGTTGCGTTCCCAATCTTGACTGGAGGTGTAGCATTCAGTGTTGAGCGACATCGAGATTGCCCAGTCTACAAAGTTGCGCCCAATCCTGGACGTCGCACGAGAAGTAGGGCTTGTTGAAGACGATCTGGAGTATTACGGCAAGTACAAGGCGAAGGTATCGCTTAAGACCTTTGACAAACTGAGCAATAGACCCAACGGCAAGCTTATCTACACTACCGCAATTACCGCGACCCCGGCCGGCGAGGGCAAGACCTGCACCGCCGTGGGAGTCACCCAGGCCCTGGGCAAGCTGGGCAAGAAGGCCATGGTCTGCGTGAGGGAGCCGTCACTTGGGCCCACCTTCGGCGTAAAGGGCGGCGCAGCCGGCGGCGGCTATTCCCAGGTCTTGCCGATGGAGGACATCAACCTTCACTTTACAGGCGATATCCATGCCGTAAGCACAGCACACAACCTGCTTGCCGCCATGGTCGACAACCACATCCACCAGGGTAATCAGCTTGGAATCAACATACACCGGGTTGTATGGCGCCGGGTGATGGACATGAACGAGCGCCAGCTCCGCAACATCGTTTGTGGCCTGGGCGGTTCCTCCAACGGCACTCCGAGAGAGGCCGGGTTCGATATCTCGGTGGCATCAGAGATCATGGCCGTCCTGTGCCTGGCGTCGAGCATAACCGACCTCAAGGTGCGACTGGGCCGTCTCATCGTCGCCTACGACCGTGAAGGCAAGCCGGTTACGGCAGCAGACCTTAAGGCAGTAGGCGCTATGGCCGTCCTGCTCAAGGATGCCATCAAGCCCAATCTGGTCCAGACCGTCGAGGGGCAACCTGCCTTCGTGCACGGCGGGCCATTTGCGAATATCGCTCACGGCAACAACTCGATCATCGCCACCCGAATGGCGCTGAAGTTGGCCGACTACGTGGTCACCGAGGGCGGATTCGCTGCCGACCTGGGCGCGGAGAAGTTCTTCGATATAGTGCACAGGTTCACCGGGCTCACCCCGGATGTCGCAATCCTCGTGGCGTCGGTGCGCGCTCTCAACATGCACGGCGGCGTGCCCAAGGCGAAAGTAGCCGAGACCAACTTGGAGGCGCTGGAGAAGGGCTGTGCCAACCTCGACAAGCACATTGAGAACCTCAAGAAGTTCGGGCTGCCGATTGTGGTGGCTATCAACAAGTTCCCCACTGACGAGCCTGCTGAGATAGACCTTGTGAAGAAGCACTGTGACGCCATGGGCGTGCGCAGCGCGATATCTGAAGTGGTGGCTCGCGGCGGCGAAGGCGGAATCGAGCTGGCCCAGGAAGTTCTTAAGGCGCTCGAGCAAGACCAGAACGGCTTCCACCCGATCTACGACCCTGACATGTCCATCAAGGAGAAGATCGGTATACTTGCGCGCGAGATCTATGGCGCGGACGGCGTGGTCTACACCGCCTCGGCCGACCGCGAGATCGCTCGCATGACCAAGCTAGGTCTGGACAAGATGCCGATATGCGTTGCCAAGACCCAGCATTCGCTGACCGACAACGCGGACCTGAAGGGAGCGCCCACCGGATGGGAGCTCACGGTCAGGGAGATTAGGGCATCGGCGGGCGCGGGATTCCTAGTTGCCCTCACCGGCGATGTGATGACCATGCCCGGCTTGCCCAGGGTTCCGGCCGCGGAAGGCGTCGACATCGACGAGGACGGCAAGATCGTAGGCCTGTTCTAGACGCCTCGCAATACACCGAGCAGCACATGTCGAGCTTAGGCCCCTGGAGACTGAGTCTTCAGGGGCCTGCGTCACTTATGTCATAGCCTTCATACTATATATCAGCCTACGGGCGGGGCCCGTGGCCGGAAAACTCGCATGGGAGGAGCGATCGCAGTGGAAAGCGCCCAGTTTGTACCGGGCTTCAGGGGGTTTTTCGCCTGGAATCTGGCTTTGATCCTCCTGGGTATCATCGTCATCGCAGTGTTCTGGTTCCCGTGGTAAATCCAAGGCTAGAGGAGGACACGCATATGACCGTCGGCGATATCGTCAAGGCAGACCCCGATCCGGGATGCTTCCCGTTCTTCGGGTTCGGGTCATGGGGCATGCTTCTGATCCTGCTTGCGATAATCGTGCTTGCCGCATTTCTGCCGAGATTCGGGTGGTAGTAGCCTTCTAGAGGATGCGCTAGCGCTGCCT
>JAGVTS010000222.1 GCA_019136685.1 Bacillota bacterium | reverse complement strand
CCAGCAACAAGCGCGACGGGCGGAGGACCGAGAGGATCCGAAGGTTCAATGGTTCTAGCAGTATTTCCTCCCGAGGCCGTGCATCCCACAAGCGCCGCTCCGAAAACAACGTTGCGAACACGAGCGTTCACGATTGCGCCGAGACACATGACGCACGGTTCCACGGTGGCGTAGATTGTGCACCCGCTCGGGCGCTCCCAGAGATAGTCGGCAGCGGCATACAGCGCGTTCTTCCTTGCGCCCGGTCGGGTCTGACAAGACGCATCGCCGCCTCAGCCATTCGATTTCAGCCATTCGATTTTGGTTGACACCGTCCATCCGCCGTGCTATGCTCGATGGCAAGGACTGATCAAGATAGCAGTTGACAACAGAATACCTGCAAACGCAGTGATGGGGATGAGTAGTCGCCGAGTACTGGCTACAGAGAGTCGGCCTTTGGCTGAAAGCCGGCGCCGGGGAAAGTCGATGAACATGGCCCCTGAGCGGGCGCCCGAACGCTCCAGGCAGTGGAGCCAGTAGGCGCGCACGGGTGCGCTCGTTAAGGCGCCGGAGCATCGCAATGCCTCACGATTCACGTGGGCGTTGCCGCGCTTGACGAGGCACGTGCCTGCGAAGGCAGTGCGAACCAGGGTGGTACCACGGTGGATCTATATCCTTTCGTCCCTGGCCTATGGCCGGGAGCGAAAGGTTTTTTTGTTTTCCGGACAGGAATCGGCCTCATAGCGGTCGCAGTCGCTGGGCGCTAATGCGTGCAGTGCCGGATGAACTGAGGGATACGCACAGCAAGCATAGTCCCGAGCGACAGACCGCAGGCAATGGAGAAGACAGAGGAGGTTAGCAAGAGATGAAAGCATTCACAAAAAGCGCAGCATCCATCTCCCTGGTTGGTCTGGTGGTGTTTGCGATGATGTGCGGCGGCGCAGTGGCCGCGCCGGCAACAAGGCTGAAGGTGGGCGCCACGCCTGTACCGCATGCGGAGATCCTTGAGGTGGTTAAGCCTATTCTGGCGGCCAAAGGCATAACGCTGGAGATCATCGAGTTCACCGACTACGTAACACCCAACCTGGCGCTGAACGATGGCGATATCGACGCCAACTTCTTTCAGCATGTCCCCTATCTGGAGAGCTTCGCGAAGGACAGACGCCTGAGCATCACCTACCTAGCCAAGGTGCATATAGAGCCCATGGGCGCCTATTCAAAGCGGATCCGTAGTGTGAAAGACCTCCCTAACAAGGCCAAGGTGGGCATCCCCAACGACCCAACCAACGGCGGCAGGGCGCTGCTCCTGCTTCAGAAGGCCGGGCTCATTGGTGTAGACAAGAAGGCGGGCATCGCTGCGACCATCTTCGACATTGTGAGCAACCCGAAGAACCTGCAGATAATCGAGCTCGACGCAGCACAACTCCCTCGGTCGCTGGAGGACATGGACCTGGCGATCATCAACTCCAACTTCGCCATGGAAGCAAAGCTGGTGCCTACCAAGGATGCACTGCTCATGGAGGACAGCGATTCGCCCTATGCCAACGTGCTTGCCATCAGGAATGTCGACAAGGCCAACCCTGCGCTAAGGGAGTTGGCACAGGCGCTCATATCGAAAGAAGTGGCTGACTTCATAGCTAGGAAGTACCACGGGTCGGTGGTTCCTGCGCCTAGCCTGAATTTCTAGGCCTGCGAGTGCCGGTGATCGCGAGTCCCGCCCCTGCGGAAGGCTGGGCCAACTGGCCCAGCCTTCTCATCTTCCGGCTACGCCGGCCTGCGCCTGCTCCATCAGCCAATCCCGAAACTCGGGTATCCCCTCGACGAGGCGCGCAGCCGCGACTATCGGGAGCCACATCGCATACTCGCCCCGGTCCACGTTCATTTCCTGCAGACAGATCTCTAGGTATGTACTGTGGAATAGCTCCATGGCGAAACGTACAGTTGACGAGCAAGGCGTGATGGCGATGTGCCCCATGAACAGGATCGAACTTCGAGCCAGGTCTGCCGCAGGATTGCCGCGGGATGCATCAATCCAGTCGATGACGACGGGTCGATCACCCGACACGATGACGTTACCGGGGTGAAAGTCGCCGTGGCACAGACGTTCTCCACGCGGCATCTGGGCAAGCGATGCCAGCGCCTTGTGGCGCGCTGACTCAGTGAGCGACTCACAGCGCGCGATCTTGGTCTGCAAGACTACACTCTGTTCAGGAAGTCGCTCGTCGGCGACGATCGAGCTAATCGCGACGTGTATCTCAGCCAGTTGACGTGCAAAAGACTCGACCTGCGCGGTATCCGAATCGATCTTGCTCATCATCGTAACGCCCCTGATGCGGTCAAAAATCAACCCGGGCCGTCCATCTACACTGACGATATCGCCAACTTCGGGAACGGAGATCCCCATGTCTAGAGCCGCCTGTGTGCTGGCCCTCTCCCGTTCGGCGGTATCTCGGGACACCCAGGGCCGGTATAGCTTTATCACTTCAGTATCGCTCCAGGCGTAGACCTCCGCTGTACGCCCCGCGAAGAGGCGTTCACCCAGCTCCTCCAGTGTTCGAGTCATGCTCAAGCCCCCTGCCGATTCGGCTGGCTCCACTATATCGACAGGTACAGGTACTGTCAAAGATCGAGAATTCGAAGGATTCCTGGCGCCCGTGGAGTAACAGTCACCTAAGCGCATTGACTGCCCGCGAGGTGACGACCGTGGCTCAGGCCATTACCGGTGCCGAAGATCATCTTCATCCTCACTTGGCTGCCGCCATGGAGCGTGCTGAGTGCATAAGGATGATCGTAGCGTTTGTCATGGAGTCAGGAACGAAGCTCATCGCGCCCAACCTGAAACGGGCTGCGGCGCGTGGAACCCCCATACGGCTCCTCACAGGGCAGTACCTTCAAGTTACCGAGCCGTCTGCCCTGTACCATCTCCGCGCCGAGCTGGGCAGCGCCATAGATATCCGTTTCTACGACGGTGACATCCGGGCTTTCCACCCCAAAGCCTACATCCTTGACTACCAGGGCGAAGCCGACGTGTTCGTGGGCTCGTCAAACCTGTCACGTTCCGCCTTAACCACCGGAATCGAGTGGAACTACCAGTTCCGCAAGAGCGAGCACCCGCACGAGTATGCGAAGTTCAGCGACACATTCGAAGTGCTATTCCACCAGTACTCCGAGCGTGTGACGCCAAAGCTGCTGAAGTCGTATGCACTGAAGTGGAAGAAGCCAACGCTGGTATGGTCCTCGGAGGAAGAGATTCCCCTGGCGCCCGACCCAACACCCCGGCCCCGCGGCGCACAGATTGAGGCGCTCTACTACCTGAGGCAAGCCCGTGAGGAAGGCGTCGACAAAGGGCTGGTGGTTGCAGCCACGGGTGTGGGCAAGACTCACCTGGCTGCTTTCGACTCGGCACAGTTCAGACGCGTCCTCTTCCTGGCCCATAGGCAGGAAATCGTAGATCAAGCCCATGAGGTATTCAGGTCCATTCGCCCGGAGTCCAGATTCGGGCTGTATACAGGCGAGCGAAAGGACGAAGACGCAGGCGTCTACTTCGCCACCGTGCAAACCCTGAGTCGCGACGAGCACTTGCAGGTCTTTCCCCCTGACTACTTCGACTATGTGGTGGTAGACGAGTTTCACCATGCCGCGGCCGACGGCTACCGCAAGGTGATCGACCATTTCCAGCCCCGCTTTCTGCTGGGCATGACCGCAACGCCATTCAGAATGGACAACAAGGACATCTTCGCCCTATGCGAGGACAACGTCATATACGAAATCTCTCTTAAGCAGTCAATCGAGCGGGACTTGTTGGCGCCGTTTCACTACTATGCAGTGTACGACCCAACCAACTACGACGGGGTACGAATGGCAAACGGATCGTACGTCATAGAAGACCTGGAGCGGCAATTGTCTCACAAGGAGCGCGCGGATCTCATACTCAAGCACTACACAAGGCTGGCAGGCGAACGTACCCTGGCATTTTGCGCCTCCATCAAGCACGCGGAGTACATGGCTGACTCCTTCACCGCACATGGAGTGCCGGCAGCGGCCGTTCACAGCGAACAGGCCGCCACAGGCAACGCGCTCGACAGGACCACTGCCATTGACGAGCTCGAGTGCGGTCGGCTCAAGGTGGTCTTTGCAGTAGACATGTTCAACGAGGGCGTCGACATACCATCGCTTGACACGGTGATGTTCCTCCGGCCCACGGAGTCTTGTGTAGTCTTCCTGCAGCAGCTAGGGCGTGGCCTGCGCAAGTATCCTGGCAAGAGTCACTGCACCATAATCGATTTCATCGGGAACTACAAGAGAGCGCACTACCTACCCCGTCTCCTCGCTGGAGAGAACCCGTGGGCGGATCGACCGACCGCATCCAGGCGCGCGCAGGAGTATGAGTTCCCCGAAGGGTGCTCTGTAAATTTCGACCTCAGGGTAATCGAGCTCTTCGACGAGCTAGCCGCCGGCGACCCCTTGCCTATCAGGATGCTCGATACCTACTGGCGAACCAAGCATTCGCTCGGTAGGCGGCCCACTCGACTAGACATCTATCAGAGCAGCGACATACCTATCAGGGAATTCCTCAAACATGGATGGCTGAGATTCCTCGAGTCTGCGGGCGATCTCGACGCCGAGGAAGCGGCCTGGCTGGGCCAGCCGGCAGAGGAATTCCTCAGAGAAGTGGAACGCACGCACCTAACCAAGGCCTACAAACTGCCCACAATAGGCGCGTTCATAAGAGACGACGGCAGCATGTCCAGCAAGGTCGATATGGATGAGATAGGCCGGAGCATGATGCGCTTCTACATAGATCATCCATTGCACCAAAAGGACCTGAACAACGACAGCAACCGAGCTTGGCGGCAATGGAGTGTAGATGGCTTCACCAGGCTGGCGCGGCGGAATCCCGTCACCTTCCTGTGTCGAGGACGATTCTTCAAGTACGATGAAGTCGACCGTGTGATGCATCTCAGCCCAAAGATTCACGCGCACCTCACGCCCGGGTTCGCGTCGCACGTGCAGGACATCCTTGAGTTCAGACGAATAGACTACTTCCGCCGCAGGTTCAAAGACTGACAGCGAAGGACTGATACCATTGCCCGAATGCGTATTCTGCAACATCCCTGAAGACCAAGTAATCGCCCAGAACGGCCTCGCACTGGCTTTCTTCGACAGATATCCGGTGAACAGAGGCCACGTGCTGATCATACCCAGGCGCCACGCAGCTACATACTTCGACGCCACACCGGATGAGACGAAAGCCATCGCCGAACTGCTGGCCAAGGTTAAGGAACAGCTAGACGCCGAGCTCGCTCCCGACGGCTACAACATCGGGGTGAACGTGGGCGCCGCCGCCGGCCAGACTATCTTCCACCTTCACGTACACCTGATTCCGAGGTACGTGGGAGACGTGCCCGACCCGCGCGGCGGTGTGCGGAGGATCAAGAAGAGCCTGGTGCCATACGCTGGGGAGGGCGAGTAGACATGGGGCTAGATTACGACAAGCTGGTCAGAGACAGAATCCCGGAGATCATAGAGTCATCGGGGAAGAGAGCCGTAACACGCGTTGCCGAGGACACCGAGTACCTAGGCTACCTCCGAAAGAAGCTGCTAGAGGAGGTAGATGAGTACATGGCCAGCGGCGATGTTCAAGAACTGGCCGACATACTCGAAGTCGTTTCGGCGCTCGGGCGCCAGGCGGGCATGCCCTTGAGCAGGCTTATCGAGACCGCAGACGACAAACGGCGAGCCAGAGGAGGGTTTGACGGCCGAATCCTGTTGATCCGCGCGGAGGACTAGCTGTTGAGGGAGACCCGTAGGCAAATGCGGGACCAGTGCTATGCCTCAGGCCCTACTCCGGCCTCCCTGAAAACCCGTAGGTATGGGAGATATGCGAAACGGCGGCGGAGTTGCTTGCCTGTGGTCTCATGCAGCAACCCCAAGTCCACAAATCGCGCCATGATGTCATTGGCGGTGGCAAACCCGCTCATGGTCAGAAGCGTTCTATGCTCCTCCCTCAGCCTAAGAATCGTCCGAGCGGTTTCAGTAGCCTCAAGGGATATCTCAGCGACTCCCCTCAAGAAGAACTTGATCCAGCCTTCGAAGTCGCCGTGAGTACGGACAGCCATGAGTCTGTCATAGTACTCGATGCGATTTCGCTTGAGGAACAGCGATAGATAGAGTAGAGGCCTACTCAGCACCTTCCTCTCGCACAACATAAAGGTGATAAGAAGCCTGCCCAGGCGTCCGTTATCGTCGAGAAATGGATGAATGGTGTCAAACTGCGCATGCGCCAACGCGCGCCTAATCAAGATAGGCATAGGGCTATCCGAGTGGATGAAGTGCTCGAAATCAGACAGCGCTTCGTGCATTTCCGGCGCAGGCAGAGCGGAATCTCCTCCAGTCTCTCCAGGCCGTAGTTCATCGCCCTGACGTAGTTTGACACCTCGTGAGCATCATCAGGTACCTCAGAGCGCCCTTCCAGCTCGTACTCAAGCACGTCGACGAGAGACGCCTGTGTGCCTTCGACTTGTGAAGAAAGGATGGCCTCTTGCCGGACACATGTATCCACAAAGAGGTCCGGGTTTGGAAGCACTTCAGTAGCACCGTCCAGTCTCCCGAGGGCTCTATCGGCTCTCGACAGCAGCTCGAGAAGCTCGATATCATCGAGCTGAATGGGAGGGTCCGGAGGCAGAGGCTTCGGAATGAAGGCCATGCGGTCTCCCTCACCCTCAAACGCCCCGCATACTGCTGAAGCGTGCCTTTCCACGATATCGGGAGTGCGAGGAATAGCGTGTCGAGTCGCGCATCGTCGAATCCCTCCCCTGCATATCGCCCAGTGGCCACGATCACGCGCTCCTCCGAGTCAGGCACTGCAGCGAGCGTCGCAGCAAGCTGCTGCCTCTGCCTATCGGTGCGCCCGCCTCGCAGTACGATTATGTTGCCGACATGCCCCTTGAGTCCTTCGACCAGCTCCTTCAGATGGGCAGTGCGCTCCGTCAGCACCAGGGGCGATCGACCAGACCGGACAGCCTGTGTGACATCGGCGAGTATCATAGCATTACGTTCAGAGTCTGCGGAGAGCATGCCATAGATCTGTTGTATGGTGGCATCGGCCGCATTGTCAGGCAGCCGAAACTGGGTGACCCGAGGTATCACAACATGCTCAAAGGAGCCGCGCGACGCCATGCGCGGACTGAGGCGCGCTCTCAGCGGCCCGCATTGCATCATTATGATCGGATGACGCCCGTCCTTCCGAATCGGGGTAGCAGTCAGACCCAGTATGTACTTGGCCTTCACGCTCTTCAGTACCTGTTCGAAGCTGACAGCCGAAATGTGATGGCACTCATCCACAACCACGTGGCCGTATGTCGCCCCTATGTCGTCCACCTGGCCGCCACGGTTTAGGGTCTGGATCATGCCCACATCCAGTACACCCGTAGGGTTGACCCTGCCCCCGCCTATCTGCCCTATTGAGTCAGACGGAAGCCCTAAGAATGTAGACAACCGCACGCGCCACTGATCCATCAGCTGCCTCCGGTGGACCAGGACTAGTGTGTTCACCTTGCGATGCGCGATCATCCAGGCCGCGATGACCGTCTTGCCAAAGCCTGTTGGCGCGCTGAACACACCGTCATCGAACGACGTGAGCACCCGGACCGCGTCTTCCTGGCGAGGACTAAGCTGCCCGAGGAACCCGAATTCCTGAGCGACTCCACCGAACCTTTGATCCTGAACCACTGGCGACATGCCATGTTCCGATAGCAGGTCAATGGCCTGATCCAGGCAACCGCGGGGAAGCGCTGCGTACTCCGGGAAGTCCTCAGCGCAGCAGATGACACGGGGCTTGCCGAAGGTGGAGAGACGCATCCTCTGAGCGCTGTAGAATTCCGGGTTCTGAAACGCCGCCAGGCGACGCAGCCGCTTGACATCCTCCCCGGACTGAAGTCCGAGGATTCCTGGGAGGCGCCCCAGGCTGGTCGGCAACTATCTTGGCCCAGGCCGTTTCCGTCCAGGCTTCATCGATGTTGCCATGGGG
>JAGVTS010000042.1 GCA_019136685.1 Bacillota bacterium | reverse complement strand
TCTGTCAATCTGTATGCCTACATGCTTTTCGATTTTCCGGTCCGATTTATGCTCGCCCCGAGCTATCGGGCTTTTCATTCGGCGCGTGTGCCTATTCACTGTCGAACTCGGGTGAAATGCCGGAGCGTTTTCCGTTTCTCGATGCCCAGTTGGTGCCGGTCGACAAGTACCACAAGATGTGTGTTGGCAGCTGCCTATCTTCCCTTGGCCGCTACTCCTAGAGAGCGGAAGAGGAATGCGGGGGAGGAGTACTCCCCGAAAGCCCACTTGGCGCAATCGCTTATGGCGGCTATGTTGCTCAACGCTTCCATGGCGTTGCCGGCGACCATTGTATCCTTCACGCGGCCCACGATCTTGCCTTTCTCCACTTTGAAACCGAGGTGTACGTTGACGGAGAAGTCGCCGGTCAGTATGTTGCCCTGCCCGGCGCCCATCACCTGGTCGACAATAACGCCGTCGTCCATGGATGCGATCATGTCGTCAAGGCGTTCGCATCCCGGCGCCACCATGACATTGGTCAGGGCGGGGGTTGGCTGGCCCTCGAAGTAGTCGCCGGCGCCGGCTTGCCTGAAGCCATTGCCTGTGCTGGACGTGCCGGCTCTGCCTGCGGTCTGAAGATCGTAGTAGAACCCTTTCACGATCCCTGCCTCGATAAGGGGCGTTCTGCGGGACTGCACTCCCTCGCCGTCCATTGGGCAGCTGCCGAGCGCCCAGTCCCGAGTTGGATCATCATATACGCAGACTCGCGGATCCAACACCCGCCGGCCTATCCTGCCTGCCAAGGGAGACGCGCCTTCCAACGCGGTCTTGCCATTCAGCGCTGACTGCAGGGCCATGAGGAGCGGCATGATCCCGCGGTGGGTGAACAGGACCGGCATACGGCCCGTGTGTACCTCGGCGATCTTGCGTCCGAGTTTCACCCGTTCCAGCACTTCATGCGCGACGGACCGGTGGTCGAAATCGCTGCAGCATGAACCGTCCATGTCTAACACTTCGAAGATGTCATTGCCCTCTACCAGCAGGGCGTCGGCCATGACAGTCAAGGTGGTCTTGCGGTAGTTGCCGCCTCCGCGATTCGAGTTGGCGATCGCGATATCCTCGACCTTTCTCTCAAGCTGAACACCGCACTTGATGGAGGGGTCGTATTCCGTGATGATATCCACAATCTCCTGGCCCATGCCCACTAGAGCGTCCGCGTCGAGCTGTGCGATACCATCGTCGTAGATGAGCGGCGCAGCGGATTCTCCGTCAAGCAGCGGCCCAGGAAGGTCGAACTTCGCGGGTTCGCCCACATCGGCGGAGTCAGCTGTCATACTGATGAGTTCTTGGGCTGCGCTTTTACTGGTATCGGTCGAGGAGGAGAACCCGATCCTGCCCGACTTGATAACGCGCAGAGCGACTCCCTGCATCCTGCGGGTCTCTACATGCTTGAGTTTGTTCATCTCAAAGGTCGCGGGAATGGTTTCGCTGTTTGCAATGTAGAGTTCAGCCGCGTCAGCGTGCCCGGCCGCCATATCCAGCAAGTCTCTCATCGCTAGTTCCCCCCCACCACAACGTTTCGGATCCGTATGTGCGGGCTGCCGTCGGACACCTGTAGCGGATACTGCTGGCCCCTGCCGCACCCTCCGGTGCCGCCGTCGTTCATCGCAAGATCGTTGCCGACAGCGTCGATGTGCATCAATGTTTCGAATACGTTGCCGGTTAGGACTACGTTGCGGACCCGTTCAGCGATTCTGCCTTTGCGGATCATGAAGGCTTCCATCGCGCTGAAGGTAAACATCTCCATGGCCGTTTCGCCCCCGTATGCATCGATGGCGTAGATGCCTTCGTCGATGTCGGAGATCATCTCCTCGAAGGTTGTGCTGCCGTTCTCAATGTAGGTGTTGGTCATCCGCACAATGGGGCGAAACCTGTAGTTGATTGCGCGGGCATTTCCGGTTGGCAGCTCGCCCATCTTGCCCGCAGTCTCGCGCGAATGTAGCCTGCCTACGAGCACGCCCTCCCTTATGAGCGGCGTCAAGGAGGCGGGCGTGCCCTCGTCGTCGTACCGGTACGACCCTCTGTGGCCCGGCACGGCGGCGCCGTCGGTGATGTCGAGGATCGGCGATCCGAATTGTTTGCCCAGAACCATCATGTCGCGGAGAGTATCATTTTCGTAGATGTGGTCCGATTCACTCAGATGGCCGAAGGCTTCGTGCACGAATGTACCTGCCAAGGCCGGATCGAGCACCACTGTGTACTGGCCGGCTTTGACCGGCGCCGCATCGAGATTCAAGGCTGCGCGTCTTGCGCATTCGCGAGCTCTGTCGTGCTGCCCTTCGACGCTCTGGTATCCGTCGACGCCTCCGGCGACGATGAACATCTGCTGCACGTTGTCGCCTTCTCGCGCGATGGCGATGCAGCCAGTGCCCACATCGCACTGCTCTTGCTCGATGAAAGCGCCTTCGGAGCTTGCGAAGATCTTCTTCGAATAGGTGTCTCTATATCTGACTGTTGTCGTTTGGATCTTGGGGCTCGCGCCCAGCATGATCTGGCTGTATTCCTGAAGCAATGCCTGCTTAGCCGCAAGGCTGATCGATCTGGGGTCAACCGCCGGAGTCGGCACTACAGTGTCAATCACCGGTTCTACAGGGGCGAGGAGGCTGTCGCCATTCGCCTCCGATACCAGTCGTGCCTGGCTTACGGCCAGCTCTACGTGGGCTTTGAGGTTTACGATATCGTTGAACGAGACGAATCCCCAGCCGCCCCCGGCCAGCGCTCGAACACATCCTCCCGTTGAGCGGGAGACGGACAACTCGTCCGTGCTTCTGCCGCGCAGCGATATCTTGGTTCGTGTGGTGTCTTCGATTCTGATGTCTACATAATCCGCTCCATGCGATCTCAGCGCGTCTTCGATCAGGTTTCGCACAATCCCATGCCCCCCTTTGCGCAGCATTTAAACACTGGGCCTCAGTATTCCTGCGTGATCGGGCGGGTGGGGCGACTACTAGTTCATGCTCACGGGGCCTGCCAGCGCAAGCCTTCATCCAGCATGACAAGGTAGTTTCGCACCGGTGCGTAGTTGGGCACTGAGTTCCCTGAGCCCAGTGCCCATCTTCTTTGGGCGCAATGGTCTATGATGCGGCGGACGTACTTGCGAAGGCCGTCCTCTTCCAGCCTGCACAGGCAGTCCACGTCCACGCCGCCCAGCGCGGCGACTCGATGCCCGAAGGTGTCGACAAAGTCGGATACGGGGATTATCTCATCCTGGAATGAGTTGTAGGCGTCGATCTTCACATCGTCGATGAAGTCGTCCATCACGCGGGTCAGGTTCCCGCATGAGTGGAACCAGTATACCTGGCCCTGCCCGTGGGCGAGAGCCGCATAGCGCTTGTGCCACGGCAGAACCAGGCGGCGCAGGTGCGCCGGCGATAGGAACGTGGAGGTCTTGAAGCCCAAGTCGTCGCCTTGGAATATCCCGGCGACGTTGTCGAGGGTGATCACATTGCGGTAGAAATCCAGGATACACTGACCCACGCGATTGAACACCGCCTCCACCAGCGCAGGATCTTCATACAGCATCATGCTCATACCCTCAAAGCCCAGAAGGTACTCGCTGGAGATCTCGAACACGCCGCTTGAGGGGCAGACAAGCATCTTCATTCCATCTGGGAGGCGTCGGGAGACGTACTCGTAGGCCGCGAAGTCCATCTTCTCCATCACGTGCCAGGGGTAGGCGTCGTAATCGGCTCGCGACTGTATGACTCCTACACCCTCCTCGACCCAACCGCGTTCGCCCCGCGACAGAGCGGCGGTATCGTCGGTCACGCGATGCCTGACCTCGGGGATCGACAGCCCGCCCGACACCCTGATGTAGTCATATCCCATGCGCAGCCAGAATCTGATCTGCTGGTCCCAGAAGCCTTCGAAGTCGTGTTCGGGGGAGGAGATAGGCCGCTCGCCAAGGAAATCGGAAAGCACCTTGCTGACTATTTCGCCATCCACGAAGAGCTCTGCGAAGTGCACGCGCCGGGCTTGCTTTTCGCCCCGGAGCACACGCAGCAACTCATCGAAGTCAGGTGTGGGCTTGGCCAGCGGAACTCTCAGACCATGCGGCATCGGATTATCCACCTTTCCCGGGTCGCGCTATGCGAACCTCCTGGCAGTAGGTCGCCTGCTTATGAGCCACCTTGAGGCTATTGAAGACGAAGGGTATAGTAGTGATGGGCCTGACGCCTACATGCTACACCACCCGCCATTGGCCGTCAAGGCAACGGCAGAAACCGTGCAACAGACTCACCGCGGCTTCCGATTCACTGCTGCGGCAGGTACGAGCAGAACCTGGAGGCCATCACGGAGATCGACGGGTTCATGAGCCTCGACGCCAACAGCAACGACAACAGCATGGACGCCATCGGGCGCCGGCGGCGATCATGCAAGTCCGAGTAGCCGGGCCGTTACTCGAACGGCGCAGCATGCCGCGATTGCCACTGCCGTGGGCATTAGCGCGGCGAACCCGGTCCAGCGAGCGCTCTTAGTTTCGGCGGCTATGGTAAGCAGAGTGGTGCTGCATGGGAAGTGCAGCACCGAGAAGATCATGGTGTTTAGGGCGGTTAGCCACGTCCAGCCATTCGCCGCGAGAATCCGTCCCAAGGACGCCAGCCCGGCTGTTTCAGTGAGCGCTGTGGACGACGAGTATGCCATGACCAGGATGGGCAGGACGATTTCGTTCGCCGGCAGACCCAGGATGAACGAGGTCAGAATGAACCCGTCCAACCCCATCATGGCTGCCGCGGGCTGAAGCGTCCGGGCGATGGAGGCCAGGACACTTTCACCGGCGGGAGTGGTCATGTTAGCCAAAGCCCAGACAACAACTCCTGCAGGCGCAGCCACGATCAACGCCCTCTTGAGCACGAGGAGCGTACGGTCGTAGAGCGAGCGCAGCAGCACTTTGGCCACTTGAGGCATACGGTACGGCGGCAGTTCCAGGATGAAGGAAGACGGTACGCCCCGAAGCACCGTTCGGGAGAGCGCCCACGACATGCCCAGGGTGACCGCTACTCCCAGAAGCACCATGGCAGCCACCAGGATCGATGCCGGAAGCGATCCTGCCGCGATCAGAGAGGCCAACGCGATCAGGGTCGGGAATCTTCCGTTGCACGGCGCGAAGTTGTTGGTCAATATCGCCACTAGGCGTTCGCGCGGCGAGTCGATTATCCTGCAGGCCATGACGCCGGCGGCATTGCATCCAAAGCCCATGGCCATGGTAAGCGACTGCTTGCCATGGGCGCCGCACTTCTTGAGGCACCAGTCGACATTGAAACTGACGCGGGCCAGATAGCCCAAGTCTTCAAGCAACGTGAATAGGGGAAAGAAGATCGCCATGGGAGGCAGCATTACCGACACTACCCATGCCATGGTGCGATATGCGCCCAGAACGGCTGCGCCGTGCAGCCAATCGGGGGCGCGCGCTGCCCAGAGGGCAGTCGACAGCCACGACTCCATGTGGAAGAGTGCTTCCGCCAGAAGTGCCGACGGGTAGTTTGCTCCCACCAGTGTTATCCAGAACACCCCTCCGAGGAGTGCAAGCATCACGGGCAGGCCCAGCCAGCGTGATGTGAGTACATCGTCGATTCGGGATTCCGTAGGGGCGTTCGGCGCCCGCACCGATGATTGTGTCTGGCTCACGACCTTGTCTGAAATGGACTTGGCGCGGCAGTAGATCGCCTCCACGATTCTCTCGCGAATCTGCGGATCAGTATCCAGCATGCGCAACGCCACGTACCTGCGGCTGACGGCGGGGGGCAGCGTCGGTAGCTTGGACTCAAGCTCACGCGAGGCGTCCTCAATATCCGCGGGATAGGTAACAGGTAGCGGCTCGGGCTTTATGCGCCTGTCAATCAGATCTATGAGAATGCGTTTGAGTTGCTCGAGGCCCGCGCCCCTGGATGCGGCGGTGAGCGCCACAGGCACCCCCAGTTCGCGCTCAAGCGCTTTGTCGTCGACCTGCAAGCCGCGGCGCTTGGCCTCATCTATCAGGTTTACGCACACGACTACATTGGGAGTCAGCTCTATTATCTGAAGGACCAAACTCAAGTTGCGCTCCAGGCACCCGGCCTCGACTACCACGACGGTGGCGTCCGGGCCTTCCTCGCAGAGGAAATCGCGGGCTATGGACTCATCCTCAGAACACGCGAGAAGCGAATACCCGCCCGGCAGATCCACGACTACCGCGTGTCTGCCGCACAGGTCAACTCTGCCGAATGCCAGGTCTACAGTCTTTCCCGGCCAGTTGCCGGTATGTTGCCGCAGGCCCGTCAGAGCGTTAAACACGGTGCTCTTGCCGGTATTAGGGTTTCCGGCCAGTGCGATGACGCGTTCATCGGCGCAATGGTGCGGCGAAAGGTACATGGCGGCGCGCCCGCCGGCGCGCCTGGCGGGTCGGCTCAGCATTGCTCGGCCTCCACCTCTGGGTCGCTGACGGGCTCGAGGGTTACAGCCACGACAGAGGCATCCTCATGCCGGAGCGCCAGTGTGGCGCCTCTGACTTTGTAGGCGGTGGGATCGCCCAGCGGAGCGCGGCGCACTGCCGTCACCCTCGTTCCGTGGAGAAGGCCCAGATCAAGTAATCGGTTTCGAACCATGCCGGTTGCGTTTACAGAGCCTATGACGCCTGTCTGGCCCAGGCGTAGGTCGCTCAGAGTTGCGGCTTTAGGTTCGTGGTCATGATTGCCTTTCATGCGGGCCTCCTGAACGTGTCGTGTTGCGGCGGTTCGGTCGCATGACGACGCCTTGACAGTCTATGTGCCGGATCGGGCTGTTGTGCCGCGGGCAGAAGGCCTGGGGAATATTGTCGCATGGGAACGCTTGATCTGCGTTGATACCATCAGACGCGCTCAAGCCGGCGGACGGCAGGAGACTGCGAGGAAGGTTCGTGCCTCAAGAATTCGCCGCGCTGTTTGCGCGCATCGACTCGCTGAAGGAGGAACTCGATAGGCGCCGTCCTCTCACGGCAGGCGAGGTCAAGCGACTGCAGGATGAGTTCCTGGTCGAGTTCACCTACAGCTCCAATGCCATTGAGGGAAACACTCTCACGCTCAGAGAAACCGCAATGGTGCTGGAAGGAATCACCGTCGAAGGCAAGCCGCTGAAGGATCATCTTGAGGCAGTGGGGCACCGCGATGCTTCTCGGTACGTACAGCAGCTTGTCGCCGACAAGACGCCGTTTTCAGAGAGAGTGGTCAGGGAGATCCATTCGCCAGAGGACAAGGGCGTGTACCGGCGTATTCCCGTGCGCATCGTGGGCGCGCGTCACGAACCGCTGCAGCCGTATCTTGTGCCACTGCAAATGGAGAGGCTTATCGCGGAGTTTGGAGAGGACAGACGGTGCCCCATCCACAGCGCGACTCTGTTCCATCTGAAATTCGAGGGCGTTCATCCTTTTGTCGACGGTAATAGACGAATCGGCAGGCTGATCCTTAACCTAGCCCTGATGCGACATGGCTACCCGCCTATCAATGTGAAGTACGCCGACCGGAGACGCTACTATGATTGCGTGGACACCTACTACAGAGACGATAATGCTGAGCCGATGATTGGGCTGGTTGCGGAGTATGTAGAGGAGCGGCTGAAGCAGTATTACAGAGATTTGTGAGCGAAAGCCCCGGGATTCATCCCGGGGATGAGGCGTTCCAGTCTCCGGCCTAATCGTCGACCCCTTGCTTGCTTGTTGCCTTCCGATGGCGCAGGTGGTAAAATAAGGATATTGGGGAGATCAAGTATGGCAGACATTCCGAATATTTGCTCATGTGCCGCATCGTCTGGATCCCGAGGCATCGACGGCGCACTCTCGTCGTCCAGGACGTGGGGCGCTCTGGGCGCCTTCCTATCTCATCGCTACCTCAGGCAATGTGTCTGCGGAAACGATTGAACGGCACATCAGAGAGCAAACCGAAGGGGGGTGACCAGCGTGCAAACTATCACATTGCGGCTGAGACTCCACCAACCAACCAAGGCCAAGCAGGCGGTCTACCGTGAGCTAGCCGTGCGTGTGACGGGGCTTGCCAATA
>JAGVTS010000152.1 GCA_019136685.1 Bacillota bacterium | reverse complement strand
GGCGGGGACTCTCACAGTACCACCCAAGATAACCGTCGAGTTCGTCGACCAACTGGGCTATAGAAACGCCTTCCCACGAGCAGTTATAGAACACCTCGTTCCTGATCCCGCCAAAGAAACCTTCACACGCCGAATTGTCAGGCGAACAGCCCTTCCTAGACATCGACCTTGCCAGGCCCGCACCTCCTCTCTGTGTTTCCATGTTGCCGAAAACACCCATAGGGGCCAGATGCGGCAAGGATAACGTGATCGCTGGTTTTGTCTGCGGATCGCTGTTTGCTGTGACCGGCATCCTAATCATCATGCGCTGAACACGGATGTCGCAGTATAGTTTTGAGCTTTTCCAGAGCCAAGCGCCTCGATAGCCTGCTGAAGTGAGGGCGATGTCGCGGGTACGCAGCCAGGTTCGATGGCGTCCTCCACCATGGCGAACTTGAACTCGGGCACGTCGATTACTTCGACCTTCTTAGCAGACGGCTGATACAGGTGTTTGAGCTGTTTGCGTAGGTCAAGTGTTTCTATTTCCGATAACCCTCCTCAGGCCACGCGGCCGGGGTCGGCCTGATCGCCGTTCGCGTGGTCGTGCCGTGTTGATCTCAACCGTACGCGATAGCGGGGAAGCCATCTAGACGGGATTGCATAGGCTATCGCCGATTCGCCCCGAAGGAACCAACGAAGTCCACATCCGAAGCGGGCCCATCTACAACGTGTGAACTCGGGGAGAAAGTCCAGCCATGTGCCTCCGCAGTAAGAATGGTCGTGCCTGATAGGCCATCCCACGCCCACACCCCGTCGGCGTTCGTCATTGCGATGCCAGGGTGTCCACTAGCTTCGATCACTACCAACCTGATGGGATTGCCGAGATCGTCACAAACGCGTCCCGATGCAGAATAGGTGGGTACGGCGATGAAGTCAACATCGTTCACTGAACGCCATATGGTCCTGGCAGATGGAGTGAAAACCCACCCTTGCCCCCCTGCCGGGGTAACCGTCACGATTCTCGTGAGCCCTGACATGCTCCAGTTTCCGCCCTCACCGGTTGTAGCCACGCTCGATGCATCATTAACCTAAACAATGATCTCGTCGAGGCCGTTGCCGTCACTTGCATGGGTTATGCGGCCGGCGACGTCATATGGCGCCAGACTGAGCTTGCCCGTTAACTTCTTAATCTTGGCGAGCAGGACGGAGTCTCGTTTGCGCAGTCGTCCTAGTTGTAATCGATGGGTGGAATAGTATAATCAAGGGACAATTGGCGGCGCGACGACACCGCCCACAGAGGCGCAGGGAGGCGCTGTCCGCCGTTTGGGAGGATCGCCAAGTGAGAATGAGCACTCGGAACAAGCTCCATCTGCTGCTTGTGTTGTTGGTGGTTATGATCGCGCTGTTAGTACCTTTCACATTCACCTCCGGCGCCGCGGGCTTGCCTGAGGCCTACCTTGGGCTCGCTGCTTTGACGCAGCAGAAAGCCGATACCCTCGTGAATGTCTTTGGAGTCACCAGTGTTCAATACGCCGTAGTATCCCAGGGCGAGACCATGCTCTCGGGCAGCGCCGGGGTATATAGCCGCACCGAGGATAAGCCCATCACGGCCGATACCATGTATGGGATCGGATCCACCAGCAAGATGTTCACCGCCGCCTCGGTTATGCTCCTGGTGGATCGGGGTTATGCTCCTGGTGGATCGGGGCCTGATAGATCTGGATGCTCCTATCACTACATACATCCCGGAATTCATCATGGCTGACCGGCGCTATACCCAAATCACCGTCCGTATGCTGCTTAACCACTCGTCCGGCCTGATGGGCTCCACTTTTCGCAATGCATTCCTGTTCAATGATGGCGATCAGATGGCACACGATCTGCTCATCGCTGCCCTTGCAGGTCAGCGGCTCAAAGCAGACCCCGGTGAGTTCTCAGTGTACTGCAATGATGGCTTCACCCTGGCCGAGCTGATAGTAGAAAGGGTCAGCGGCGAAAGCTTCACGGATTTCATCAGAGCTAACATTACTGCCCCGCTTGGGATGAGCCATACGGCCACGCCGCAAAGCGATTTCGATCGCTCCAGCCTGGCCAGGACGTATGTTGATGTGGCCGGCGACCGCGAAGTGATCGAATCACTAGGAGTGATAGGATCGGGCGGAATCTATTCTACGGCCGAAGATCTATGCAAGTTCGCCGGAATCTTCATGGATGACCCTGGTTACGCACTCGCCCGGGGCATGCTTTCGGCCCAATCTCGCAGTGCTATGGCCGCTGCTGAATACGAGAACGGAATCTGGCCCGAACGGGGTCCGAGCATATTCAACTACGGTCTCGGCTGGGATTCTGTGGACACCTACCCCTTCAGCGCCT
>JAGVTS010000166.1 GCA_019136685.1 Bacillota bacterium | reverse complement strand
TGAGCACCATCTCATCAACAGGCAGCCACTCGTTTCCGTTGTTGTCTCGCTGAACCCGTCCTGCCAAATCGCTCAGCAGCGTCCACGGCACTTCCCCTACCATCGCCTGAACCCTCTCGATGCCGAGCTGTCTCAGAAACCAATCAGGATCGGCGTCTGCTGGCAAGAGCGAGCTAAGAATCGCGGCTCTGCTGGGGGTGAGCGGTCTGCGAGCCCACCAAACGTGAAGAAAGTAAAGCGGTGGAAGCGCCGAACTCGCTCCCCGTTCTCGCTGTGTCTCCGCCCCAACTTGATGAGAGGCGTTCTCGCTGTGTCTCCGCCCCAACTTGATGAGAGGGAAAGCCCGCTTCGATCAGCCGCCTGTCGGACTGCTTGCTTGCTCGTTCCGTCACGTGACCACCCCTATCGCTGTTCTCTGAGCTCCTGAAGCATTCTGACTATCTCGTCATCGCCCGGCTGCCCGCCGAGCATGACACGCATGCCAGATTGAGCCCAACGATTGGGCGCATCGCCGTATTGAGTGGCTCTGGACAACCAGTAGACCGCTTCCTCGCGTGTAAGGCGGAGGATGCGCCAGGCGATGAGCTCGATACGATCGAGGTCCTGCATATGATGTTGCAGGATGAACAGAAGCGCGACCTTGCTACCGGCCTCTTCATCCAGCGGGAGATTGCCTCGATAGGCTATGGATTTCGAAGTCAACAGTTGATGCAGTTCGAGCGGAACCGCATCCGCATCGCACACTCTGGCAAGCATCTCCTGTAGCGGTCTCATGCATCTGTGCAGCGACTGGCCGTAGATGAGCCCCATGTCCTTCAGCCTTGCTGAACTTGCCTTATCCGAGCTGTCAGCAGTGTTGGCAGCAGGCAGCCTCTCTTTGATGATCATCACCGGCGCAGGTTTGCCCTTATGAACCGTAAGCCTCAACACCCACGGCGAGTCGCGAAGAAAAGCCTCTCTTCTGGCTATCAAGGAGTGCTGTGATACGATACTCTCACTTGTGCTGCGTTTTGGCATGTAGGAACCTCCCAGGCTCATACGTTCTCTGAAAGCTCATTCAGGAGAGCGCAGTCGTCAACGAGGTCGACCAGGCTGAGCTCAACATCGCTATCGGGGCTGAGTCCCCCCACAAGGCTCACCGACTGCAGCAGTTCATCCAGGTAAACCATGGAGCCGGCGGGCACGTCTTTAAGCTCAAGCGTCAGTGTGCCGCCCTCCGGCAGACTCAGCTTGTACAGAACAAGCGACTCCACCTTGCATTTCGCGCCCTTCTTGTAGAGACTGGCCAACCTCGGAAGAAGCGGCATCACTACATTCCGCGCTCTATCCCCCTCGACATCATAATGCGGAGGCTGATCGAAAGAGGGCGCGGGCGCGGCGGGCTTGGGCACCACCCGGTCATCTGGCAGCGGCACATACCACCTTGCCTTATCGGGTTCCATCACTCCGCTATCTTCAGCGCCTGCTGCGGCGGGTTGGATACTGATCATGCCATCCTGTACGGCCCGCGTAACTACGTCCTCCGCCTTGTCTGGCTGCAATCCTGGCACACGTGTGGCTAGTGCTTCCGAAACCTCCCTGACGGTGGACGCGCCGGTCTCCACAATCCGAAGAAGCTCGCTCGCGATGTAGTCGGCGGTGGGTGCGACTTCGCCTGTCCACGTTCGCTTCCTGGCCCCTTCAGGCGTGACCAGCACCCATCCCTGCTCTCTGAGGTCGGCAACCATGGGCACGCTGTTCTCGTACACCTGTGCTACTTCATCGGACAGCTCGGGATGAAGGCGAGCCAGAATCCATTGCCCATGCTCAACACCGCTTCGGATGAGCATTTCGAAGAGCGACGCCTCCTCCAGAATGGGCCATCTGCGCTTCTCTTCGAAACCACGTCGGAGGGTCGCGATGTCAGCGATATCGGATGTCTCGAAGAACAGTTCTCTCATGCTCCCAAGAACGGAGGTAGTGTTGTAGCTGGTCTTCATAAGCAACTTCCGGTTCTCCTCGAGCGCCTTCTTAGCCTGCTCGATTATGGCCATCCCCGACTCGCCGAAGACCGACTTGATCTCCGCC
>JAGVTS010000245.1 GCA_019136685.1 Bacillota bacterium | reverse complement strand
CCCGCGTCAGCATAACGTTTTCTCTATCGCCTAGGGCCGACGCTCCGCCCGCTATCGCCACGGCATCGAGCAACCGCGCCCCGGCCGCAAGCTCATACACCCCAGGCCGCGCCGCAGCGCCCACCACAGTCACGTTGATCACGCGAGATCCGACTACCACGATGTCGCTTGCGCCAAGCTGCGGGTTGGCCGCTCCGTCGCCGAGAAACACCTTGCCCTGCCCTATAGCAACCCCGGCGCTCATGGAAGCGTCGCCGCCCGCATAGATCGTCACATTCTCCAGCGACGCACGGGCACTCGGCCCGCCGGCGGCAGCTATCGCGTCCAGGAGCCTTGCCCCGCGGGGAAGCCTGTACGCGCCCGGCCTCGCGACCTCGCCCAGCACCACGATCTGCCCGGCAAGTTCCGGCACATACACCGTGTCGCCGTCCGCGAGCTCAAGGCCTGGCGCTCCGCCTGACAAGATCGCATCTACGTCTATCTCGCGGCCGCGGTGATAGCCTGGGCGACGTCCGCGCCCCGCTTCAGCTCGTAGCCTCCCGCGCGCTGTACATGCCCGGCCACCTGCACCCGTATGACGCTGGAGGGCACTACGATTACCTGCCCGGGCACGATCTGCGGGTTGGCCTTGATGTTGCCCTCATACACCAGCGATTCGTCAGCGACCGCCAGGCTCAGGCCCGCTATATCGCTCAGCCGGCCGTCGGCGGCTCTCCCGCCCTGTCCTTCATATATCTTTACCCGGCCGAGATCGGCCTTGCCGGTTGGGCCGCCCGCCGCAGCGAGTAGGTCCATCAAAGTCGTGCCGCGCCCTGTCGGGTACACTCCCGGCCGAGCCACCTCGCCCATGATCGCAGCCTGCTGCCGGGCCTCAGGTATGAACAGGGCATCCCCATCCGCAAGCAGCACGTTGGCATCAAGGCTCGCATCGCGTAGCAACGCGCCTGCGTCCAAAATCACCGAACCAGGCTCGGATCCCCTGCGGCTGTGCACTACTGCGCCTGCGTCCGCGCCGGGGGCCATGCCGCCTGCTGCCGCTATGGCGTCCAGAAGCTTGGCCCCGCGCTGGAGCCTGTACGCCCCCGGCTTCGCTACCGCGCCCATGACCAGCACCTGATGGGTGAATTCGGGGATGAATATGGAGTCGCCGTCATGCGCCGCAGGAGCCGCCCCCTGCGCGCTGCCGGCGAAGAATGATTCAATGTCTATCTCGCTCACCGACACGTCCTGTCCGTCTGCCCGGGTAAGCACCGCGCGTTGCCCGTCGGCGTCGGGCTTCAGGCCGCCCGCAGCCGCCACGGCATCAAGCAAGGTAGCGCTCTGCATCAGGTCCACAGGGCCCGGCCGTACCACCGACCCGGTGACATGCACCTTGATAGCGCCGGACGGCACTACTATGAGCTGGCCCGCAGAGGCCTTGGGGTTCGCCAGGATGTCGCCTTCGAAAAGCAGCCTATCCGGAGCAACGGCGAATGTGGATGCGCCCTGGACGTCGGATCCCTGGTAGACCCGGATGCGGCCCATGTCCGCCCTTGGGGTCGGGCCTCCGGCGGCGGCGATCACATCGAGGATGGCGGCGCCTTGCTGCAAGGGGTACACACCGGGCCTCGCCACCTCGCCCACTATGGACACATAATCCTCAGGCCCCTCGGATACAAGCAGCACGTCTCCCGGCTCCAGCGCGATGTTCTCATCGGATTCGGGCGCATCGATCAAGCGGCCCAGGCTCGCCTGCGCGCTTTCCGCGACTCCATCGCGCACACCGTTCCACACTACTGTAGCCGTGCGCGCATCGCCCCGGACCCCGCCCGCGGCAGCGACAGCATCAAGCAGAGTCATCCTGCCGGCGCCGCCCATAGCCGGGTACGAGCCGGGCCGGACCACATCTCCCATCACCAGCACCTGGCGGTACGCGCGGGGAACGTATATGACGGCGCCGCTTTGCAGCGAAATGTCGGCGGCAGGATCAGTCAAGGCCGACTCATAATCCACACAAACCGCCTCGCCGGATCCAAACGCAAGAGTTATGCCGGTCACGTCCGCCATATCCGTGAGGCCGCCGGCAGCCGCGATGGCTGCCAAAGCGCCCGCATCGCCCGGGAGCTCATACGCTCCGGGGCGAACGACCTGGCCCAGAACGACTACACGGGTCTTTCGGTACTGCGCCACATTCACAGTCACAGAAGGGTTCTTCACGTATGTAGACAGAGCCGAGGCGATATCCTCGGCGAGTTGAACTACGGTAAGTCCGCCTGCCTTGATTGGCCCGGCCAAAGGGACCGATATCTGGCCGTCCGGCCCGATCGGTACCGTTATGCTGAGATCGCCGTCTCCGAAGACGGTGATAGACAGCACGTCTCCCTCGCCCAGAACATACTCGGAAGGCTCGGCCGGCCAGCCTTGGGCGGCAGCGGGGATAGACCCAAGCAGCATCGCCGTCACCAGAAGGGTAGCGCAAAACAGAGCCATCGTGGAAACAGCGGCTCGCGCCCGTATGCTTCTTCTATGTATCAGCCAATACGTCTTCAAGTCAAAACGATCCCCTTCTACTGGACTGTGCGTCCCCGATGGGTTCTGTCCTTCCCATCAGGATCGTGTTCAGAATCGTAGCAGTAATAATATCGATCGTAGTAATGGTGGTAGCCGTAGCGTTTGCGGGCAGGCTCGAGACCGGTGATGACTGTGCCCAGTATCCGTGCGTTCACGGCCCTTAGCGCACCGACGGCTCGTTTCGCGGCATTTCTGTCGGATCGCGCCAGGTTGATAATGAGTATCACACCATCCGCCTTGGAAGCCAGCACTGAGGCGTCTGTAACGGCCAAGACGGGCGGCGCATCCACGACAATCAGATCTGATCGGGCTTTTAAATCATCGAGCAGGCTATCCATGCGCCTGCTGTGCAGAAGCTCGGACGGATTTGGCGGAGTGAGCCCGGCAGTCATGAGCCTCATCCCTTCCACAGGCCCGTCCCTAAGCGACGCCTCAATATTGCCCGAAACAATGGCCTCCGAAAGGCCGGGCGACTCCGGCACTCCGAAGTCTTCATGCACAGTTGACCGCCGCATGTCGGCATCTACCAGGATGACGTTCTCTCCCGCCTGGGCAAAGGCAATTGCCAGATTGACAGCGGTGAGAGACTTGCCTTCCTCAGGGAAAGTGCTCGTTACGACTATCACCTTGAGAGAGTCGCCGCCGCTTGAGAAGTGGATGTTGGTGCGAAGCATGCGGTAGGCCTCGCTGGCCGCACACTTCGGGTTGTGGATGGTTACCAGTGATTGCCTAGGATCACGCCCGTTACCCTCATCTTCTCGTTCGTTGAAAAACCTGAACATCCAGCCCATGCCCCCGAACACCGACGTCCGATGAACTCAGATTCGCCCCAGAACATTCGGTATTTACTGATAGACAATTACTATTATACCATGCATTATAATATGGTCCACATATATTGCTGCCCGTAGCTTTGCGTACTGCCGTTGGCAATGACGGCAAGCCTCAATTAATGTAGATCTACCTATTGTATTCCATACGGGCTGCGGTTTACCTCTTACGCTTTATGGTATTAGTAACTGGATTTCTATGACCGGCGCCCGCCGGACATGCATGACCTTCCGCCGGCTCGGCCGTCATGCTATCCTGAAGCCGAGGGGGTTCTTACATGTTTGACATCCACTCTCACGTGCTTCCCGGCGTGGACGATGGGCCGACCAGGATACAGGAGTCGTTGGAGATGCTAAGGTCGGCGCAGCGCGTCGGGGTTCGGGCCATTGTGGCCACCCCGCATTGCGCATCTCACCGGGGCTCGCTGCGCGCGTCATCCATTGCAGACGCCGTAGCCCGGCTGCGGAAGGCGGCCGCAGGCGATCCTGAAGCATCCGCTGTGCAGCTCTACGCAGGCAGCGAGATCATGCTTGATCCGGGCGTCCGCGCAGCGCTTAGCGCCGGCAGTCTACCGACTCTGGGCGGGAATACCCGGTTTGCGCTGGTGGAGCTGCCCATGTTGGAAGTGCCATACTACGCAGAAGACGCGCTGTTTGAACTAGCGGCAGCAGGATACGTGCCGGTGCTCGCACATCCGGAACGCAATCATGAGCTGTCGCAGCGTTTCGATATGATGCTCCGTATGATCAAGCGTGGGGCTTTGATGCAGCTGGAGGCGGGGAGCGTCGTGGGAGCGTATGGGCCGATCGCCCAACAGTGCGCTATCGATATGATCGACCGACGTATGTGCCATTTCATCGCGTCCGATGCCCATAGACCCAGCGCCTACAACGTTCTGATCCCCCGGGCCCTTGAGGCAGTGGCAGCTCGGATAGGCCAAGAGGCTGCCGACGCGCTCTTTGACGCTAATCCCGCCGCAGCGCTGACCGACTGCAAACCCTCTTTCCCCGAGCCGATCGACGACGACGAGTGGCAAGAGCTCCACCGCAGGCAGGGGCGGGGCGGCGAGGGCGGCCGCCAGCGCAGCGGTGATCAATCCCGCGGGCCGCGGAGCCTTTTCAGGCGGTTCATGGGCCCACGACGGTAGCCTCCCGGCAAACGCGGCCCCCACGAAGGCCCGAGGAACGACAGAAGCCGGGAGATCATACACTCCCGGCTCAAAAGTGGTGGGGCAAACAGGGCTCGAACCTGTGACCCCCTACATGTGACGCAGGTGCTCTTCCAGCTGAGCTATTGCCCCACTTCATATGCGCCTTACGTAGAGTTATTATATCAGGCCCCCGCGCTGAGCGCAAGCGGCAAATCGCCCCCGGCTGAATCGTCCCGAACTCCCAGCCATTGCCGCTGGGGCGGGGCGCCTTCATGCCCCTTTGTGGAAATTGCGTGATTGTGAGGCACTGCCCTGTTCTCCATGGCGTCGCGTATCAGCGGCATCCATACATCGATAAGCATGATCGCTTCATTGCGGTCAGTCCAGATTGCCCCAACCGGAGTAGAGGCTGGGATCTCGTCGGCATGCAGCTCCCGATCCTGCGCCTACTTAGCGACCGTGGGGTTTTCGGTACGGCTCTTGGCGACGCCGTACTGGAAACCATACGGTTCTGCACACTCAAGCTTGTCCGGACGTAGCCGGTGGTGGCGGGTCCGTTGTCAGGAGTTCGGCGTCCGGCAAACATGCAGCTAGAGCGCATGGCGACACATAGCGCTGCGGCGGCCGACCGCCGGGCGATACCCACGGAGGGTGTGCGACCCCCAAAAAGGCCCCCGGTCTCACCGGATAGTGCCGAACCATATGGGTTTTCCATAAGGCTCCGGAAAAGGCCGTGCGGTTTTCCAGCAGGCTATGCCAATCCCTGCTCATAGCCACTTTCGTAGCTTACGCCCTGTGTAAGGCCCCCTTGGAGGAGGAGTCCCACGGCCAGGCCGACAGTACGATACGCGGGCAGGCTCGACCGAGGTGTTCACTCCCGCATTGCTCGCCTATGCGGACAGAGAGGTCGTTTTGACTACCGTACTACGTGAGGCAACGAGCTGAGCTCGAAAGTGCTCTCACCGATGGCCTTTGCATAAAACGCACTACGCCACCGAAGTGCACACACACGCCCAAGGGATGCCGTGACACACGCGGTCGGCGTCAGCTAAACCCCGATTGGGGGCCCCGAGCCGACACGTTGCCGCCGCCTCGGCTATGAGTGTGGAACCGACATCCGCTGGGCGGCCGGACCGGGCTCGGAACGTCTCCTTCAAGAAGGATGCGTGTCCACGCTCCGCGTGCCTTGGAGTCGGGTATGCGCACCGCCGACAGCAGGGCCTCTGTGTACGGATGCACCGGGTTGGCGTACAGCTCGGCCTTGTCCGCCAGCTCGACGATCTTCCCCAAGTACATCCCTGCTACTCGGTTGCTGATGCGTCGCACTACCGCTAGGTCGTGGGCGATAAACAGGTACGTCAGGCCAAAGTCCCGCTGCAGGTCTCGCAGCAGGTTGATGACTTGAGCCTGTACCGACACGTCCAGGGCGGACACGGGCTCGTCTCGGATATAGCGTATCACAAATGGCTCAAGCCCGGACTCTCAGTCATCGCGATAACCGACCCCAATATACAGCTTGTGTTGGCAAGCCTCCTGAAGACGCGGCCCTCACGCGGCCTGTTCGTGCCTGAGCGGTTGCTTCTACTCAGACTTGCATTAACCTCCAATGTTGGCCGCAGACAACACGGTCAGTTCTCGCCATGAGCCATATACATGACTCCGCGCCGAAACGCCTAGGCCATGTGATATTCGCCATCAAGCATCCTCCATGAGAGTCTCGTGATCGCATCGGCGCATGAAGGAATCAGGGAAATAGTACCTAATATGTGTTTATCATGTCTATATGGAGCGTGATGGATGAATGCCGGGCCATGCTGATCGTGTGGAGAACAAGCAGGAGATCATAGGCCCAATCGAGGAGATCCCGGGACGCTATTCGAACTTCATGCGGGTAGGGCACGGACCTGCCGAGTTTCGCCTGGACTTCTGCGCCGTCGAAGATCAGGCCACAGCCCACCTCCTTGCGAGGATCGTGATCAGTCCATTGCGGATAAAGGGGTTCGTCAGAGCGCTGGGGGACAACGTCAAGCGCTATGAGCAGACTTACGGGCTGACGCTGCCGGATGAGCTGAAGGATTACGTAGAAGTCGGAATCCTCAAAAACAATTCCCAGGGCAATCTCGTTTAGGCAGTGAATGCACCAGTGGGGCTGATTCGTGCCGTACGCGGAACATACCGGGACGAGCGAAGGAAAGGACGGCTGTACGTGTGTGTCGCTCCTATCGCGTCGAAGTCTGTCGTCATTGCCAGACCTCTGTACGATGGAAAAGACGAGAGGATTCCCGCAGACGTAGGTGTGGAATCGACGTTCAGTGACGCGTTTGATCACGTGCCATTTGATAGCCTAGGGCTCAAAAGCGATGACGAATACTTGGTGATGAAGGCCAAGCGCAGACCAGTCCTAGCGCTAACAGGGCTCCTAGACGGCGGCATCATATCTGTCGCGCCAGTGTACACACTATCAATGCGCTACAAGAACTTAATGGATCTCCAACGCCTAAGGGCGAACGACTGCCTGGGGGTGCTGTACTTCGCGCCTGATGAATTCTACGAGAATGAGCGGTTTGCCTCGCTGGGCGAGCGATTTCCGACATACGGCGATCTTCTGCAGCCTAGGCCACAACAGCTCACCCGCGAAGGTATGGAGTTGCTGGACCGACGCCTAGCTCAGCTAGATCAGCTCTACCAAGATGCAACCGAATGAGAAGGACTTTGGTGCCGACAGGAGTATCATACTATGGATGCGAGTCACCTTGAGGCATTTCACTACAAGGAGGATTGACTGCACGTGGACGACGAGGAGCGGCGAAGGCGGATAGTCGCGGGCCGGCCTGCGGAAAAGCGGCGGACTGGCGCTGACCCATGCAACGCCCTCAGTCTGTGCGGGGCTCCGCATGAGGAAGTACGCATTCCGAGGATGCGGGCACGCATCTCGCGCGAGGCAGTACGCGCCTTGGCCCGCGATCACCGCGACTAGGCGGCCTGCCTGTTGTCCATCCACAAATCGGCTCCTGTACCCTTCGGGACACCTTCTTCGGCCATCCTGCGTCCGTTTGCACAGGTCCCTCGAAAATCCTGTCCCGTAGGGCACAGGTTGGCGGCGGCGTCCGCGGCCGGTCCCGCCTCAGCCGCACTTCACCCAGCACGCACACCTATGGCCGCCGCCTATGTCCACAAACGGGGGTTCCTGCCGGCTGCATACGTCCTTGGCTATGCGGCACCTGGTGTGGAACCGGCATCCGCTGGGCGGTCGGACCGGGCTCGGAACGTCTCCTTCAAGGAGGATGCGTGTCCGGGTTCCGCGAGCCTTGGGGTTGGGTATGGGCACCGCCGACAGCAGGGCCTCTGTGTATGGATGCACTGGGTTTGCGTACAGCTCGGCTTTGTCGGCCAGCTCGACGATCTTCCCTAGGTACATCACAGCCACTCGATCGCTGATGTGACGCACTACCGCTAGGTCGTGGGCGATGAACAGGTAGGTCAGGCCGAAATCGCGCTGCAGGTCTCGGAGCAAGTTGATGACTTGAGCCTGTACCGACACGTCCAGGGCAGACACAGGCTCGTCCAGTATTATCAGCCTGGGGTTGAGCGCTAAGGCCCGGGCGACGCCGATGCGCTGGCGCTGGCCTCCGGAGAACTCATGCGGATACCGGCGGGCGTGCGATTCATCGAGCCCGACCACTTCCAGAAGCTTCGCAGTCCTCTGCTCCAGATCGGCGCCCTTCGCCACTCCGTGCACCAAGAGGGGTTCGCCCACTATCTCGCCCACCGTCATCCTGGGGTTGAGCGAGGAGAACGGATCCTGGAACACAATCTGCATGTCCTTGCGCGCCTGCCGCAGGTCTTTCCGGCTCAACGAGAGCCAGTCTTCCCCTTCGAATCGGATCGATCCCGAAGTAGGTTGCTCAAGCCGCATCAGGAGACGCCCGGTTGTGGACTTACCGCATCCGCTCTCCCCGACCAGGCCCAGCGTTTCGCCCTTCTGAACATCGAAGGATATGCCGTCGACCGCCCTAACCGCGCCGACTTGCCTCTCCCGGATAATGCCCTGGGTGATCGGGTAATGCTTCACCAGGTCGGTCACACTGAGCAGGGGTTCAGCGCTCATCATGCGGTCGCCTCCTTTCCTGCCTTCACGCACCTGACCGCATGACCCGGTTCGACTGCCACGAGGGGCGCCGCCTCGCGGATTCCCGCGCCCGTGCAGT
>JAGVTS010000117.1 GCA_019136685.1 Bacillota bacterium | reverse complement strand
GCTCCTCTGCAACGTCCACTTCCGCTCTCATCCGCCCTCCGGTCATGCAGTAACCGCCGACACTGTGCAGATGACGCAGATTGTCGGCGGAGCTGTAACTGATCCGGCGCCCGATGGCGAAACCTACAGCTTCTGGTACCTCTTTTCGAGCCTTCTGAGCAGCACCCACATTCTGATCATCTGGCAGCCCATCAGCACAAGAACGGCGGCGCTTCCCCACCAGCCGGCCACGTAGATTCTCTGAACTAGACCGGTCGCCGCCGTGCGATTCAGGCGGCTCAGGTTGATGAGCATTATGATGCTCGCAGGAGTCCACAGAACCGCTGCAGCCCGCAGCACCCGCCTGTACTTGGCCACTTGTGACTCGCGGTCCGACAAGACCTCCGGAAACTCGCTCGCCCCGTCCCTCTGACGGAAGTAGTGCCACCCGTTGTAGGCTACTACATGCTCCCATCCCGCATCACTAGCGATGGCGATGTAGTCGTCCATATGCCCCGAACTCTGGGGCCAGAAGTCCATTCTGTAGATGGGCCTTTCTGTCGAGCGCTCGCCCACGGGACGCCTCGTGAACATATACCACGCCCACCCGCGCCCTGCGAGTCGCCAGCCGTCGGCGTCCATCTTCGATAGCCATTCTTCCTCTACATCATTGGCCAACCCGGTGAACAGGCGCACCACCGTGCGACTGTCGTCGCGGTCATGACTGTGCCGACCCATACTCCATGACCTCCCGTCCAATATCGGCCAGCTTCTGCAGCCGTGCCTGTTCCAGTCTCAGTACTTCGCGCCCGAGAGCGGTAAGAACATACTCCTTGCGCTGCCTGCCGCGTCCGGCGGCGTCCACCGGCTCAGCAGACTCGACGGGCTCGATCATCCCGCGTTCCTTCAGCGCGGTAAGGGCTCCATACATCGTGCCGGGCCCCAAACGCACAACTCCCCCCGTCAGCTCCTTTATCTCTTGCATGACCCCGTAGCCGTGCATGGGCCGGATCAGCGAGAGCATTATCAGATACGTCGATTCGGTGAGCGGAACATACTGTTCTGCCTGCGAATACACATCAGGTAACTGAGTCTCTCCAGTTCTGCAAGCCAATGATTCACCCCCGCCCATCCTCAGTTCGTTCGGTGTTCGCCATCATTACATCGCGAGCCGCTACATCTCGGCGCGATATATCGTCTTGCGTTATATTGCCCACCAAAACAGTAGCATGGTCGTAAGCTCAACGCAAGTGGTCCATTTGCCCTGACGAGACTGTCGTCGAGACTGATTCGTGGTCTCAAATCAGTAGTGTCGCTGAAGGGGGTGAGTGGCAGACACCGGATACGCACGTGTAGCAGCCGCCAGGGCTCGTCTGCAGACAACTCCCGATCCTGCGTCCCCGCCAAGCGGAAAGACTTCTGTGCCCACTTGGCGACCGTGTGGTTTCCCATACGGTGGCTGAAAAGGCCGCACGCTTTTCCATACGGTTGTGCCAATCCCAGCTCAGCACCACTTTCGTAGCTTACGTCCTGTGTAAGGTGCCTGCCTGGAGGAGAAATCCCACGGCCAGGCCGACTGTACGACACATCGGCCAAGGTGTTCATTCCCAAATTGCTCGCCTACAATGCTCGGAACGACGTTCCCGCTC
Source organism: Bacillota bacterium (assembly GCA_019136685.1). Lineage (GTDB taxonomy): Bacteria > Bacillota > DTU025 > DTU025 > DTU025 > UBA5389. The sequence continues at coordinate 14,020 of JAGVTS010000117.1, read as the reverse complement.
ATGGAGGCCGACATGGTGGAACGCGGGTCCCGGCATCATTGGGCGCCGTGGAGGAATGCCGTTCCGGTTCTGGGCGTTGTTACAGTTGTACGGCAATCCTGCGATATTGCCGTAGATATGTCACAATGCTGACAGGGGGGATCAGGATGGCCCATGATCTGGAGTCAATAGTGACAGTCGCCACAGTCCCGGCTCAAGACGCAGAGATCAGGATATACGACAAGGAAAAGGCCCTTTGCGATTGCCTCAGATTCCGAAATCAGATCGGCATCGACATATGCCTCGAAGCACTGAAGAACTACCTCCGTTCGCCTGAGGCCTCTATGGATAAGCTACTGCGATATGCCAATCAGTGCCGAGTAGGAAAGTCAACGAGGCGTTACCTGGCGGGCATGACATGAAAAGACTGCCGCGGAGCATTGCGGCGTCAGTACAATAAAAATGGTGCCGAAGGCGGGACTTGAACCCGCACGGGATTAACTCCCACTAGACCCTGAATCTAGCGCGTCTGCCAATTCCACCACTTCGGCACATTTCGTATGCTGTTGTTGTACCTGCGCAAGCCCTCTGAACGAGTGCGCGCGTCTTGCAAAAGGTAGTATACCACGCCCGCAAGCGACACGCAAGAGCATCTGGCGTCGAAATTGTCAGACTAGTTCACGATAGAACAGCTGCGGTGTCCACCACGGTCCGCAGGTATCTGGGTCGCGCTTGTAGCCATGCCGGGCGAACAGGCTGGCCGATTGCCAGTGTAATGCTTGCTCATCGGATTCCTTTTCGGCTCCGAATGCCTCAATGCGTACGTAGCCGTTTGCTCTGGCGTAATCCTCGGCGGCGTGCAGCAGTGCGGATGCCCGCCCTTTCCTAAGCTCGTTCCTGCCTACATTGATGCAGATGATACTGAGTGTGCGCTCAAAGTTGTCGTTGGTGCGGCAGGTCGCATACCCGATTCGCCCAGCAACAGTCTTAGGCAGGAAGGTGATCATGCCTACGCAAGCGTCCCCATGGAACGCGAGAAGTCCCATGGTTCCGTATGCCTGGATCATCTGACTCCAGAAGGGATACGACGGACTCATCCCCGCCCTGGGATACGGATAAACGCAGTGCCATGGAGAAACGCATCCGCACACGCCATAGGACACATCGTCCATGGTGATAGGCCTAATTGCAATAGGCTCACCCGTCGCGGAGTCCGGCTCTGCCGCACGCTTTCCGGAGTCGAGCTTCCCTAGGTGGAGAGCCGCACCCGCTTCGCGTATAGCCGAATCGATCTGAGCTACTGCAGCCCGCAGATCGTCGCCCTCGCTCGCCCTCCGGATGAGCCGCAACGCATCATCTACGACCTGACTGGATAGACCCGTGTAGTTGTACATCCCGTCGGTTTGGTACATCTGGCTTGTACCCAGATAGCACGGGTCGGCCGGTATCGAGAACGCCAGTATGAACAGATGGAAGGCGCCGCGCGCCACTGCCTGTCGTGCGTCCCAGCGGCCCATCGGAACAGCTTCCACAGCAATGCCTTGGCCGGCCCAAGCGCCGACCAGCCCGCGCGCCATCGTCGCGATCTCTTTCCAGTCGTCTTGAAATACCAGCTTCAGTGGAGGAGCCTGGCTGCCGGTCGCGGTCGGGCTGCCGTCGTCGCGGCCCAGCAAGTACTGCAGCGTATCGTCCTGCATGCCGTGCGACGCCGGGAAAGGCTGGACGACCAAAGAGCCCGGCGCCTGATACAAACCCGGATGGAAGTACCCCGGAATGCCTCCTTCACAGACCTCGGCGGCGCACGACAGTAGAAATCGGCGGAGCCTGAGGTCATCCATGGGCGGAACATCAAGTCGACACCCCAGCACGGCCACAGGCACGTCCGGAATCTCCCGGGCTTCCTCTCCTTCCCCAGGCAGCGCGAACCCCAGGCCGGCGACGCGCCTGGCGTCTTTCTGCTCGCACGTGGAAAGGTCGTAGCCCCGCCGGCGGAGCTCATCTGCGATCCGGTCGTAAGGCGGATCGACGGCGGCGGTCCACTGGTATTCATGCCCGTCTACCCAGGTCATGGTGTAGTGAGCCCAGGCCCGCTCGCCCGTCCGCGCAAGCTGCAGGACCTGCCGAATATGCTCGGCAACGTCGGAGCCCGAAGCGGCGCCGTCAGCCGACCCGTGGGCGGTCCAGGAATCGTATACACGCATCGTGAGACCCGCTTCGCTCAGTATGTCGTGGATACTTGGCCATCCCAGCGGCACTCGATAGCCTACGGGGCAGAACGGACAGACAAGCGACTCGATGGAAACGCCGGCGACCTTGCCGCTATCACTGCATGCACCAGTGTTCATGCCCTGCCGCCTCCGTGACGAGTTGCATCAGGTTTGACCGCCCACAGCACCCATGTAGTCGGAGTCATCTGCCTCGTCTCAAGCCTCGCGCCTATCGTAGCGACAGCTGCCGTCAGCTCGTCAACATGCAGGTAGAACTCGTCGTCGAGCCAGTCGAATCGCCCGCGCGCTGCCTCCTCGGCAGCGGCATCCCGAAAAGCCACATCCCCTAAAGCCAGCGTGCCTCCAGGCCTGAGCACGCGCATCATTTCGCGGACTGCCTTCGGCTGCAGCTTGTGCGCCACGTGATGGAAGGCGTATGTACTCACCACCGCGTCAAACGAGTTGTCATCGAAGGACAGATGCAGGAACGGATCATCGGCCAGAACAAACTGAACATCACCGGCCTTGGCCGCAACCTTGGCTTGGGCCTGGGCCAGCATCCGCCGGGACGAGTCGAGGCCTGTCACACACGCTCCTCGCTCGGCGCATCGAATCGACAGATTGCCTGTTCCGGCTCCGATATCGAGCACTTGCGCACCTTCAGTCGTACACGCGATCTCCGCCACAGCATCAAGCACATCATCATAGCGTGCGTACATGTCCTGATCTGCCTGTACCGCGTCGTCGTAGCGATCAGTCCACGAGTAGGAATCGAAATCCCATACCTTCTCGTCCGTCTTGTCAGTTGCCATACCGTGATCCTCCTCGCCCTAAGCGCCTCCTGACAAGTGTACCGCAGAGCTTTACGAAATGCCAGACGCCATGTTAGGGGCATGATGTGTCAGGGCAGTAGAATCGCTCGCGCTTTCCCATCCCAGCAGTATGCCGCTCCGCCGTACCCGCTGGGCGTACCTGTGCCGTCGCTCACGGCGATCATTCGGTCAACACCTTGCTCTGTACAGGCCTGAATAAGCGCAGGAAGAGGCCTGTCGTGCCAGCAGGCGCCCACGCGCCGAGCGACACGAACCATCTGCGATGGCTTTCCGCTGATCAACGCGCACCAAGCTCCAGGCTGATGCCACATCGCCCAGCCCCCCGGCAGCACCGAGAGAGGCCCGGGTGACTGATCGACAGCGCCGGCGCCGGGCTCTACGTCTGATACCCACATGGCGGCGCCTGTGGGTCCGAAAAGCCCCGGGATGCGCACTGCGCTTCCCAGGGCCACGATTTCTTCCGTGATCTCCGCCGCAATCGCAGAGGCGAGCGTCCTGTCGATCGAGACCAGGAGGTTTCCCCGGCATGCCTCCCTCGTACAATGAGCAGTCCAGTCTGTGGTAGCAAGAGCACTGCTTATCTTGTGTTCCAGGCGCAGCACTGCCTCGCCGTCGGATATCGGGCTCGAAACCAACGCCACCCAGGCGCATGAGATGCCGGACGAGCCCGAGTCTATGCTGCCCGCCACGGCACGGATCTGCGCGGCCTTCAAGGCCTCACAGTCCCTGCGGCGCCCGGATACTGAGCCACTACCGCGTCTGCCATGCGTCGAACTATGTGGTCGGGCTCGAGACTGTCGATTATCGCGTCCATCGCCGCCCTGCACGCCGCTACGGCTTCAGGAAGAGGGCCGGGCACGTTTATCACCCAGCCTGCGTCGTGCCTCGCCACCAGCATCCTGCAGAACAGATGGCCGTTTGAGCCCCAGATCTCGCCGACGGACGCCCGAGGAAACACCTGCTTGATTCCGCTGTGACTCATGTCCGGGGCCAATGTGGCGGCAAATGCACGCCCTCCCCCGGATCCTCCCATGACGATCACCAGCTGGCTGCCGAGGCCAACCTCACTACGTATGGAGGACTCGATCGCACCCTCATCATCACTCTCCGGCGGCAGTCGCTTCACCATGCAACCAGGCCAGCGCTCCAGCGCAAGCTGCATAATCGCCGGGCTGTCAGTATCGACGATCACGCCCGAGGCCACCTCGTCGCCGGTGGGGATCAGGCTCACATAGTTCAGTGTCACAGCCGTACCCTCTCCCCCGCGCACCCGCCGGTTCGCGCTCGCCCGGCCAGTTCCTCAACTGAGAAGATGCGGGCCTTCTCAGCCTGATCCACATGGGCCACCTCGGTTGCCCGGACTCCGTCCGCGAGCGCGATGACATGTATGACATTTCGGCTGTCCTTCAGGATGGCCTCCGGCGCCAGCCCGTACACGTCAAACTCGAGGCTGTCGCCGGCAACTCCGATCACCCGCGCAGGGCGGCCCAGCGCCCGACTGAGATGTGCCTCGACATCCTGAGGTTTCAGCCCCCTAACTTCGAGCCCAGTGACTCGGACCACGGTTTTGTCCACAACAGCGATGATCCTGTGCGCCACGGTCGATACACCTTCCGTCACACGGTGATGCTCTCTCTTGACACCACGTCTCTGCTCGCGCAGAGCATTGGGCTCACCACTCCCGGCACGATCTCATCGGCGCGAGATATCGCTTCATCGGGTGAGAGCCTCGGGCTGTCAACGCCGAGAGAGTCCACATCCACTCCTATGCTGCCCAGTTCTACCCTAGCCTTGGGCTCGATACGGTCTTTCGCGATCGGGAACCCTATGGCGTGCGCCAACGCGAGCACAGCCGGAGAACAGCCGATATGCACTCCCGGCGCCATGCCGGCCTCCAGGGCCCGTACGATGTAGCGTGCCAGTACCCGTTTCGGCGCAACCATGCACGGGATATTGGCTTTCAGGGTTTTCGCGTACTCACCCGAACCATGGGCGGTCTGCCCGGCCGCGAACTGACGGGTGGGGAATACTCTGCCGAACTGCTCTGCTACAGTCATGCCTATTCCCACCGAGATCACTTCGCCAGTGATGCCAAACACGACGTCCTCATCGCGCATCACCTGCAGCTGACCGAGGATGGGAAGGAGCATCTCTTCCATGCTGATGGCGTCCATCACTTCGGTGGCGGAGTTGTTGTTGACGGCGCGCCCAGTCATGACCACGTTGTGCACCGGGATCAGCTTGTCCTTCGGATCGGGGCCGCGGAACAGCGGGCGCCCAGCGAACTCCTCACGAATTTGCGCCAGATGCGGTTCCTCCTGAATCAGCCGGTCTGTAACCTCTATCCTGGCCATGTGCAGGCATCCGAACTCGGGGTGAACTCGACCTATGTCCGCTGCCGCCATGGTGACGATGGCCCCGTCCACGACTATGCCGTCGCTCGTAGTCGTGATTGCCTCCATGTCGAACACGTTTATCCCCAAAGGGGCGTTGACTTCGCGTGCAATAGACATTAGCGCATCAGATTCGGCTATGCCCTCCTCGATGAGGTCCCGCCTGTCCACGAAGGCCATGTTTATGGGCAGACCAGTGCCTACCCCGGCCCCCTTGGCCATGAATCGAAAGCGCAACTCTGCCATGTGTTTGACCCCTCCTAGTGGCGTCCAAGGGGCGGACGGTTGTCAGTCACCTTGAAGCCCGCCAGTTCCTGACCTCAAGAACGGCTTTCAGAGGCTTGCCGTCCTTGTCATACGACTTGATGACTACAGTGTGCATGGTCTCTGGAACTCGCGGCATCACCACGACTTCCACCAAGTCTGTTCCGGGCTCCTGTGCCAGGTCATCTACGGTGTTCTCGATCCGTCCAGTCCGGAGCGATTGCATCTTGGCAGAACGCAGATTCTCCAGTCCACGCAAGAGCACAGTCTTGTCGTTCTTCTGGCCGGCCTGATGAATCTTGCTCTTGAACTCCGGAAGGCTTGTGTGCAGCAGACGCACCATATCATATCTCCTCCCGCTAGTGATAAAGCCGGGGCGAATCAAAGGGGAAGTAGGTTGCCGCATTCATCGAAGCGGAACTCCTCGGGCGTCCCGACAGGCTTCGCATATGGAGGAAGCGAGTCCAGAGCCTCCTCGGATACTGCAATGTGGTCGAGATGGGCAGTATCGGCGATCCGGACCACGCGCGCATTCTCCGGTTGCACGCCCCACAGGCACTTGAGCGCTGTCTCGATTGCTTTCCTGTCGTTGGGCAGGATGATGGGAACGGATCCTCTGGCAATAAATGAGGTTGTGATCACGTTTTCATTCATCACTTTGTAATCGATACGGTCCACCAACCGCTGTGTGGTCAGATCAGCCAGGCCGATCCCCAGCGCGTTTCCATGGCTCGCCTCAGTCAAGCTGCAGGCCAGGATGTACCTTATCTTCGGCCGCTCCGGGTCAGCCTCGCCCTGAATCTGCAGCCGGCCGATGACATTGGTGTCCATCCCGGTGCCCGATATGTTCTTCCCCATCTGGTCTACAATGAGCAGATCTATATCGTCCAGCGGCAGCCGAGCCATCTCGGCCGCCGCCATTTCCAGAAGCTCCTGCTCACGCTCTTCCATGCCCGACGGGCTCAGCCATTCAACGTGAGCCGTCTGGTCATACGCATCCTCTACAATGGCGAGCCCGCCGATGACCTTCCCGGTCGCCAAGAGGCGCCGGGCCACGCGCGGCATGTCCTCTCGCAGGCCTCTTGCGCCATAGCTGTGGATGGTCTCAGCCTGAACGTGCTTTCCGAGCCCTATGACGAGCATCTTCATGAGCCCGCTTTCGATCGGGCCCTTGAAGTCGGTGTGCGGCTTTACCCGGTTGCAGAGAATCACGCCATCGGCCTCGGCTGCATAGCGGTCCATATAGCACGGTATGCCGTCATCAGTATGCGCCAGCAACACCGTGTCCATGGAGGAGAGGATCGGAACGCCCATACTCTCCTCCGTAATCCCGTATCCAGCCACGAGTTCTCTCTGCCCTTCGGCTGTGGCGCCGCCATGGCTTCCCATTGCAGGCACGATGAACGGCTCGCCGCCGGCGGCCTTCACCGCATCGACGATTGCCCTCATGGTCAGCGCGATATTGGCAATGCCTCGGCTGCCGGCGGTTATCGCTATGCGCTGACCCCTCCCGACAGTTGTGTCAAGATGCGCCGCCGCGAGGGCCTCTTCCACCGCCGACGCCACATCGGGCAATCCCTTCGGCGGAAACTCCTGCTTCACCCTTACCATACGGGGTAGTCGCACCCAAGGTCCCTCCTCATTGCCTTATCTCGGCCTCCTAGAACCCGCGGATCAGACGCGGCAACCATGTCAGTATCTGCGGGAAGTTGGACATGATCAGGCAGAAAACAACCTCCACTGCAAGAAGCGGGAGAATCGGTTTGGTGATCTCCTCAATCTTGAGGTTCGCAACCCCGCAGGCCACGAAGAGGTTCACGGCCATGGGCGGAGTTATCATCCCGACCGACGTGTTGACCACCATGATAATGCCCAGCGCCAGCGGATCCAGCCCGATACGCATCGCCAGCGGGATCAGGATCGGCGCGACAAGAAGGATGATTGCCTGAGTCTCGAGGAACGTACCCAGGAAGAGCAGCAACACGTTGATGAGGAGGACCAGCACGAACGGGTTGCTCGAAATGGCCATCATCCCACGCGTGACTGTGTCGGCGATGCGAGCCGAAGTAATGAGCCAGCTGAACGAGGATGAGGCGGCAATCACAAATAGGACCACCGAGGTGCTGATGCCGGCCTTCACAAGCGTCTTCGGCAGGTCTTTGATAGTGAACTCGCGGTACACAAACAAGCCCACGATCAGGGAATATACGACTGCCACCGCCGCCGCCTCAGTCGGCGTGAAAACGCCTCCGTAGATTCCGCCCAGAACGATGATGGGCATCAGGAGAGCCCATACCGCATCGCGGGCAGCAGCGCCGATCTCTCGCCAGCTGTAGCGCCGGTCGCCCTTGAGCCCAAGCCGCTTGGCCTGCACTAGCACGGTGAGGATGAGCAGTAGGGCAATGCCGAGCCCCGGTATGAGGCCGGCGATGAACAGATCTCCGATGGAGCAACCCGATACCACCCCGTAGGTAACCATCGGGATGCTGGGCGGTATGATGACGCCCAGCGTGCCTGCGGCAGCCGCGATTGCGGCAGCATACGCCCTGGGATATCCGGCCTTGATCATCGCCGGAATCATGATGCCGCCGATAGAGGCTACAGTGGCAGGGTTGGACCCCGAGATCGCGCCGAAGAACGCTGAAGAGACAATCGTTATGATGCCTAGCCCTCCAGGCACCGGTCCGATCAAGGTCTTTGAGAAATTGACAAGCCTTTTCGAGATCCCGCCGCCCTCCATGAGACCCCCGGCCAACATGAAGAAGGGGATAGCCATGAACGGAAAAGAGTCCACAGCCGTGAACATGCGCTGCACAACCAGGAGCGGTGGTGTGGCCATGGGTCCGAAGAACAGGGCGATCATGGACGCCAGGCCCAATGCCACAGCTATTGGGATGTTAAGCAGCATCAATGCGAGAAACGCGCCAAACAGTAGTGCTCCCATCGCCTCATCCCTCCTGTCGTCTTGTGGCTACTGATCCGATGAGTTGCTGCGCCGACCGCACGATCATGAGGCATGCGCCGAACGGAATTGCAGCGTATGCCCAGTAGATCGGGATCTCAAGGGCAGGCGAAGTCTGGCCGGTGTCGAACTGGTTGCGCATGATCTGAACGGCCAGGATGACTACCAGCGCGTTGAAGACAATGATCGTCACATACTTGAGAGCGTCAAGGAGCGGACGCCATTTCTTGGGCAGTGCCGAGACGAACGCCTCGACTCCCAGGTGAGATCCTCTTTTCAGCCCAGCCGAAGCGCCTATATACGCTAGCCAGACCATCATGTATCTGGCTGCCTCCTCGCCCCATGTAATCGGGTAGAAAAACACATAGCGCGCCATTGTGGATACGAAGACGAGGATGGTCATCAGGCCTAGCAGCACGATAATGGCCCACTCTTCGAAGCGATCCAGAAACCGCATGGGGTACCTCCTTGATTCGATGGGGTCCCCCCTGCTCGGCAGGCGAGACCCCATATTGGCTACATAGAGAGAACTACTTCCCACGCAGGGCCTTGATGGTGTCAAGACCGATCTCGGCCTCGAACTGCTTGTACACCGGCTCGCATGCTTTCTCGAACGCATCCAAGTCCGGCCTGGTAACCTGCATGCCGGCAGCCTTCAGCTCGCTGACCAGGCTGTCTTCTAGATCCTGACAGTACTTGCGCTCCCAGTCGCGGGCTTCGTGCGCCGCATCCTGTATCGCCTTCTGCTGCTCAGGAGTGAGGCCGCGGAAGAATCTCTGCCCGATCAGCAGAGCCGCCGGAGAGTAGAAGTGCCCGGTCAGGGCCAGATGCTTCTGAACCTCGTAGAACTTGGACGTCTTGATGATGACGAGAGGGTTCTCCTGCCCGTCTACCGTCTTCTGCTGCAAAGCAGTGAACAGCTCGCCAAACGGCATTGGCACGGGAGCGGCGCCAAGGGTCTTGAACGTGGCCATGTGAACGGGGTTCTCCATCAAGCGGATCTTCAGGCCAGCCACGTCAGCCGGCTTCTCAATCGGGCGCCTGCTGTTCGTGAGCATGCGGAAGCCGTTCTCCCAAAAGGCCAGGGTCTTGATGCCCTTGGGCTCAAGCGATGCGGCCATCTGATTGCCGAGGTCGCCATCGAGAGCTTTGTAGGCTCTGGCACGATCCTTGACGATGAACGGTAGGTCGAACACGAGGAACTTCTTGGAGAAATTGGCGAGCGGGGCCGTGGATACCAGTGTCGCTTCCAGAGTCCCAAGGGTGACGCCTTCGATGGCATCTCGCTCGCTGCCCAGCTGGGAACTGTGGAATATCTGCACCTCGATAGCGCCGTTGGTCTTGGCATTGACGAGTTCCGCAAATTTCTCAAGGCCCATCTGATAATGGGAATCGGGAGCCAGAGTGTGGTTCAGACGAATGATCTTCTTCGCTGGCGCACCAATCGCCAGGCCGGCCATGAACACACACGCTATGGCCACGGTCAGAGCAAAACAGAGTGTCTTTCGCATATTTGGGCTTCCTCCTCTTTGTGTTGTTCAGCACGAGCGACGTTTCCAGTAAGGGCTAGCTTCACCGACGGAGCGCGTCACCTCCTCACACGATCTTGTGAGACACAACGTTGATTCGGCCGGCATATTGCGCTGCAACCACGATGGCCTCCTCCATGCTGACCGAACTGGCCACGCCCCTTCCTGCAATGTCAAGAGCCGTGCCGTGGTCGACAGAAGTTCGCAGGAAAGGCAAGCCGCAGGTCACACTGACTGTACGTTCGAAATCCAGGGTCTTCGCGGCGATGTGACCCTGGTCATGATACAGAGATAGGACAGCGTCAAAGCGTCCCATCTTCGCCAGATGGAAGACTGAATCCGCCGGAATGGGGCCTGCGACCAGGAGGCCCCGGACCTTTGCCTCAGCCACCGCAGGCTCAATCTCCCGGGTCTCTTCATCGCCGAAAAGACCATGCTCGCCAGAATGCGGGTTCAACCCGGCAACTGCCAGCGTCGGCTGTTCCACGCCCAGACGCACCAGGGCTTCTGTGCAGCGCTCAATGTAGTCGAGCAGGCGCTGCCTGGTGATCAGCCGTATGGCCTCGGCCAGTGATACGTGGCGAGTCAAGAAGAAAATCTTGAGCCCCAGGACCTGGAACATGGTGAGGGGGTCGCCAGTGTCGGTCAACTCCCCGTACATCTCCGTGTGTCCGATGAACGGAACACTGGCAGCGCGAATAGACTCCTTGTTGATAGGGCCAGTGGCCACTGCAGCAATGGATCCTGCCATCGCGAGACGTACCGATGCCTCGATGTACTCATAGGCCGCCTGACCGGCCATGGCCTGGACCTGACCTACCCGAAGACGATCGGTGTCCACGTTGTGAAGATCGTACACGTCCAGGACCCCGTGCGCATACCGGCCTAGCTCAGGATGGGTTGTCGGATGGATCTTCGATCTCACTCCGAGCGCCTCCGCCGTTTTCGCTATGACGCCGGCGTCGCCCAGTATGAGAGGACGACATATGTCGTACATGTCGGGGTTGTTCAGAGCCTTTACTACAATCTCCGGGCCGATACCCGCCGGATCTCCCATGGTAATGCCGATAACGGGACGAGTCATGCACGCTCCTCCAAGCTATTGATAAGATAATCCACACACGCCAGAGCCGCATCGGGCCCCCCTACCAGTCCTCCCTTGGTCACCAGGGGTAGGCCCGAATACTGACCACCCACAAGCCGTCCATACGTGGCCAGCGGCAGGACCTCATCAATCAGCTCGATCCCTTGAGCGCGGCACGCTCGACAGAGAGCAGCTATGATGTCGCCCCCGGTACCATAGACACCCACGCCCGACCGCCCCATCTCAGCCAAAGACGCAACTGCGATCTGGGCTAGACCGTCTGCGATATTGCAGGCGACAGTGGCCGGCGCAGCGCCCAACTCGGCTGCGAGCGCCCCGATGTCGAGAACGTCCTCTGAATCTGAGACTGTATGCAGGCACAGAACAGGCGTATTTGCCGCGGAGTCCGTCACAGATTCTAGCGCCCGGTCGGCTTCGGCTGCCGCAAGGTTCCCTCCACGCGCGAGCGCCTCAGCGTTCACGTGCACAGACGTGCATGGAATGCTCGATTGCAGCACCTTGAGCTGTTCGCGGGTTTGTGCGGTCACGCTCCCGGCCACGGCCAGCACGCGCCCGGAAGTAGGCCGTGGGCTCGGGAATAGTGCGGCTGCGAGCGCGGCGCCGAAGGGGCCCGGATCGGCCGAAACCACTGGCAGCCCGCACTGCGCAGCGCCGTGGGCGATGGTTTCCAAGTCGGCGTCGGCGACACAGTTTACGGCAATAACCCTGTTCCCGTCGGAGTAGAGGACCCGAAGTGCATCCGCCACAGCCCGGCTTCCCCGAAGCACTGTAGACAGGGAGATGACTCCTACCGAATTCCGGCTCTGCGCAGATAACAGATATGGAAGCGATGAGCTACGAATGGGGCAGGTAGGGTCATTTGCAACACCCGTTAGCTCCAGAGGCACTCCACCCACTAGGTGATAACCACCCACCGTGGATCGCCCGCTGCCGGGAAACGCCGCCACCACTACAGCCATTGCATCCGTACCTTGCTCTCGCAAGGCCTGTAGCAGAGCGTCAATCTCTGCTCCCATATTACCCCTGAGCGTGCTGTCGATCCGTTTGTCGAAATGTTGCACTCCCAGCCCCAGCAGGTCTTTGGCCGCTTGGTATACGCGCCTGTATGCCTCAGTCGGCGGTATCGCGCGGCTCTCGGTAGTTACTACTATCACGTCGGGATCACCTGGCAGACCGCATTGGGCGCCCCCCAAAGACGAAATCGCGCGGAAACCTCGCTTGCCAAAGAGAATCCCAGTGGCGTTCGCGCCGGTGAGGTCGTCAGCAATAACTGCCAATCTTGGCATTCAAAATCTCCCCTCTCACACACAAACAAGGCGTACGCCCTGTCGCTCCAGGTCCTCTCTGCGGTCTGCGGCAAGATCGTCGTCGGTGATGACCGAAGTGAACTGGTTCAACCGCCTGACTTCAACAAGAGAGCCCATCCCGAATTTGCTGCTATCCACAACAAGGTGCGTATTGCTGGCCGCCGTGCACAGTAGGCCCTTGATGCTCGCCTTCTCGGGGTTTGGAGACATGAGGCCGATTTCCATGTCGATAGCGTGGGCGCCGATGAAGGCCCGGTCGGCCCGGATCGTCCGAAGGAAGCCTTCAGCATGGCTTCCGATCATGGAGTAGACACCCTGCTGCACAGTACCTCCCGTGCCTATCAAAGTGAGCGACGGACAATCCGATAGCTCATAGAGGATACATATATCGTTGGTGACAACGGTGAGACTGTCGGGGGGCCGATTCTTCAGGAGCATGGCGATGAAGTAGGTCGTCGAGCCGGCATCCAGGATTATGCTTTCTCCCGGCTTTATCAGAGCCACAGCAGCTCCTGCAATGGCCTGTTTCTGCCGAACATGCTCGTGCCGTTTGGCGCGGTATGGCGTCTCCACAAGCAGCCTGTCATTGGCCACCGCACCGCCATGGGTACGTCTGAGCAGGCCCAAACACTCTAGTTGTCGTAGATCTCTGCGAATGGTCATCTCAGAGACGCGAAGCATTCCGGCCAGTTCAGGTACTTGCGCGCTGCCGCGCTGCTGCAGGAAATCGACTATGCGATGCCTGCGCTCCTCAGCGAGCATCTGGATCACCTCCGACCGTCTTCGTGCCGATGTTCGATATTGGCCGTTTGTTCGGTTTTGTTCATTTGTCACGTGGTAATTCGACCCGCGGTAGCCCAATTCCTCCTCGCCGCACAAAAAATCCGAAGAATCGCCCTGGCGGGCGCGGGTTGTAACGAGGATGCCTTCGAATGCGCAAAAGGAATGGAGGCGGAAACGGCCGGCGACGCCGACCTAGGTGTGCTGCTAGCCACGTTATATGGCGTTGCCTTGGGCAGACCGGACTTGGCTATCCCCCTTCTCACGCAGGCTCTCGATGACGAACCTGAGCACAGCATCGCCAGCGTGGGCCTAGTGACCTCTCTCGAGGCCTGCGGGCGCCGGGTCACGCGCTTCTGGCAGGAGAAAACGCTTTTCGCCCACCGTAAGCCCGCATAGCGTTGAGCACCGCGATGAGCGCAACGCCAACGTCGGCGAACACGGCGCTCCACATGCTGGCGATCCCCATGGCGCCCAGGGCTAGCACTGCTGCTTTCACTGCCAGGGCGAATGCGATATTCTCCACCACTACTCGGCGAGTGCGGCGTGCGATCTCGATGGCGTCGGCGATACGGGCAGGATTGTCGTCCATGATCACCACGTCGGCGGCCTCAATGGCCGCGTCCGACCCCAGCCCGCCCATGGCGATTCCCACGTCGGC